>CAYMSH010000136.1:0-14527 GCA_964392945.1 uncultured Planctomycetaceae bacterium | reverse complement strand
AGGTGCGCCGCCTGATCGCGCCGGAAGTCATTTTCGCCGGTGACAAGGTCCCGCTCCGAGTCCAGGTCGACTCCCGCGGTTACATTGGGGACAATGCGCAACTGGTCATGAAGGTCGACGACGAGGAGGTCGTCACCAAGCCCTTCGCCCTTACCGGCGGCAGCCAGTTCATCGAGCTAACCTACACCCCGAAGGCCAAGAGCGGCACGATCGAGATTGCGACCGTCGTGACCCCCTTGCCGGGCGAAACCTCCGAAGACAACAATGGCGAACAGGAGCGCCACAGCATGCGCATCCTGGACGAGAAGATCCAGGTCCTCTACGTGGAGGGACAGCCCCGTTGGGAGTTCCGCTATCTGCGGCGCGTCCTGCTGCGAGACCACCGACTCAACGTCAAGTTCCTCCTGACCGAAGGCGACCCCAAGCTGGCGGACATCTCCGACGATTATTTGGCCGAGTTCCCCTCAGAGGTCGGCGACGCCCTGGCGTTTGACCTCATCATTCTGGGCGACGTCGACTCGTCGAAGTTCGACGCGCGGCAGTTGGAACTCATGGAGAAACTGGTCAGGGAAAGCGGCGGTTCGCTGCTGATGATTGCAGGCCCGACGGCGGCTCCGTCGACCTATCTGGAGACGCCGATCGCCGACATTCTGCCCGTTACCATTGCCGCCGGACGGTGGGAGCCCATCGCCGATACGGCGCGTCCCGTGTTGACCGAGGCCGGGCTGATCAGCCCCTCGACAGCGCTGGCCTCCACCCCGGACGAGACCATCGAGATATGGGAGAAGATCACGCCGCTGCACCACATCCCGCCCGGGGTACGCGCCAAGTCGTCGGCCCGGGTGCTGGTGACCCTGCCCAAGGAAGCCGAAACGGTCCAGGACTATCCCCTGGTTGCCTGGGGCCCCTACGGCAACGGTAAGAGCATGTTCGTCGGTACCGAATCCCTGTGGCGAATGCGCCTCGAGGCCGGTAGCCGGGACCACGGGCGCTTCTGGTCGCAGACCATCAAGTTTCTTACCCTGTCGCGTCTACTCGGGCAGAACAAGCGCATCACCCTTGAGACCAATCGCAAGTCTTACGGCAGTGGCGAAGAGGTGTTGATCTTCGCCAACGTGCTGAGCGAGACCTTCGAGCCGGTCGATCAACCCTCCTACATCGTCACCGTTGGCGACGCCAAGGGGGGTGACCCCTTGGAACTGGAGCTAACCTCTGTTCCCAACCAGCCCGGTCTCTATTCCGGCGTCCACTACGCCGGGGCGGAAGGACGCTACCAGCTGAAGACCCAGCCCGATGACGCCAAGGCTTCCAACGTTGTCGAGTTCTCCGTCGTCAACGTACCGTTGGAAAGTCGCGAGACCGCAGTTAATCTCGAGGTCGCCCGACAGATGGCCGATCGCTCCGGCGGCAAGATGGTTGCACTCAGCGAGCTGGCGACGCTCCCGGCGGAATTCGGCTATCCAAAGAAGTTGACGACCACGATTCGCAGGCAGCAAGCCATATGGGATGCGCCTTTCTTGTTTATTCTATTCGTTCTGTTCGCTGGCGTGGAATGGTACGTACGACGTAAGGACCACTTGGTGTGAACCCTATGAGCATGCTGTTAATTCCAGAGGACGCTATCTATGTCTAAATCCGCTAACATCGACCAGAAACTGGTGCAGCTCTGGCGGCAGGAGCGTCGTTTTTACCACGTTCGCGGCGCCGCCCGGTTCCTCCTTTGGCTTATAGCCATGCTCTTTGTCGACTTCATCATCGACTGGGGCATCCTGTATCAAGTCAACAGCAACCTGAAGCTCGGGCTGCTGCTGCTGATCATCAATGGGGTTGTACTCGGCTACGTCTTGTGGAACGAGTGGCTGAAGCATCTGAAGCCCTTCGATCCGGTGATTGTGGCGCTGGAGGTCGAGACGCGCCATCCCGAACTGGCCTCGGTTCTGGTCTCTTACACCCAGTTCAAAGATGGCGATGTCGACAGCGGCGCCTCGGTCGAACTGGTGGAGGCCATGTGCCAACAGGCGCGAGACCTGACCCGTTCAATCGATTTCCGCGAAGTGGTGGATTTCGCGCAGATCCGCAAACTGCTCCTGGCCTCTGCGGGCATCACCCTCTTCTTCCTGCTGATCAGCGTCAACTGGCAGGCCCACGCCGCCAGCCTTCTGAGTCGTCTCGCCGGCGTGGACGCCAGCTACCCCACCAACACGCAGGTCGTCAATGTCAGCGGCGATCTGGTTGTGCAAATCGGGACCCCCGTCGTGGTAAAGGCCGGCGCCGACGGCGTCATCCCCAAGGAGGGCACCATCTATGTGCGCCCGGCTGAGCAGGGCGGCGATTGGCAGACCGCCCCCATGCAGGCCAGCGGCGCCTCCAAGGGGCGTCCCACCTTCGCGCGAACGTTCGAGGGGGTGAATCAGGAACTGCTTTACTATGTGCGGTTGGGCGATGGCCGTAGCAAGACCTATCGCATCACCCCAATCCCCGCCCCAAGCGTATCGGCCGTTCGCATCGAACGCACCTACCCGTCCTATCTCCGGCGCGAAGCCGATCCGAGCGTCGACCTGACCGGCTCGGTACCGGAGGGCGCCAGCATGGTCTGGCATCTGACCACCCGTACTCCGGTGAAAAGCCTGCAAGTACGCATCGGTGACAAGCAAATCGACGCCGTCCAGGAGGGCGACAATCGTCATTGGACTTTCCGTGAGGATAAGGTGAAGCAATCCTTCAAGTACACCTTCCACTGGACCGAGGGCGTCAGCGGTCAGAACTTTGAGTACGACGACGTGGAACACGCCATCGAAGTCATTCCCGACGCGCTCCCGAAAGTGGAGCTGCTCGAACCGACCCGGGACGGTCTGGCGACCGTCAAGAAACGCGTTACCTTGCAGGCGCGGGCTCAGGACGATCACGGTCTGGCTGAGGCATGGTTGACCTACTACGTGGACAACGGCGAAAAGAAGCGGATTCCCATCCAAACCTTCAAGAACAAGAGCAGCGACACAGTGAACTTCGTCTGGGATCTGAAGAAAACCGTACCGGACCTCAAACCCGACTCAAACCTCTCCTACTTCGTGTCGGTGAAGGATCACTATCCCGACGGCGACGGCCACATCGTCCATTCCACGCGCCGCAGCCTCGCGGTGGTCGACACCGATCGCTACGTGGAATGGTACCGGGAGGAGCTGACCCGCGAGATGGCGGAGGTCCGACGAGCCCAGAAAGCCGAAAAAGATGCGGCGGACGCCTTGAAAAAGCTTAAAATACAAGAAGGAGTGCAACAATGAAAAAGACAAGCATCATAGCGGTATTGTCGGTTCTACTCTCTATCCAGGGCTTCGTTCAAGCCGAAGTGACCGACGTGTTGGGCGTGCGCAACCAGTTGCGAACCGAGGAACAGCGCCAACGCAAGGCCGGGCGCCTGGTTTCCAGCGCCGCGAATCGGATCAATTTGTTGCTGCGAGACCTGGAGGCCAACGGGCTCTATGAGCAGGAGGACGGGAAGGTCACTGCCGCGATGAGCCGGCAACTGCTGGCGCTGTCTTCGGACAGCATCCCTGCGGCCGCCTCTCACTTGGGTCGTGCTCGCGAAAATATCGTTGGCGCAGCGCCGCATATCCGGAAGGCGGACGATACGGTCCAAAAAATCCTTGAGGATATGGGCAAGATCCTCAAGGAGACCACCTCCTCACTGGCCGAGGACAAGGTTCTCGAAAAACTCAATATCCTGATTAAGGCCCAGCAAGAGCTCATGGACAAGACTCTGCAGTGGGGTCGCAAGGTAATCCACGATCGCAATGCAGCCAAGGCGGATACCGCGCGCCTGCATCGCCTGCAGGGGGCAATGACTCCACAGTACGCCGACTTCTTCTCACTGTTGGAGAAAACCCAGACACAAAGTACCGATGATGCCGACGCAAGCCAACGCCTTAGCGCCGCTGTCGCCGCCTTGCGCAAGAGCAAACCCGACAAGCTGATACAAAAAGCCGGCGCCGAGATTCAGCAGATCAAACCCCTCAAGGCGGTCCCAACGCAGAAGGCAGTGCTCGCTGCTCTGAATGAAGCACATAAAATCCTTGCTACCGACGCCAAGGAGGATGAGAACAGCGCAGTAGCACTTCTCGCCCAGCTGGCGAAGAAGCAGAAGGAGCTGCACGCCGCAATCAAGGATGCCCAAGGCCGTGACTTCGCGACCAAACAGTCCGAGTTGCTTGCCCAACAGATGGAACTGAATACGCAGATGTCAGAACTTTCCAAATCACAAGAATCCCAACAGCAAGAGTCTCTGCCGCAGCAGTCACCGCAGCAAGAACAGCAGCCGTCTCCACCGTCTCCGCCGTCTCCAGCGTCTCCACCGTCTCCGCCGTCTCCGCCGTCTCCGCCGTCTCCAGCGTCTCCAGCGTCTCCGCCGTCTCCACCGTCTCCACCGTCTCCACCGTCTCCAGCACAGGAGGCTATGGATGAGGCACAGGCCGCGATGGATGAGGCACAGAACGCGATCGAAGAAGGCAAACAGCCCGCTGCCGAGCAGGCCGCTCAAGAGGCCGCCGACGCCCTGGAACGGGCAATGGATGCGGCGACGAGTGCCAGTGAGTTGGAAGGGGCTTTGGGCGAAATGCAGCCGGCTATTCCCGATACTCCGCCTACGCCCCCATCTTCATTAGCGTCGCCGGGCGATCTGCCCGCCGTAAGTCCGACCGACAGCGAGTCGGAGACGCAGGACGACCGGTCCTCTGACGAACCCGCCGAGACCGCCGCTGAGGGCGAGGGCGAGGAGACCGGAGACATTGCCGGAAGTGAGATGCCCGAGGGCGACGGCATAATGCCAGGCTCGGTAGGCAAGAGCCCGACCTCGACCGGAGAGGGCGATACCCCGATCGGCATGCCGAGCACGGCTGGTGAGCCGACCTCGGACAAGAAGAACCCGAGGGATCCGAACAAACCGAAGATGACCCCGCCGCCCGGCGCCGCGCCGGGCGACGCCCCGCCCGAAGGGGAGGTCACTGACCCCCCTGGTAGTGAAGGCTCGCCGACATCCAAAGTGGGTGGCGCCTCCTCCACCGAGGCCGAAGGGGAGGCGGTCGAGTTGAAGATCCTGGCGGACGAGGTCTTCAAGACAGGCCAGAAGAAAGGTGGGCTCCAGGAGTACCTGCCGCAATTGCCCGCAGAGTTCCGTAACCAGATCAAAGATTACTACGAGGTACTAGCCCAATGAAAACAGCCCTGACAACCGCCATTGCGTTGCTTTGCACCCTGGCGAGCATCCTGCCCGAACTGCCCGCCGCGGAGAAGGACGAGATCGACCTGGTCAAACTTCGCCCGAAGGTCCGCGTCGCCGTCAACAACGGACTGCGCTTTATCGCGTCGCAGCAACAGGACGACGGCAGTTTCTCTCCTACAAAAAGCACTTACGATACCTCCATCGCCTTAATGGCGTTCATGCTGCAGGGACACATCCCCGGGCAGGGCAAGTATGGGGAGGCCATGGAAAAGGGCCTGAGCTATCTGATTGCCATGGGTGAAGAGCAGGACGGTTTTCTGGGCAGCGGGACGAATCATGCCGCCATGTACGAGCACGCGCTTGGCGTGCTGGCCCTTTCCGAGGCGTGGGGGCAAAGCAAGAACCCCAAGATTCGCAAGGTCCTCCGCGAGGCCGTCGACATCACCCTGCGCGCCCAGAACAAAGAGGGCGGATGGCGCTATACGCCCAAGCCGAAAGACGCCGACCTGTCCATGACGGCTATGCATGTAGTCGCCCTCAACTCTGCCCGGGAAGCCGGCATCGCCGTGCCGCAGTCCACTATCGACCGCGCCGTGAAATACGTGCTCAGTTGCCAGGGCGAGGAGTCGGGCGGATTCACCTACACGGCTACGGGTGGGCGTCAAGAAGGCGTATTTCCTGTGTCCGCAGCCGGTACGTTGGCGCTGATACTATCGGGCCAGCGCGAGCACCACTCGGTCCGCCGTGGTATGACGTATCTCAAAGACCATGACGAGTCCAAGTTCTCGTCTAAGCAGCCGCACTTCTATTACGCTCACTACTACGCCATCCAGTGCATGTACCAGTCCGGCGAGGAAGACTTCAAGGCCTGGTACCCTAAGATCCTCAAGACGATTCTCGAGACGCAGGAGGACGACGGATCCTGGAACGCCAACCCCGGCGGCGTGTATGGAACCGGGATGTCTATTCTCGTCATCGGCGTTCCCTATCGTTACCTGCCCATCTATCAACGATAGGAGCAATATATGGTTCGCGTTTTTGTTCTTGTTGTTTGCCTCGCGCTGGCGGCTGACTTCTCAGCCTTGCCGGCAAACGGAGGCGATATCCAGACCCCGCTGGAGCAACTGGCCAAAGGGGATTGGATCATGCAGACCCAGGCGATCGAAGAGCTTGCCCGCATGGGCGACAAGAGTTCGGTTCCGGCAATTCGTCAACTGCTTAACAATCGCCAAACGAGCGTCTATGTTCGCCGACGCGCGCTGGTCGCCCTGGTAAGGCTCGACCGCGGCGCAGCGGCTCGGGACGTCAAAGCGCTTGCCGGCGACAATGATCCGCGTCTACGCGCTGCGGCCGCCGAGGCCTACGGGTGCGGCGACGCTAGTGTTGCTAAGGCTCCGCTGGGTAATCTCTTGAAGGACAAGGACCAGAAAGTTGCGACCGCCGCCGTCGTCAGTTGGGCCAAACTTTACGGAAAAGACGGCTGGGCCGTTGTCGATCCGGCGACCCAAGCCCTCGCGAATCACAAACTTTCGGCGGATCTCACTTGGAAGCTCATTCCCGCCATGCTCGCCCTGGCGCACACGGGCTCCCCCGAGGCCCATGCGCGAATCGACACCGTCTACAAGGCGTTGGCCGGTAGTCGCGACCGATCGGAACTCGTGCTGCGCGGATTGGTGACCTCGGGCGAGACCTCCGCTCTGGTCATTGCTCTGCGATATGCTTACAGGCACAACACGGAGAAGCGGAAACCCGATGCGTTGCCACGGGGCCCGCTGCACATCCCAAACGACCCTGTGTATCTGGGTATCACCACCGCGATCCGAAGGCATGGTCCTGAAGTCGTTGAAAAAACTGTTCGCACCCTGGCGCAATCTCAGGAGACCAAGGATCTGGAGTTGGCCTGCGTCTTGGGGGCTCAACTGACGCCATCGCCTAAAACCGGCGACTTGCTCCTGAAGGCCTGCGGCGAAAGCCAGGATATCTACGTTGGGCACACATGCGCGGGGGCGCTCATGCAACCGGCGATGCAGCCGGCGCGCTATCAGGCATATTTCACGAAGCTTCTCAAGAGCAAGCACGCCGCCTTGCGCATCATCGCCATCGATGCTCTGGCGCTCTGCCCGGACGTCAATCGCTATCAGGCCTACTCCGGCATCGTTGAGAAGGGCGATGAGCCGGAGGTGCTCGTCGCGGCGCTCGAGCAGTTGGTGTCGGCTCCGGGCAAGCATGTACCGAAGCAGCGAATCGGAGCCTACCTGACCAACGCAATGGTTGACAAGCATGTAAAGGTTCGCAACGCCGCGGTCGCACTGTTCAAACAGGCTGCAAGCAAGCGGGACTACCCCTCTGTGGCCAGGGACTGGGAATCCATGGTGTACGGCAAGAATCTGCAAGTGCGCCAGACAGCGCGGCAAGCCATCGCAAGCATCGCGCCGGAGGACGTCCAGACGGAACTGGCGCGCAATGACGGCTACCTCACGCAGTGGCGGGTCCTCGGCACGTTCCTCGGCGGTGAGACCCTGGAGAAGACCCCCGCCTATCCCCCGGAAACGGAAATAGATTTCGACAAGACCTACCAGGCCGACGGAATCTTCATTACCCGGCGAAAGAAAAGTGACCCGCCGATACCCAAGAAACGCACCCGCACCGTTGCATGGCGGAAAGGCAGCGTCACCGCCGTGAACGGGCTCTTGCGGGTCAATTACTTTGTCTCGCCGCCCACCCGAAAGACCGTCGCTTACGCCGTCGCGACGGTGACCCCGAAAACCCCGGGAAGGGCAATCATCTGGGTCGAGGGTGTCGCGCGCCAGCAGCTATGGTTCAACGGTGCAAAGGTCACCGCGCCGAAACCCCAAGCTCCCTCCCCTAAAGACCGGTACCTCTGGCCCCAAAAGTATATCTGGAATGCTGGCCGATTTGGGTCCGGCGCTACTCGGGCTATCTACAAGGTCACGTTAAAACCCGGACCGAATCAAATTCTTATCAAGTCGCTCAATATCAAAGCACCCGAATGGGAGTTTCGTGTTCGTGTGCTCGGCATCGACGGTAGCCCACTGGAGATGCAACAATGAAGCAAACACTTATCCTTACACTGCTGGCGGCGGCGTTGCTGACCGCACCGAACCTGCTCCCCGCTGCGCCCCCGAAGGATACCAGACAGATCCTGGCTTCGGCGGAGAAGGCCTACGCCGATGGACCGGAAAACGGGAACCAGGCGGTTTGCGCCATCCTCGAACGTCACCCGGGCAATACAGAGCTTGCCATGGCGGGGTTGAAGTTGATTCTAAAATATTCCGGCGGCAATCAGGAATGGCTCCGCTACGCAACCCGCCGTTTGCTCGCCCTACAGGAGCTCGGTCTTGTCTCCTGGCATGCAGACCCGACCCTTGATATCTATCTGTCCCGGATCAATCAAGACATTGCCGAGGGGCGCATACTCTCGGCGAAACTCCTGTTCGCCGGGTTGCGCGAACGTTATCCCGATGACTTGCGGAACAAGGGGTTGAGTCCCGCCCTTGCCCAAGACGATCTGAGTAATGCGTCCGCACCGCCGCCGACCGGAAGTCCGTTGGCGTTGCTGGAGACAATCGAGCTTAAGGACCATTGGCGCCAGGTTCTTGGCGCCGCCCCGGCCGGTATCGCCGAAACCCTCGACACCATCATCGGGGAAGCGACCGGGGAGTTGGATACCAAGCGTTGGGCCGGAGGTGTCGGCGCCATCGAAGCCTGGGCCGCCATGGACCTGCACCTGCGCAGGCAACCCGCCGCCGGCCTGGCGGCGTTGCGCGCGTACCAGGAGAAGAAACTGCGGGAAGACCCCGATAACCTCAAGCTGGACGCATTGAAGGTTTTCCGCCGGTTCCCCTGGGCCGAAACCGCGCACCGTCGTCTCCTCGACTATGGCGGGACAGACCTCGGCAAGGGACGCTTTCACGCCGCCTATCGTTCCTTTGACGATGTGCGAACCCATAGCGTAAATCCCGAGTTCCGCCGGCGAGCCGCCGTCGGTTGCCTGATGGCGCTGTCCTGCCTGGGCGACGCGGAATCTCTCGCCGCGGAGTTTGATGCGTTGGACGCCAAAGCACAGTTGCCTTGGATGGGAAAGAGCGTTTCGGTTGCGGAACTGCGCCGAGAACTCCAACCCGCGCAGAAGCCGACCGTCAAGGCGCCGGATCTCGAAACTCTCAAGATTCAGACCGTCGCTCCGCCGCCGATCACGCCGTGGGGCGGCGACGTGGAGAAAGGGGGCTCTCCTGAACTACAGGTCCAGAATGACCACGTTGTTCTCAGTGCGCGCTGGTACCTGGCAACCTACGCCCGGAACAAGACCGACCGGCCGAAATGGTTACGGAAACATGAGTTTGGCAGCGGTAACCTCGCCTGCATGCCCGGCAGCTACGCTCCGGCGTTGAGTGACGGCAGGGTCTACGCCCGCAATCGCAGCGGTGACACTTCGGAAGTCATGAACGTGATCGACCTGGCCGGCGGCAGCGACCTGTGGTCGATGGGACGATACAAATCGCAGCAGGACGGCAAAGAAAAATTGCGGCGGGACGGGATCTCCCCCAATGCTGCTCCAAAGCTGCACCACCGGCAGAAGTTCCTCAGCAAGCCTGTATTCACGGACGGTTCGTTGATATATCTGTCCTACGAAGAAGGCGTTCGCAACCCCCAGAGACATCATTCGGTGGTCGCCGTCGATCTCGACACCAGACGCGTTCTGTGGCGGTCGTCCATCCCCAAATCCGGGCGATGGTCCCTTCCTCATCTATGCGGTATCCCGCCGATTGTGCACAAGGGCTTTGTCTACTCGGTCACCAGCGCTCAGGCCGTCAGTTGTCACGATCTGCGCGACGGTAGGCTCGTCTGGTTGAACTGGTACAGTTCGAAGCAAAAGTTCTGGCCTCGCCGCCCGCTCCCTCGCTACGCAGGATCGCCGGTGATTGTGGGGAATCGGCTGATCTATTCGCCTTTGTATAACGGCGCCTCCACCATTGCGGTGGATCTGGACACGGGGCGCCTGCTTTGGCGCACCCCCTATACGTGGGTCACCGAACAGGTCGGGCGCTACGGCAAGACCGTTCTGGTCCGCGACGAACTGACCCTGGTCGCCCTTTCGGTCGATGAGGGCAAGATACGCTGGTCCCGCCGGTTCGGGGAGTCTATTGTCGGACGTATTCAGCTCATGGCAGACCGTGTCTATGTCCCGACAGAAAGTCGGATGGTTGCTTTGTCCGCCGGTGACGGAACGCGCATCGGTCAACGGCAATGGGCATTGAAGGACGGCGCGCCGCAAGCGGCGCGGATCGACGGAGACAGTCTGTTCGTCGTTGCCAATACCCCGTACCTGGATCCCGCACGGCGAATTCTGAATCAAAACGCGCCCAAGGCGCCGGCTCTCAAGTTTCCGATGCGCCTGGCTTGGACGCTTCCCATTTCAAAAGACACAGACGTAATAAAACCGCCGCCCGGCTCGCCACTGGCCGGAAAGGCGTACTACCAGGCCGCAGGTATTCTCAACTGCGCAGAAGCCAACCCGCAGGGCGGGATTGTGTGGCAACGGTTCATGTCAAAGCTCGATAATGACAAGCCGATTTTCTTCGGCGAGTTAATGGTGCTTCGCAGCGAAGGGCGGTTCATCGCTTTTGACGGGCGAACCGGCGAAAGGCGCTGGTCCCGCAAAGCGTCCAGGTTTGTTCAACACGCAGGCGATTACATCATGGCCTGGGGGGGGGCAAATAGCGGGGGCAGGGTTGTCTGCCTGGATATCAAAACGGGCAAGATCCGTTGGCAAAAGACTTTTGGTCACGGGTGCCAGGCGTTTGCCCAGGCGAAAGTCATACATTTCCTCCAAACACCCAGCAAGAAACCTCTTCGGCATTTGCTCATCAATCCCCTCACCGGCGAGACAATTCGAGCCTACGAGGAAATTCCGATGGACGTAAAGGACGGTCGTGGGTGGTCCGTCCGCTCACTCGGCGCCAAGGGCGCATTGCTCATTTCTGACGGGAAAGGAGCACGCGAGTACGCCCTCTACAAGATGGACGGCAAGAAGCCCAGGAATCTGGGTGATCTTGGGATCGTGAACATCTTCGTCACCAATGAGAAATACGCGGTCTGCGAAGTACAAAAAGGCCCGGAACTGGCCGTGTACAATTTCGAGGACGGCGGATATCGCG
Organism: uncultured Planctomycetaceae bacterium; assembly: GCA_964392945.1. Taxonomy (GTDB): domain Bacteria; phylum Planctomycetota; class Phycisphaerae; order SM23-33; family SM23-33; genus BS750m-G57. The sequence continues at coordinate 3,133 of CAYMSH010000136.1, read as the reverse complement.
CCAGTCCTTTGGCCGGCGCCAGGTATGACAGAAATAATTGGAACTGCGAGTTGGACGGGGATCGCCTGATCTGCGTGCAGCGAAGCCGCCGCGTTGTCCTCTTCGACCTGAAGGCCCGCAAGGTCCTCCACGATTCTGCCGTTAATGACCGTCAGCGCAGGAAGAAAGACAAGAGGTACAGAAGCCAGTTAACCTCCCTTCTGCGTGATGGGAATCGGCTTTTCGTTCAGATGCAAGCGGCTCGAGGTACGCAGGCTCCTTCTTATTTCATCGATCTGAAAACCGGCGGAACCACCGAAGTTCCCGGAAGCATTCTTTCGCCGAACATTGGATGGTATCTCGATCGCCGCATCCCGCGCTATTCCAACGGCCTCCTCCGGATCCACCGACAATCTTCGCATACCCAGGCGGGGTCCTCGCTTCAGTTCTGGAGCCCGAAGGAGTAGATGGGTGTTTGTCGGGGACTGGCGACCCGCCGTCGTCCGCGATCTTATTAACAATCTTGTGAGATCCTGGCTGGAATAGGGACTATGGCGGGATTCGCGTGTGACTCATTTGACGGCTAGGACGACTATTTACAGAGGAGAAATTATGGTGCGATTGTTTAACAGAAACACGATCGGCGTTGCCCTGTTTGCCTTGCTGCTGTTGCAGAATGTTCTGTGCGGTGAGGAACCAGCGGCAAAGGAGTCCGCGAAGGGAAAGGTGAAACCCATACCGGAGAAGCTTGTGGTGTTGACATTTGATGACGCCTGCGCGAGCCACTTCTCTTTCGTGGCCCCGCTGCTCAAGAAGTATGGTTTCGGCGCCACCTTCTACGTCTGCGAGACCACTAAGAACTTCAGCAACAAGAAGTGGTATATGAGCTGGGAGCAGATAAGCGAATTAAACAAAATGGGCTTTGAGGTCGGGAATCACACATTGACGCATGCCGTGCTCGGCAAAAAGACGGTGGAGGAAGGGATAAAGGAATTTAAGGCGAACGAGGAGCGTTGCGCAAAATACAAGATTCCCCGTCCGACAACATTCTGTTGGCCGGTTTACAGTGTCAATAAAGGCCTGTATCCCTACATGGCCGACAATGGGTATGTCTTTGCCCGAGGCGGAGGGGAGCGTACATATGATCCCGCCAAAGACGATGCATTCAACGTTCCCTCTTTTACTGTTCCGAAGAATCTTTTCAGGAACAAGAACCGTTTTGCCCAAACTGTAAAAAAAGCAGTCCCCGGACAGGCGGTCGTACTTACTTTTCATGGAGTTCCGGATATGGAACACCACCGATGGGTGAACACCACCCCAGCCGAATTCGAAAAAGCCATGAAGTACTTGAAAGACAACGAGTATAAGGTCATCGCGATGCGTGATCTGGCTAAGTACGTAGATGTGAAGAAAGCGGTTAAGAAGGAAAACAAAGCACAATCAAGCTCTCTCCATGCTGCAGAAAAGGGGAAACACCTATTCATCCTCTCTGGTCAGTCGAATATGGCTGGACTCAATCCAAGCATTTCTTTCACACCAACAGTGGAGGCTGCATTTGGAAAAGATAAGGTAATCGTTGTGAAGACAGCCAAAAGCGGTGCACCAATTCGATGTTGGTATAAGAAATGGAAGGCGCCTGAAGGAGCTACAAAGGTAGGCAACTATAAGCTGGGGCAGGTTTATGATTGGCTGATGAAAAATGTCCGCAGGGCAATGAAGGACCAAAAGTTTGAATCCATCGTCTTCGTCTGGATGCAGGGCGAGAGGGACGCGAAGACAGGGATGGCCGACGTGTACGAAGCCAGCCTCAAGGGACTGATTCAGCAGCTGCGGGACGACCTTGACAGGCAGGATATGTATGTTGTTATCGGTCGCATCAGTGATTCTGGTAACGGTAAGTTTGACGGGGGATGGGACAAAGTCCGCGAAGCTCAGGTGAAGACGGCTGATGATGATCCCCTGGCTGCCTGGATCGACACCGATGACTTGAACAACAAATATTCCAGCAAGGCCAGGCGAATCATAGATGACCTTCATTACACGAAAGAAGGCTTCAAGATCCTGGGCGAGCGCTTTGCGGAGAAAGCGATCAAGCTGATTAAGAAGAAGTAGTGCTGCGTTCACGGGGCCACCGGTTTCCGTCCGTGAACGAGAACGTGTACGATCCGGTCGTCCCCCGGAATTCTGGAAGTTGAAAAAAAGAAGGAAAATCCAAATGAATAAGAAAACAATTGTACCAAGTCTATTACTGACGCTGTTTGCGATGTTGTCACTCCACGCCGAGGTAAAGGTTGCGCCGGTATTTGGCGATCACATGGTGCTGCAGCGTGATATGAAAGTACCCATCTGGGGCACGGCCGATAAGGGCGAGAAAGTCGTTGTCAAATTCGCCGGACAGAAGAAAGATACCAAGGCGGGCGATGACGGCAAATGGATGAAGGAATAATCATGAAAGCTATTTTAACAACTGCACTAATCTCTCTACTGACAGTCTCAGCTTCCTCCGCTGCCGACAAGTCACTTATCGCGAATTGGACATTCGATGGAAAATCCGATTCTGTCTGTGAAGATATCAGCGGAAACAAGAACAATGCGTCAATGCCCGACAAAATAATCCGGATTCCCGGTGTGTCAGGCGCCGCCATAAGCCTCGCCGGAAACCACAATCTGTCAATTGCCGGAAAACCTGATTTCTCCAAACTGAAAGAAATCACCATCAGCGCCTGGGTGCTTCCGACCGACTTATCCAACTACCGCGAGATATTCCGCAAGGAAGACGGTCATAACCGCGTTCTGTTCTCATTTCAGAATAGCGGCAGGGTTCTGGCACTGGGTCTGAATGCCGACGGCTACATGGAATGCGATGCCGTCGTCAATCCATCATCTGTATTAAACGGCAAGTGGCATCATTGTTCAGCAACATTTGACGGCAAAACAATGCGGGTCTACCTGGACGGAAAAGAAATCGGAACACTCGCCATCGCCGGCAGCATAAAAGCTGGCGGAAGTGCAGCAGGCTGCATAGGATCTCTTAATGGAAAAGAGGCGTTCCAGGGAGCAATCGATGACCTGCGCATCTACAGCAGAGCTCTTTCAGCGAAAGAAATAGCCCAACTGGCCACACAAAACATAAAAGAACTCCCGGCCAAATCAA
>CAYMSH010000135.1:0-14529 GCA_964392945.1 uncultured Planctomycetaceae bacterium | reverse complement strand
CCCAGTCGTGTCCGTCGATGACCTTGACGTCGAATCCGAACGCCGTGAGTTTCGCCGTCAGCGTTTCTGAAGTCTGCTGGGGCGAAACGTAGTCGCTTTGTCCCTGTCCGTTGCAGTTGAAGATCGCATATACGTTAGTCAGCTTGTGGTCGGCGATGTAGTCCAGGGCCTCCCATATCTGGCCTTCGCGGCTTTCGCCGTCGCCGCACATGCAGAACATTTTGGCGTCGGAGCCGGCTACCCGAGCGCCCGATGCCAGCCCGGCGGCCACGGAAAGCCCCTGCCCCAGCGAGCCAGTGGCCGCATCGAAGAACGGGAAGCCCACGGCCGGGTTGGGGTGACCGTCAAGAACACTGTCGCCTTCGCGAAGGGTCAGCGCATCGTCGAACCGAAGTTCCGAGGGCTGATCCTGGGTCCCGACGATCCCGCCAAGTTCGCAATACGCCGCGTACACTACCGGAACGCCATGGCCTTCAGACAGCACCAGGCGGTCTGAGCCCTTGTTCCAGGGATTCTTCGGATCGTATCGCATTACGCGGTACATCAATGCGGTGGTAAGGTGCAGCAGCGACATAGCAGTCGAAGGGTGCCCGCTGCCGGCTGCGGTGCACATCTTGACAATCTGCTTACCAAGCTTAATTGCCTTGCTGTTCAATGACTTATAGTCTGACATATCGTTCTCCAATACCCGCCGGAGCCGACTTGGGGCCCGCTCCGGCGGTCTTCTTATTATACAAAAGCAGAAAGCGGTAACGCACCGCTTCCTACCGATGGAACCCAACACGGTATCTGAATCCATGGCGTAAGGCAAGACAAAACGGCTGGCAATTGGTCCCGATGCTGACAGTCCCGATAAACATCGGGGTACATCGGGAGCGACAGCCTCGCGCCATACGGACTGCGGCGTGCGGCCGGGACAGGGCATTTACCCTCGGGCCGTTGGCGAGTACTATACTGGTATGGTGAGTATCTTGGAATCGACTTGGAAATGCCGGATGATTGCGGGCCTCGCGGCGGTATGGCTCGCGGCGGGAGTTACGCTTGCCGACAACAGTGACGACGCCGCGAAATACTGGCCCCAGTGGCGCGGACCTCTGCACAGCGGCGTCGCTCCGCATGGCAAGCCCCCGCTCAAGTGGAGCGATACCAAGAACATACGCTGGAAAACGCCGCTGCCCGGGGAAGGGCACTCCACCCCGATCATCTGGAAGGACCGGGTATTTGTCACCGCGGCGATACCGTACGGCAAGCACAAGACGATCGAAGCCCCGGAAATTGAAGGAGTGCACGACTACCGCCCGGTAACGCGAGCCCTGGAGTTCGCCGTACTGGCCATAGGGCGGGCTGACGGGAAAATCCTCTGGCGAAAAACCGTACGAAAAGCCCTGCCGCACGAAGGCGATCATCATACCGGAACTATGGCGTCTAACTCGCCGGTGACTGACGGGAAGCATGTCTATGCATTCTTCGGGTCGCGCGGGCTGCATTGCCTGGACTTCAGCGGCAAGGTGAAATGGTCCGCCGATCTCGGCAAAATGCGGATCAAACACGGACACGGCGAAGGCGCCTCGCCGACGATATACGGCGACAAGGTGATCGTAAACTGGGACCACGCCGACCAGTCGTTCATCGCCGCATTCGACAAGCGCAGCGGCAAGCAGCTCTGGAAGACCAAGCGTGACGAGGTGACCTCCTGGTCGACTCCGATCGTTGTCAAAGTCGACGGCAAGCCGCAGGTGATCGTAAACGGTACAAAGAGGATGCGCGGCTACAGCCTCGAAACCGGAAAGGTCATCTGGCGTTGCGCGGGGTTGTCGGCCAACATAGTTGCATCGCCCGTGCACTCAGGCGGCGTGGTCTACGCCGGCAGCAGCTATGTGAAGCGCGGGATGATGGCGATCCGCCTGGCCGGAGCTAAGGGCGACATCAGCTCGAGCAAGCACGTACTCTGGCGATACCGTTACGGAGCCCCGTACGTGCCGTCGCTGCTGTTGTACGGAGACAGCTTGTACTTCCTGAACCACTACCAGCCGGTACTCTCGCGGATCGACGTGAAGACGGGAAAAGAGCCCGAGGGCCCCTACCGCCTGTACGGCTTGCGAAACATATACGCCTCGCCCGTAGGAGCCGACGGGCGCGTCTATATCACCGATCGCAGCGGAGCGACGCTGGTGATCAGCAACGGTAAAGAGATGAAGATTCTGGCTACAAACAGGCTCGGCGAACCTGTCAATGCGTCACCGGCCATAGTCGGAACCGATTTGTTCCTTCGGGGCGATCAGCACTTGTTCTGCATATCAGAGCAGAGCAGCAAACCCAAGGCCGCCACCACGGCGCCGTCCAGGCGGCAATGAACGGCTGATCCACTACTGGCCCTCGGAGTACGTATTCTTGACGATCGACAGGCCCTTGTAGTGTACGAATCCGGCCGGCAGAGCGCTCGAATCATCCTTGTTGACCAGTATCGTCGCGTTGCCCGACATCACCAGATCCTTGGACGACAGGCCGATGATCGTGCCGGCGATTTCACCGGATATGTTCGAGTTGCCCAGAAACGAGAACTGATCTGCGGCGATCGTTCCGTTAATGCTGTTGACGCCGCCGCGGAACTGCACGCCAAAACCCGGCGCCAGGATGATCGATCCGTCGTGTTCCTTGATGGCGGCGAACTCTTCCGTGTCGGGCAGCGCCGTCACTCCGGGAGCCTGGACCTGACCCTTGAAGTCCAACTTGTTCGTCCCGCTCTGTCCCGTGGCGTCTTCGGTGACTATAATCGCGTTAAGCGTCGCCTTTGACTTGAATGTGACCTCGTTGGGATACTCGATATACAGGACTCCGTTTATGACGGTGTCCTGCTTGAATTCGGGATTTGTGCCAGCGGCGATTCGAGCATTGTTCACGACCAGGCCCGGACCGCTGAGATCGGAGTCGGAATCTATAACGGTAGTCGCCATAGCCGCAAACGGAGTGAGGTCCAGTGTCGGGAAGTCAGGCTCCTCCGGCAGGCGGTACACGTGATCGTCAAGTATTTCATTGATGTCGGATGTTCCGCCGACACTCAAACCTCCGCCCTGAAGATATACCGAATCTTCTCCCTCGGCCGTCAGATACAAATCTCCGCCGACTGTGGCGCTTCCGCCGACAGCTATGGCGAACGCCGCCTGGCTGATCGACAGAACGTTGGCGTCATTTGACGATGTCATCCCGTCAATCGTCGCGCTTCCGCTCACGGAGATTCCGCCTTTTGAGGCGATGGCGTAGTTAAACGCGTCGGCGGCCCGGCCGGTCATTTTCATATCGAGGCTGACGCTGCGAGACGCCAGTCCGCACGTGCCTACAGACGTCAGGCGACATTGCGGCACGCCTTCAGAATCCGGGGATAGCATCGTGATCGTGCAGTCGAAACTGGTGTCGCCGACTGTGACTTTCGGGACGGTAATCACTGTTTCCGTAGACGACAGGACGTGCCCGCCGGCGTTTTCGCTGCCGTCGATAACGTCAGACAAGCTCGCGGCCAATCGACCCATCAGCGTGGAGTTAGTCGTTCCAGAAGGCATCCTGAGCTTGGTGAAACTCATTCGCATGAACTCCAGTCCGCTCTCGGCCGACAATTGCGCCGCCAAAGAATCCTTCATGTGCTGATTGCGGCTGAGATTCATACTGGTCCCGGCCAGTATGGTCACTGACAGAGACGCCATGAGCGCAAGCATAACCAACGAAAAGAGATAGGCTACGCCACGCCTGGATTGCTGCTGTCTCCTGGGACAGGTCCGGTTGCTGGAGTTGTATCGAACGGGAAAGTACATTTCATGTTTCCTTCAAATAAATCGACATCCAAAGGAAATGTACGATACAAAACGGCAAAAACGGCATAAATCTCAAGACCGAACGCATTGTTCTTGATATTGCGCAAACAACTGGCGTATAAGGCGTTACTTCCAGAACACATTCAATCCGCTCGACAAGGATCGCCTTATCGGGCCACTAACCGTCGGGACCGGGATTACCAGAGTCCCCAGGGCTGTCGGGCTTCTCGATCGAGCCATCGATTGGCTTCGGCGTCGCCGATTATTTCTTCCTTAACCGGATCCCATTTCAGCGGACGCCTCAGCCTGTAGGCGATATTGCCAAGATGGCAGTGCGTCGCGGTGCGGTGTGCGATCTCGATGTCGCGGAACGGTTTCTCTCGCGTTCGAACGCAGTGCAGGAAGTCGCCGAATATCCCGCCGGAGCCCTTGTAGTTGGGAATATGGATGTTCGGCGGAGTATCCTTCCGCCCTCCTTTTCGCGAGGGAAGCTCGCCTTGGGAGCCCTTGAAGCACAACTGGCCCCAACCGCCGCCGTGGTATATCTTCGCGCCGTTTGCGAACTTGTACGTCAGTTGCTTGATGTCTTTGCCGTCAGGCGGGGTGATCTCGCTGGGGCCGGTCTTGTGCAGACCGAGGCAGAACAGCGCGCCGCCGAACGTGTGGCAGCCCCAGTCGGTCATGCCGCCGCCGGAATAATCGCGGAACGGTCTGAAGCCGCCGGTGATAAGCTGCGGATGGAACGGTCGCTTCGGAGCCGGTCCGAGCCACATGTCCCAGTCCACGTCATCAGGGGTCTTCTCGGGCTTGAGATAGCACGGCCCTGACGGACCTCCGACATTGACCCACGCCTCTTTGACCTCGCCGACGGCGCCGCCCTGGACCATTTTGTGGAACCAGTTGTAGTCGCCCCAGACGCGTTGTGATCCGCCGGAGAAGACCCGAGCGTAGCGGCGTGCGGCTTTGACCATGGCCCGGCCCTGGTTAATCGTGAGGGTCTCGGGCTTCTCGCAGTATACGTCCTTACCGTTCTTCATCGCCTCGATCGAAATGTTCGCGTGCCAGTGGTCCGGCGTGGCGATAAGGACCGCTTCGATATCCTTGCGCGTGGTGATATCACGGAAATCGACATACGACTTGCAGTCTTTGGAGTTGTAGCGGGAATCGACGATGGCTTTGGCCTTATCGCGATGGCGGCCGACAACGTCGCAAACGGCGACGACCTGCACTTGTTTGAAGCCGAGGAATCCGCCCATGTCGCCGCGGCCTTGCCCGCCCATGCCGATGCAGCCCATAACGATCCGATCGTTGGCCCCAAACGCTGCAGAGTTTACGAACATGGGAACGGCGGCGGCGATCGCAGCTTTTTTCATGAAATCGCGACGCGTTGATTTTGATTTTTTCGGCATGGCAATCTCTCCATTGTGCAGTGAATTCATAGCTGAGTATAGCGGCCCGGCCGCGGGAGGCAATCGCAAAAGCCCCTGAGACTCTTGCGATGGAGCCCCTTTAGTCTCTACACTGTTCGGCGCGATGACTCAAGCCGACGACAACATGCAAAGGTATCATCGCCAGATGGCGTTTGGCGAAATAGGCCTGGCCGGACAGCGAGCCCTGCAGGAAGCTTCTGCGCTTATCGTCGGCGTAGGCGGACTCGGTTCGTGGGTCGCCGAACTGCTGGCCCGCGGCGGTCTCGGGACGCTCGTAATCGCCGACGCCGACAAAGTCGACATGACCAACATTCACCGACAGGGCCTGTACGATCAATCAGACGCCACAGCCGGCGAGCCCAAGGTGATCGCCGCGGCCCGGCGACTGGCGCAGATAAACTCGCAAGTCATCGTCCAGCCGCATCAGGTGCGCGTCGGAGCCGATAATCTGGCCGAACTGGCCGACGGGACCAATCTGATAATCGACGGGACCGACAACTTCCACACGCGATTCATCATCAACGATTACTCTGTCAAATACTCGCTGCCCTGGGTTTTCGCCGGCGTAGTTTCAGCAGAAGCGCAGATGATGCCGGTGATCCCGCCGGCGACGGCCTGCCTGCGATGCGTGCTGGCCGACCCGCCGCCGCCATGTACGGATCCGACCTGTCGACAGGCCGGAGTGCTCGGACCGGCCGTGGCGACGATTGCATCCATGCAGGCGATCGAAGCGATCAAGATCCTCGCCGGGCGGACCGATGCGGCTTCGCCTTACCTGACAAAGATCGACTTCTGGACCAATCAAATCCAACGCATAAACGCCTCCCGATCGCCGGACTGCCCCTGCTGCGCCCAACGGCATTTCGACTACCTGGACGCATGAATATACGCCGAGACAACCACAGCGTTGAATATCGTCGGCTGATCGTGTAGTTTTGTTTCCAATCGCCGGGCGCCTGCAATAGCGATGCGGCTAAGCTGCGGCGACTGAAAATACAGGGATATGCACTATGGCTAGAATCTACAACGACATCACTGAAACGATCGGAAACACGCCGCTGGTCAAGGTCCGCAACCTCATATCGTCACAGGCTACGGTCCTGGCCAAGCTGGAGAGCTTCAACCCAATGGCGTCGGTAAAGGACCGAATCGCACTGGCTATGATCCAGGCCGGCGAGGCCGACGGATCTATCACACCAGGAGCGACGATTATCGAACCGACCAGCGGGAACACCGGCATCGGCCTGACGCTGGTCTGCAGGGCGCGAGGATATCGATGCATACTGACAATGCCGGATTCCATGAGCGAAGAACGCCTTAGAGTGCTCGTAGCCATGGGCGCAGAAGTAGAAATGACCCCGGCGATAACCGGAATGACAGGAGCAATAGCCCGAGCCGAAGAACTACTGGCCGAAATCCCGAACGCCGTCATGCCGCACCAGTTCGCCAACCCCTCGAATCCGGAAATCCACGAGAAGACCACGGCTATGGAAATCTGGAACGACACCGACGGGAAAGTCGATATTGTCATAGCTGGCGTCGGAACCGGCGGCACGATCACGGGTATCGCCGCGGGCCTCAAGAAGAAGAACGACTCGGTCCGGGCTATCGCCGTAGAACCGGCTGGCAGCCCCGTTATCGCCCAGACCGCCGCCGGCGAAGAGCTCACCCCTGCATCCCACAGGATCCAGGGCATAGGAGCAGGATTCATACCCGACGTTCTGGACCTGAATCTCACAGACGAGACCATCGCCATAGATGATGACGACGCAATCCAATTCGCGCGACAGGCCGCCGATGTGGAAGCACTGTTCGTGGGGATATCATCCGGCGCGGCGCTGAAAGCCGCGGAGATAATCGCCAGCCGACCCGACTCGGCCGGAAAAACCATCGTAGTGATCTGCCCGGACTTCGGCGAGCGATACCTGTCGTCCGACGTCTTCGCCGCGCCGCAGGAAACGAACATCGAACTCGAATAACCAAAGGAAGCACTCATGATCCACGTAATAGCAGCAATCAAACTCGCGCCGGGAAAACGTGACGAGTACCTCGAACTGTTCGCCGAACTCATGCCGAAAGTACAGGCCGAAAACGGATGCATAGCCTACGGCCCCACGATTGACGTAGACAGCGGACTCGGAGCCCAGGAGCCGGTCCGCGACGACGTGGTCACTGTCGTCGAACAGTGGTCTGATCTGGACGCCCTGCTGGCCCACATCGGCGCTCCGCACATGGCCGAGTACAAGGAAGCCGTCAAAGACATCGTGCTTTCTCTGGACCTGAAGATTCTCCAGCCGGTCTAGAGCCCGACTGGAAGCACAATGCGAACTTTCGTCGATCTTCACACGCACTCGACGGCGTCAGACGGACACGATACGCCGACGGAGATTATTGCGCTGGCCGATCGGATCGGGCTGGCGGCGGTGGCGCTTACCGATCACGACACGACAGCCGGGCTGGACGAAGCACGCTCGGCGGCCGAGAGTTTTCCCGAACTGCGTTTCATCCCCGGCATCGAGCTGTCGGCCAAGTCATCGGCCGGAGCCTTGCACATTCTCGGATTTGGAATCGACCACGAATCGCCGAAGTTGGCGGCGCTGACCGCCGATCTGGTCGAAGCCCGCAACCAGCGCAACCCGCAGATCATCTCCCGATTGCAGGAACTCGGCTTGAAGATAGAAATGCAGGATGTGCTTGCGGTGATATCCGACAGCCCCGCATCGATCGATCATAGAATTGTCAGCCGCGTGCATATCGCCGAAGCACTGGGGCGAAAGGGATACGTTCATTCAATGGCCCAAGCCTTCAAGCGGTATCTCGGCGACAGTGGTGCGGCGTTTATCGACAAGGAGAGACTCTCCGGAGCCGAGGTCATCAACTCGATCCACAGTTCCGGCGGCGTGGCGGTCCTGGCCCATCCGGTTCACCTGCATTACGACAACACCGCACAGTTGACCATGCACATACGCAGCCTTGTTGACGTCGGCCTGGACGGACTGGAAGTGGTGCATTCGAATCATTCGGACTTTCAAACGCGAACATATCTGCAAATCGCAAGGCGCCTGGGCCTGGCGGTAACCGGCGGATCGGACTATCACGGTAAGGCCAAGCCTCACGTAACGCTGGGTCGGCCCCGCACTCCCCTTTCACTCCTCGGCGACAAACTGACCCGTCGCCTTATGGGCTAACCTGCGGTATTGGGCTTTGTGGAGTGTGAATCTGTTATCTCTGTCAGTTGCATCCCGACAACACAGGCTCAGAGAATAACACGTCGATACCCCAAATGCTCAAGACGCAGCAACAACCGCCTCGCCAGGCGGCAATCGCCGCTTGCCGTCAATAGTAACTGGCCTGCAGACCGCGTTTAGACTGTTCGCACTACGCCTACTACCACGCCTTGTATCTCCACGTCGTCAACGTAAATCGGATCGTATGAGTCGTTGGCCGGCTGGAGGCGGTATCCCTTTTGCTCGCGGTAGAATTTCTTCAGTGTGGCTTCTCCGTCCGGCAGAAGGGCCACGACGGTCTCCCCGTCCCGTGCGGTACTCGTTCGCCTGCAGATAACGTAGTCGCCCTCTTGAATCTGCTCGTCTATCATGCTGTCGCCCACGACTCGCAGTGCGAACGTGTCCGGCGAATGCGGAAACAGTTCCGTCAGGTCGAGGCTTTGCGAATCTTCTATCGCCTCCAGAGGCAAACCGGCGGCGATCTGTCCGACAAGCGGCATGCGAACGGCCGATTCGTCGGAGAATTCAAATGCATCAGAAACCTGTAAAGAGCGAGCCTTGTGCTTTTCGCCTCGCAGAAGCAGACCTTTTTTTTCCAGAGCGGCCACGTGTTCGAACACGGTTACTTTTGTCAGATCCAAGTGATCCCCAATCTCCTGCATCGTCGGGGAATAACCGTTGCGGATACGATAACCGCGGATGAACTTGAGTATTTCCAGTTGTCTCGGCGTAGCCGTTTCGTTTTTCGGTTGTGCAGTTGTCATTTGCATTCTCCTGAGTCGTGTTGACCGATACGACGGTGAAAGGCTCGTCGCTATGGATCCGAGCCTCTTGCCCTGACGACATAGCAACCTGCTCGATCGGCGCCGATCCTGCGGCCAGAATCTTGCCCGGCTCCAGACCATTGCCTATAAGCAATCGTCCAAGTGCGCCTAGCGCCCTGGCCAGCAAGCCCGCCGGTTCCGGCGCCTCTGAGTCGAGAGCCTCGCTGCGATCCGAACCGCAGCCGACGTCGCCGATATCCTTCGCTCGCCTGGACCACTGCATCGGCTCGGGTCCAACGCTGACCAGCGGCGGTTGGAGCCCAAGCCTCTGTGCCTGGCTGGCGATCAAATCGCCCGGCGCGGGGTCGCAATTACTAACATAAGGTTGCTCCGATTCGGGCCAACTCCGCGAGTAGTCCCCACCCGGACCAAACTGACATAATGGCGCCTGTTCCATTTCAGCTACTGCCTTTCGCACCCAGCGTCGGCCGTAGCGGCGACTGTCGGTAAACATATTCGGTGTCTGTTCGTATCATCATATGCCTAACATCGACCGAACGTCAAGATTAACATCATGCTTTTTTGAGTTTTTTCGACACTTTTTTTCGGCTTCTGTTCGGGCCTGTTCGGGGCCTTTTGAGTCCAGGAGCAACGCTCGGACGGTATCGAGCCCCATATATGGGGCCATTATCGGACCCAGCCCACTATACGTGGGCAATGCTATATCGGCAGGTGCATGAAAACGGCATCAGGAAAAATGGCTTTATTTTGCCCCGCCCGGCAGGCAGGACCAGCGGTGATTCGCACCCGTGCGATAACCTTCCAAACTGGCTGCAGATAGCACCCGACGCCAGTGATGCGACCCGGCGCGACGGAGCATTTTCCCCGGACAGAATTGACCTGCCGGTAAGGCTGAGCGAATGTCTCAGATAAGCCGGATGCGAGCCGAACCGCCTGCCCCGGCCAGAGCCCAAAAAAAAAATGCAAGAGACGCCGGCTTCCTTTACAGCCTGGCGTCTCTTGCTTTCTTTGAACAGGTGAGTCCCCGGGCGTTAAAGGCCAATCAGCCCGCCACAGAGGCTCCCTCGTGTTGTGTACTAGAAGGAATCCGGACCGTCGCTCTTGTCGTCTTTGCGACGGGGCTTGCGGAGTTCGAGCATCTGGCGGAGATACTGATTCTCACGCTTGGTGGCTTCAAGATCGAACACCAGATAACGAATTCTCAACCTTGCGGTGTCTATGGCTTCTTCTACGGCTTTCCTTGTCGCCTCGGGGTCGGACAGGTAAAGCCCATCGTCGCTGCCGGTCTTACTGTCTGTAAGGAACGGCGAGGTAGCCAGCAGGTCATTCAACTCGGCCAGTCTTTCTCTGAGAATCGCTTCAGTCATGGTATCGGCCTCCAGCGTGTTGTCGTCTCCTCCGTCCACTTATTATCATAGCACGGAGCCACAGATTCGCCAACCCCAAAACTCCGATTCTCTACCTAAACCGCCATCTTTTTCCCGAGAATTGCGTTAATGAAATCACGTGCATTGCAGCTTGGGACTCACGCGCGCAGAGCACCACGGCTAACACACTTGAGGCGTGAATCTTACAGGCGGAATCAGTGAAGTTGCCAGTTTCGTCTCAGGATCCATTCGATTGTCAGCAGCGCCACGAACAACAGGAACAGCAGCGTGAAATTGTAGAGGCGGTGCGTAGTGGCCACGGGACCCTGGCCGGCAAGGGCCTGGCCGCGTGCGATCAGTTGGGTGATCACATCGTTCAACCCGCCGAGTTGTGCGTATTGCCCGTCGTGAACCCCTGCCGTCGCGGCCAGCAGTATCCTGTTTAGACTCAGCTTCTGGTCTTCGGGCGAATGGGCTTCGACAGTAAGTGTCATCTCGTCTTTGCCGATGGTCTTTGAGGTGCGATTGTCCACGGCGGTGACCGCGATCTTGTACTTGCCCGCCAGGCCCATCTGGAACGCGTCGTATTCGAACAGACCGGTCCCGGCTTTGTAGACCAGCGCCAGGTTCCGCTTGGGCCCGTCGCCTTTTACCGGGGTGACGAGGCACGAGACCGTCGCTGTCGAGTCGGTCTTGCTGCCGGCGTCGAGTACTCGTGCGGTGATCTTGGCCTGCCCGCCGGCTTGCATGTAGCTGCGGTCCAGGCGCAGGACCGCTGACGGCGTGGCCTCCTTGCTCTTGACATCCGCCCCGGCCAGCCAGCGGATCAACTGGCCCCAGAACTGCTGATACGGATTGGCCTCGGCGCCGCCCCGCATCTGGATGAAACTGTTCCACAGCGAGGTGTTGTTGGCCGTGAACGCCGCGGTTCGCCCCTCGCCTACGAACTGCCGAACCGCCAGCACAATCAGCGGCCCGTTGGGATTGCTGCGAGACGGATGCACCGCCAGAACCTCGGCCGCCGGAGTCTTCTTCACGACAGTCACGCATCCGTTGAGATTCGGAAGCTGGGGCAGTTTCGCATCCGGTTTCCGCCCGCCCGGACCGAACAGGTACTTGTCGATTCCGTCGAAGATCTTGTGCTTGGCGCCCTCGGCGGTAAGCTGCGGAAGGAACGGGGTCGGATCGTTTTGCTGGGTCCTGGGCCCAACCATAACCGGCAGGATCTTCTCGATCGGGGTGCCTGAGTATCCGCCGGGACCGAAGCTGTTGGCCCCGGCCAGCATCAGCAACGCCCCGCCGCCTTCGACAAACTCTCGGATCCTCGTCAGCCTCACGTCGCCGATCCGCCTGTCGCTTAGATACGTGCGGTCCAGATCGCCGAGAATCAGCACGTCGAATCGTTCGAAGTCCTCCTTTGTCGTCGGCAGTCGCAGGAGTTTGCGGCCGTCGATGCTGCCGGAGGCCTGGAACTTCGATTCGAACATCCGGATCAGCGACATGAACTGCACGTTCGGATCGCTGTCGAACACGCGCCGCAGCGGTTTGTATTCCGGGCGGATCGAGCCTTCCACGTAGAGCACGCGAATTCGCGGCTGGGTTATCAGCACGTGGAGCTGGTGGGAGTTGTCGTCAGTCACGGCTTCCTTGGCGTGCGGCGCGGCGGTCACCGTCAGCTTGCGAACGTCGGCCTGGCCCTTGTCAAGCGGCTTACCGCCGCGATCGCCGGGAGTGTATTTCAGCGTGACGGTCCCCTCGTGGGAGTTCTTCGTAATCGTGACGGTTTGCGTCGCGACGGGTTCTGCGATTCCCTCCTCCTTGAGCGTGACCCTGATCGCCGAGTTGGCCACGCCGACCGCTCGCAGCCGCACGCTCAGGGTCGTCACGTTGTTCTTCACCGCTTCAAACGGAGTGTGGGCCGAGGTTATCTCGATGTTCGGCTGCGAGGCGGTCTGGTTCGTTTCGGATCCGACCCCGATCGTGAACGTCGGGATCGAGGCCTCGCGGGCCATCTCGAGCACGGGGGTGCCTTTTGTGGGGTTTCCGTCCGACAGCAGGAGGATTCCGGCCGGTTCTTCTTTGTCCCGGATCGCGGCCGCCGCGGCGATGGCCTCTGCGATGTCCGTACCGTCAGTCCCCTGGCCGCTTGGTTTGAGCCGAGCCAGTTCGCCCAGCGAGTCGACCTGTTCGGGGCTCTTTGCAAAGTGGAACCAGACCGGGCGGAAGTATCGCTCAAGCCGCTCCTGGTGTGCGCCCAGAGCGCTGACGGCCTCCCGATATCGCGTGGTCTGCCGATCGTCTTTTGTCGCCATCGAGCCGGATCGGTCAACGAGTATCGGCAGCAGAGGGCGCGACTTGTCCGCCCCGGCCACTACTCGTATCACCGGCTTGAACAGGATCAGCAGCAGCGCGAAGATCGCCGCACAACGCAACGCCATCAGCGAGATCAGCCGCCAGAGCCCCAGATTCGAGTAGACCGAAACGTAGAACACCCCGATCGCCAGCGCCACTTCGATCAGCAGCGCGCACAGCCAGAACATCCCGCTTGACGACCCTGTCGCCACGACTATCGCCGCCGCTACAGTTGTCGCCCCGGCCACAATAACCGCCGCCAGCCACGAGTTCCGACCCCGACGCGAATCTCCATCTCGATACTTCAACGCCGCATCGACCAGCAGCGCAGGGATGATCGCCGGCGGACCCAGCGCCGCGGCCAGGCATATCAAGCCGCTGCGAACCCGTCGCTGCACCAGCCGCCACAGACCGACGGCAAGCATGATGCTCGCTATCGAAGCCAGCAGCGTAATCAGCAGCCCAAGGTTCCGCAGGCCGTCAAACTCGAGAGATACCTGTTCCATTGAACCCCAAATGTACGCCGGAGCGTCCCAATTGGCAAGCCGCCAGCCGACGGGCGATTGCCTGACGGCTTGTCGTATTCATCATTCATCACCCGCCTGTCGGCGGGCAGGTTCATAATTCATCACTGCCGCATGTCACAATCATGTCACAGCGCCGGCCTGTGACATGCCGATGTCGCAAAAGGCGTACCGGTTTTCCGAACCATGGGTAGCCGACCAGGGCGATGTTCACGCATGCCTTTGAACAGTAGCATGTTAACGATGCGCCCGGGCGCGAGGTGCATCCCTGTCTCGGGCTCACATAGCCAGCAACGACGCCCCGACAAGAGGTTCACACCTTCGGCGCTTGTGACATACCGCCGCCGGTGCGTTTCGGACCGGTCGGAGGCGGCTCCAACACCCGGCCGAGCGAATCATTCGCGGTGCATATCCCGAAATTGCGGCATATCTGTAAGCCTCCGAGTTTAGTGCTTGTTGCGGCGCCAATGGAACCCTATAAAGGACCGGACGCGGTCATGAGAAACACCTGGGCTTTGGCGGGTTCCGATAGGGAAACGGCCGCAAGGAGATGTTGCATCCCTGTATTGGCGACGATCGGTTATGCGGCTGGCGCCCCGATACAGTTCGAAAAAGACATCGGGACCGCCGCCACAGAACGTTCGCCATTCACTAAGAAGGCGCCTGAATGTACAACGGAAATCCATTTCGTAAGCGTACGCTGAGAATCAACGAAGGGTTTCCAAGCAAGCGCTGGTCGTTCAGAAGGCCTCGTGCGATCGAAATCGAGCCCGACAAGAAGCGTTATGACGCAGCCGCAAAACTCAAGGCGATCAACAGCATCCTGGAGAGGGTCAAGCACAAGGACAGGATTCGGCTCTTTGGGATCGACTACAGCAGCAACCTCCGCAGGCTCCCGGATATAAACCTATTCCCTGAACTATCTTACGCCCACATCGCAGGACGTCGGATCAAGACATACGAGAAACTCTATGAACTGAAGAACGTACAACGCCTGTTCCTATGCAGCTATACCCAACGGGATATGTCCTCGTTCTC
>CAYMSH010000134.1:6528-14612 GCA_964392945.1 uncultured Planctomycetaceae bacterium | reverse complement strand
CGGCTAGCGGACGTGAATCAGCAACTCGTCGGCCCCCGCCAGGTCCAGGAGCAAACTAGCCCGGGCCTGTAGAGCGTCTGGCGCCGTAGAATCATCCGGACCCGGACCTTCACTGAAAGGGAAGCTCTCCATGCCCTGTTGGTACAGGATAGCGGCGTTCTGATCGTCGGGAATCGGGGCGACTGCGAAGTCCGACCAGGCCAGCGGCTCGCCCCGGGCTATTACCGGGTCTACGGCCTGGTTGTACAGTTTGTGGGAGTAGGACCACCACCAGGCTCCGGCCGATATTGTCACGGCGTAGTACGTCAGCAGGATGCCGTAAAACCACTTGGTCTTGCGATATGTTTTGACACGGGGTTTCGAATCTGACGGGGGTCTCTTATCGGTCATGCCCGAATCGTAGAACAATTCGCCGCCGTTGGCAAGCGTCCGGGACCTTGCCTCAGGTTATCTCTGATTTCTCTGCGGCGGGCGCCAGGGTTGTTAGTCGCCTGCGGTTCGATTTAAACAACTCTTGCATTTCCCCAGTAAATCGCTACTATATTGCGGCTCAAATCGTGCGGACGCAGGATTCCGCACTGTTTTCGGGAAAGTTAGGCGAAAGAGAAACAATGAGTATTGTTGTAATGAAATTCGGCGGTACGAGCGTGGCCGACGCGGACAAGATTCGCGCCGCGGCTCGCCGGGCCGTTCGAACGCAGACCCAAGGGCACCAGGTCGTGATGGTCGTCTCGGCTATGGGCAAAACTACAGATCATCTTGAGGATCTCGCCAGCCAGGTCATGCGATCCAAACCGGCGCCGAAACGCGAGTGGGACCAGCTTATGGTCACCGGCGAACAGGTTACGATCTCGCTGATGGCGATGGCATTGGAAGAGATGGGCACCCCGGCGATAAGCTTCACCGCTGGCCAGATCGGCATGGTCACTGACGATCGCCACACCAAGGCGAGGATAAAAACAATCGCGGCCGAGAAGATCCACAAGGAACTCGACTCGGGCAAGATCGTGATCATCGCCGGCTTCCAGGGCGTGACTGAAAAAGGTCACGTAACCACGCTGGGACGCGGCGGCAGCAACGTTACGCTCGTGGCGATCGCCGCGGCGATCAAGGCCGACGTATGCGAGAACTACACCGACGTAGACGGCGTATACACCGCCGACCCTCGCATCGTTCCCAACAGTCGCAAGATCAACAGAATCAGCTACGACGAAATGCTCGAACTGGCCTCGCTGGGAGTCAACGTACTGCACAACCGGGCCGTCGAATTTGCCAAGAAATACAACGTACCAATACACGTGCGAAACTCTGCACACAGCAAAAAAGGAACCATGATCGTGGCAGCTACCGAATCCATGGAAAGAATCGTAGTCAGCGGAGCAGCGCTGAAAGAAGAACTGGCCCGAGTCTCGCTGACAAATGTACCGGACCATCCCGGCGTAGTGGCCAGAGTGTTCCACACGATGGCCATGCACGACGTAATGGTCGACGACATCATCCAGACCATAAACGACGACAAGACCGCTTCGCTGTCGTTCACCGTGGACCTGGCCGAGTTCAGCGACGCAAAAGCCGTCTGCGGGAAGATCGCCAAGAGCCTCAAGTGCCACGTGAGCTACGACGATTCGCTGTCGAAGGTAAGCGTAGTCGGCGTCGGGATGCGGGTTCACACAGGCGTGGCCGAGAAGATGTTCAGCGCACTGGCCGACGCGAAGATTAACATCGAGAACATCACCACCAGCGAGATCAAGATCTCCTGCATGATCGACCGCACCGACGGCAAGAAAGCCCTGCGGCTGGTGCACGATGCATTCGAACTGGGCGGAAAGAAGAAGAAGAAGAAGAAAAAGGCGAAGGCAAAGAAGAAGACCGCCAAAAAACGCGCCAAGAAGACGGCCAAGAAAAAATAATCCGTCCGCCAATCGGGCGTTGATAAAAGGGGTCGGGACTCGTTTTAATACATGAGTCCCGACCCCTTTTCCTTTTTTGATCGGAGCGGCCGAATGAATAACGCCGAAACTTCAAGACGACAATTCCTGCGAGTAATCGGCATCGGTGCGGCCGGATTGGCGGTGCCGCAATTGCTGGCCGGCAAACAGTCTTCGGCGGCCCGCAAGCCGAACTTCATCATCTTCTTCACAGACGACCAGGGCTATAACGATGTCGGCTGCTTCGGTTCGCCGAATATCCGCACGCCGAACTTCGATCGGATGGCCCGCGAAGGAATGAAGCTCACCAGCTTCTACGCCCAGCCGGTATGCGGACCGTCGCGAGCGGCGCTGATGACCGGCTGCTACCCGATCCGCGTCGGCGAGCCGCAGAACCGCAAGAACCAGCACAACGTTCTGCACCCCAAAGAGATCACGATCGCCGAAGTGCTCAAGAAAGCCGGCTACGCCACGGCGATCGTGGGCAAGTGGCATCTCGCCGGCGGGCGGAGCGGCAAATACGATCCGCAGCTCATGCCCAACGCCCAGGGCTTCGACTACCACTACGGTACGCCGCTGCACAACGGGTACACGCGTGCGGTCAGCGCCAAATCATTCAAAACTCAGATCGTCCGCAACAGCAAGGTGCTCGTAGACGCACTCGACCAGGAAGGCATGAACAACCTGACGGCCGACTACACGAAAGAAGCGATCAAGTTCATCACGACCAACAAGGACAAACCGTTCTTCCTGTACCTGGCCCACAACATGCCCCACGTTCCGCTCGGAGCCTCGGCGGCGTTCCGCGGCAAGTCTAAACGCGGTCTCTACGGCGATGTGATCGAGGAACTCGACTGGTCGGCCGGCCAGGTTCTCAAAACGCTCAAGGACCTCGATATCGATAAAGACACGCTTGTGATCTTCACATCCGACAACGGTCCGTGGATCGAAAAGCATCTCGGCGACCACGGCGGGTCGGCGGATCCTCTGCGAGGCTGGAAGATGTCGGCGTGGGAAGGCGGACCGCGCGTGCCCTGCATTGTGCGCTGGCCCGGAAAAACACCCGCGGGCAAAGTCTGCGACGAGATCGTCACCACGATGGATTTGATGCCGACATTCGCAAAACTCGGCGGCGGCCAGGCCCCCAATGATCGCATCATCGACGGCAAGGATGTTACCGATCTGCTGACAGGAAAGAACGGAGCGATAAGCCCGCACGAAGCATTTTACACGTACAACTACCTGCGTTTGACGTCCGTTCGCAGCGGCAAGTGGAAGCTCGCGCTGCAGCGCCCGGCCCGGCCGCCGGGGACCGGCTGGTCCGGACGGATGATCGACGCGGTCGGGGAAACGCAACTGTTCGACCTGGAAAAAGACATCGGTGAGAAGCACGATGTGGCCGCGAAGAATCCGGAGATCGTCGCCAGGATGATGAAACTCGTCGAGAAGGCCCGCCAGGACCTTGGCGACTATAATCGCGTAGGCAAAGGCGCCAGATTCTTCGAACCCAATCCGCCAACCACTCGCGGCGGGTCGGGCGCCAAACGCAAACCCCGAGCAACGAAGGCCAATACAAAGATCGTATACAAGCACCCCGAACCGGTGGGCGATCTGCGATTCGATTTCGAGAGCGGCCTGCAGGGATGGAAAGTCGTCGAGGGCGAACTCGAAACGCCGGTAGTCGATCTTGTCAGCCCCTACCGCACCGGCGAGAAGCTCAACAAGCAGGGAAAGTTCTTTCTCAGCACGCTCGGCGGGTCAGCCAAAAATGCAGCCGACGCCAATATCGCGACAATCCAATCGCCTGTGTTCGAACTTACCGGAGCGAAGATGTCGTTCCTTGTCGGCGGCGGCCGCGGCGACAGAACACGGGTTGATCTTTGCGACGCGAAGACAGGCGAGACGCTGATGACCGCCGGCGGACCGAACGCCAAGCACATGCACCGCATCAACTGGAACCTCGGAAAGATAAAAGGCAAACATCTCTTCATCCGCGTGGCCGACGCGTCAAAAGGCGGATTCGGACACGTACTCTTCGACGATTTCTCGGCCGAAGCCCAATTGGTTGCAGACTGAATCGCCCCTATTTGCGGGCACCAAGGCACATGATCGCGCCATCTTCCAAGGCCACAAAGACCTTGCCGCCGGCGATCGCAAGGGCGTCGTATATCGGCGTTGAGTCCAGTTTGAGCGTGGCGATGATCTTCTTGCCCGTCGCTTTGTCGACAATCAGCACGCTCCCCCCGCCGGGCGCCGCTTGTGCGACAACCGCGTGTTCTTTGGCGATCGCCCTGCTGCCGGCGAATGCGGGGAAACCGCGCATCTTAAACCTGCCCAGATAACCGTCGAGCATCGGCCCGCCGCGAGCGGCCGGCTTGACCTGCCGGGTCTGAACGATTCCGGAAGTCGGATCGATGGCTGTGGCGTTGCATACCACTTGTCCCTCGACAACGCCAAGCAGGTCGATTCGGCGTCTGGGGCCGGGAGGGATAACGCCGGCCCAAACGGTTTTACCGGTCGCCGGGTCAAGCTGGACAACCGCGATCCCACCGTCAGCTTCGGTTCCCCGCCCGGCGTGGGCGATCAGCGTGCCGTCATGAACGAGCACGCTGCCGACCGCCGGCCAGGTCGACTCGACGCGCCCGTTGACCACCATTCGCTGCTCAACCGGAGCCACGCGAGCAGCCCAGGCCAACCGGCCCTTGTCGCTCGTAAGCGCATAAACCCAACCGTCATGCGCCCCGACAACGCACAGGTTTCCGAGAATAGTCGGCGCCGAGTCGATTCTCGATCCCAGCGAAACGGTCCAGAGCGCCTTGCCAGTGTCGGCGTCGAACGCCTTGACCTGACCGGTTTCAGTTCCCGCCGAAAACACTCGCCCCCCCGCGGCGACAGGCGAGGTGAGGACCGGAGCCAACCGCTGGTCCCAGGCCGCTTTCATCGGACCGGAATTCCGCCCCGCGACAGACGCCTTCCACAGAACTGTCAAATCGCTCGGCGCAGCGGCGGCCGTGACGCCAGTGCGCCCGGCGTTTGCCCGCTGCATCGGCCAGTCCCCCGCACCCAGAGGCGCCCCGGGCTTTGCATCGGCAAACGCCCGGCCGCGACGGACGGGCCTGGCCCGAGCGAAGACCTTCTCCGCGGGCGGATCGCCATTGGGCCCGAACGCCAGGAACCCGAGAATCTGCCCCGGCTCGCACCCGCAGTTGTTCTGCGAAGTATAGAACATGCCGTTAGCCGGCGTAAGCCCCTGTATGCATCCGCCCCGCGCGGCGTTGAACTTGATCACGCTCAGCGGCTTGCTGCTGTCGGCCGCGTCGCGAAGCTCAACGAATTTGCAGCGGCGGCTGTGACAAAACACGTTGCCGACAACGATCGGCGAAACACATATCGTAAGCCCGACCCTGGGCACATCGACAGGCAGCTTACCCACCACCTCGCCAGTCATCGGTTTGTACTTGTAACTTGAACACCAAAGCTCGCCGCGGACAAGCGAAACGAACCTGTATGACGTGTTCTTCTTCCAATGCCCCGGCCGGACCGAAGCGTATTGTTTGGACCAGAGCAACTTGCCGGTTTTGCTCGACAGTACATGCAGCGATTCGGAGCCGCGTTTGGAGACCGCCACGAATCCTGGGCCGACGAGATCCAACTGCAAATCGGCGAGAGCGCCCAGCGACTTGTGTCCAACGCGCCATCGCTCCTTGCCGGATCGAACGTCAATAGCGATAACGTTATTCGCAGTCGCCGGATTGGCGTCGCGCGTCAGCAGATAGACCGCCCCGTCAGCCCCGAACAGCGAGAACGCCGGATACCCCAGCTTCCATAACTGTTTGCCTGTCTCGGCATCGTAGGCTTCAACGCTACCCTTGCCGCTCGTGTTTACCCACGGACCCCACAGGCCTCCGCGTTCAAACTGGGCCTTGGTAGTATCGCGCTTGGGCCAACAGGAAAGCACGAGCGTCTTGTCCAGAACGACCAGGCGTTCGGGCTTGTATGATGTTTTGATAGTATGCTCGACCTTGCCCGTGGCGCCGTCAAGAATCAGCACGCCGTCTTTGCTGTAGGCATAGACGCGCCCATTGTCGGCGGCTAGGTGGGCGATATTCCGCCAGTATAATCCCTGGCCCGACTCAACCGTCCCCAGATGGAGTCTCCAAAGCTCCAGGCCGTTGAACGCGTCGCGGCAGATCAGATAGTTGGTTTTGTTTTTTGCTCCGACCGCGAGGTTCTCGGCGACGCTGGAGCTAACGATATAGCATCGCCCATCGGCCAGCACCCAACCGCGAGCGCTGGCCCACTTGTTAATGCTCTTGGGAAGTCCGGCGATCCATCGCAGACCAATCGGGAAACGCAGCAGGCGGTCTTTGGAGACCAGATTGCCGTCGGGCGCCCGATGCGGATGAGTCCACTGGTCCATACCCTTTGGACGCGGGGCGACGGTCTTTATCCAGCGATCGCCCTGGCGCACACACAGCACCCCGCCCGGGGCCAGGATTCGCATAAGTTCATCGCGCCCGACACCCCGGGCCGAAAGCGCCTTGATGTCTTCAACCACAATCAGGTTGCACAAATGCCTGACGTAAGGCAAGCGCCCACCGGTGATTTGCTCCACCGAGGCTTGAGCGATGACCTTTCGCACGCTGATCCCCGCACGAGCCCTCACCAGCGCCTCTCTATCCCAGCAGACACCGTGGACCAGCAGTTTGCTGTTGGCGGCCAGTTCGGCCGTCAGCCCGGGCGAATTCTCTCGCCCCGAATCGACATGCACGCACAGCCCACGGCGAACTCCGCTGACGGAAAGAACATCCTTTGCGGTCTGGAGATCGCCGGCCTCCAGAGGCACCGAAAGCGTAAGAACAGCACACAGCACCGCCAGAACAGAGCCCGCCAATTGCTTGCTGAGTCTTTCCATCGATCACCTGTATGAACGCTTGGGTCGATTATTTCTTCTTCGCCGGTTTGCCGATTTTGATCGGCACGAGTCTGTCGCCCATCGCGGGAGTCTGCTTGGACGGGGCCCAGGGATCGCCCCAATCGTAGACTTCCCATCGCGATCGCCCGCCGTCTGCGGGGCGTTTCGACCACATCATGTGCTGGTTGGGGGCGTTGGCGTCCACCCAGGTCACCAGCGTGATCCACTCTTCGCTGGTCAGCTTGACCTGCTCGTGGGCCTTGTAGTCCTTGTCCATCAGGTTCGTTATCAGTTTGCTCTTGTGCGAACCGAACTGCTTTACGCTTGTTACCGACCCGTCGGACTGGCGGTTGGAAAGCGCAACGAGCCTCCTGTGCCTGACGATGGTGTTATAGGCCTTGCCCTTGGACAGGTCGATCTTGGCCTTGGCTTCCGAGCCGGTGTGACAGCGTATGCACTTCTTGTCGAGGATCGGCTGGATGAGGTTCTCGAACCCGACAACCGTGCGAGCGCCCCACGACGGAGCCTTCGGCATGTCGGCCGGTCGGCGCGACGCGATCCCTCGCTGGCGGGAAACCGCGACTGACTGGGTTTCGTGACATCCGTTGCATGCTCGCGTTTCGCCCGGCTGGAACGAGATATTGCTCCGCATGCGGCGGATTTCCATGTGATTGGCGTCGAGCGCCTGGAAGTAGACCGAGGCCGAATCGACCGTGGGCACCTTGAAGTGCGCCGAACCATCGACTTCTACAGGGACCGTTCCGATCACGCGCACCGGACACCAGCGGTTCGAAAGATCCCAGCGTTTGACGCCGAGCCCCGGCACGATCGGCCAGGGCAGCGCCTCTGCGATGCGGATGTACTTGACCTCGCCTCGCTTGACACCTTGCATTCCCTCGTAAATATCAGGGACGATGCACGTGGCGTAATTCTTGCTGTAGTCCGTCGCGTCGGGCATCGCCGGCGGCGTCTTTCGCTTGGCGAACGGGACCACGCTGTAAACCGAATGGAGCGGGTCGCGGTAGATCAGCTCCTTGTTGCCGAACGTGTCGATCAGGTAGACGCCGAGCCCGTTTGAGTCTACGTCTGACTTGTAGTGGCGGTAGCGGACCGCGTTCTTGGACCCGTATCCGTACGACGCCATGAAGACCCTTTCCGAAATCGCGTAAGGCGTCATGTAGTGTCCGGCCGGGGCGGTGGAACCCCCCCCCCGGACAGAGATAGAACCCCACAAGGTGTTT
>CAYMSH010000134.1:0-6518 GCA_964392945.1 uncultured Planctomycetaceae bacterium | reverse complement strand
AGTGTCCGCCGGCGTCGTTGACTCCGCCGCCGGGTACATAGTTCGAACGCCACATGGTCTTGCGTTTCCAGGTTTGGGAACGCTCCTGGGGCTCGGGGCCTCTTGTGAGTATCTGCACGCCTTCTTCAGCGCTGAGTCCCTTGTTTGGGTTGAGGATCACGATCGGGCCCTTCGGCAGGCAGTGATGCCCGGCGGCTATGGCCACCATCTTGCTGGAACCTGGAATCGATCTTGCATCGCGAACGGAGGTCGGGGCTCCGAGATGCTGCTTGAACAGCGCGTCGGACATCGTCCCGTCGGGACGGACCGTCCAGACCGAGTGCACGTCCCAGAAGTGCCGCTCCTGGTACTCCCAGCGGAGGTATCCGATAAGCCCGTTGTTAAACAGGTGCGGGTGCATGTCGACGTCTTTCTGGTTCGTCAGGCGGCGGATGCTCTTGCGATCCGGCGTGATCGAGTAGAGGTTGTGGTCCGTCAGATCGTTCATCTGACCGTCGCACGAGGGCGAGTTGGCCGAGCGGTCTGAGGTGAAAGCGATCGATCCGTCGGGGCAGTAGACCGGTTCAACATCGGTCCAGAAGTTGTGATCGGTAAGCTGGGTGATCTTACCGCTGGCGATGTCCATCTCGTAAAGGTGCGGCGGGATGGTGCAGTTTCGCAGCTCCCAGGCGTGGCAGGCGTTTCCGCCGCGAGGCCACCGTGTGGAGTACTTCGGCGGCCAGACCGGCTGATTGGCCCACGAGAAAACGACCTTCTTCGCGTCGAACGACAGGTCAAGCCCGTGCACGTGGCCGGGTCCGAGGCGGTTCTTGATGAGGTTCTTGATGCTCTTGTGCTTTTCGAGCCCCGATACGATCTGGATATCGCCGCCGGGCTTGTAGGACCAGCTTGTATGCACGCCGCAGACGTTGGGCTTGTAGTGCATCGTAAAACGCGTGTAGACCAGAATGCCGTCGAAGTTCAGTTCCGATCGGGCGAACGCAACCGGCCGCATCGCACGGCGGGCCTCAAGCCAGAGACGGCGAAGGGATGCAATGTCGCTTGTTGCGTTCATCCTGGTGCGGATGGGTTTCAGCGAATCGCACTTGGCGTTCATTTTCACAACGCGCGCGATCATCTCATCGACCGAGCTTTTCAGCCTGGCCGCATCGTTATAGATGCCCAGTTCAACCGCCTGGCGACAGTAGTCCATCTCGATTCGATCGGCCAGCGGGATCGCCAGCCACTTCTTGAACCACGCCGCATCGCTGGCCGCGGTCCAGTTGATCTCTTCGTGATTGTTATCGTTGCCGACTTTTCGCGTGATCGCCCATTCGGCCATCGCTCGAACGAAGATGTCTTTGTGATCCAGCAACTTTGCGGCGACTTCAGCGACGGTGTCGTCAACCTTGCCGAATCGAGCGTCTTTGTGTATCGATATGGCGATCTCCAGCGGCGAACCGTCTTTAATCCTGCTGAGCATTTCGGCGGTCTTGCTGGACGGCATCGCCAGGGCCTTCTTGCCCGCGGTCGTGCGCTTGGCGATCTCGGCGGCGGGCAGAGCCCTGTTCCACATCGACAGGCTGTCGATGTATCCGCGGTATTGCACGCCTTTGCCCGGCGTGCCGGCCGAATCTCCAACACCGAGCCCTTCGCCCTTGAGCGTCTTGATTGTACCGTCGTAATGAGTCGAGCCGACGAGCTTGCCGTTTAGGTAAACTTCGATCCTGCTGCGAGCCGGTGTTTTGTCGTTTCGCCTGGCGACTGCGACTATGTGGTTCCAACGGTTCTTGGCGACGCGTCCGCCTTCTGCGGCGCGTTCGGCTCCGTTTGCCTGGGCGTGATACAGACTGACCCTTCCGCCGTGAATAGCGAAGTGATACGACCTTCCGCGGCCCCAGTTCAGGACCAGTCTATTCCACTGGCTGCTGATCTCCGTCGGGTGAATCCACGCTTCGATGGTATAACTGGCGCCGAGTTTCACATCGTCTGAACCGGCGAGAGTAAGTGATTGAGCGTCACCGCGACGCACGCCGACGGCGATGGCCTTACCGCTCGTGCCGGGCAGTTCTTTGGCTGTCACAAAACGCAGTTTTCCCCGGCGAGCGGCCAGGGTGTCTTTGCTCTTTCCGCAAGTGTCAGCGACACCTGCGTTAAAATCCCACGTCGAAACGGGCCCCTCGGCCGCGGCGATGCTCAACGGCAGCAATAGCGATACTATCAGTGTATTCATGTTCTATCTTTCTGGTCCGAGCTTGTCCCCGTGGATGGCGCCCATCAACTCCTACCAGAATTCTACTTGAAAACCGCTATACAGTCAACGCGATCGCCGGGCTATAGGCTCCGGAGGCACTTCAGCATGTAGTCCCGCGATTTTGCGACGGCGGCCTCCATCTTGTCGGCCGGGGGGTGTCCGTGCATGAAGATTGAACTGTAGTGCGGATACTTCATCGCCGCCAGTGCTTTGACCCATGGCGTGAAGTCGGCCGGACCAACGCCGGGCATCTGGGTGTCGCCCTTTCCTCTTTGCCAGGCGTACAGGAAAAGGCACTGATCGCCGGCGGTCTTGATAACATCCTCAACAGGCGTCTTGTAGCCCTGCAGATGGAACGGAGCTACGGCGATTCCCACGCGTTTCTTGTTCGGGTTCAACTCGACAAACGCCTTGAACGACTCGGGCGAACTCAGGAGTGACCCGCCGTGGTTTTCGATCGCCAGGCGGGCATTGCATTTCTCCGCTAATTCGATATCGGGCTTCAGTTTCTCGAAAAACGCCTTCATCTTCGGCGTCAGATCCTTGCCGCCGGCCCGGCCGGCTCCGGCTCCGCGGACTACGATACCGCCGCCGAAATCACCGATGAGATCGCTATAGCTCGAAAGCTTGTGTCCGTAGATGGTGAACGCGGCAAGTTCCAACTTGTGCTTCTTCAGCAGCGCCGCAAGGCCCTTGCCGCCAAGGCGTTTCTTGACATCGGCCAGGTGCTTGCACTGGGCTCCGCCCCAGGTGAAAGGCGCCCAGATATCGACGGCCTGGAGTCCGAGTTTCGCCACGCGCTGGCAGACCTGCTCGATCGGAATCTTGTCGAACATCACAGACGATGTCGCCAGTTTCATCTTCCAGGCGTCTTTTGCATTGGCCTTCGGCCTGGCTTTGAGTTCCGCCTGGGCCGCCGAAACGCCGCAGAGCGAAACGCCTGCAATGGCGGCCGCCGTGTTGCGTACAAAACCCCGACGCGTCATGCTGCGATCTTCATTCGATTTCATAAGATGCACCTGTTTATAACTGTTACGCGACGGTCTACCAGACCTTCCATTCCTTACGATACGGACGCGTGATCATCTTCGCCGCTTCGGCGTCGCCGACGATCTGCTCTTTCTTCGGGTCCCACTTTATCACCCTACCGGTCCGCACGGCGACATCAGTCATGTGGCAGATCGTATCGCAGCGAATTCCCATTTCCACCGGGCAGATGGTCTCTTTCCGAGACTTAACGCACTCGATGAAGTTGCGATTATGTTCCGGGACCACAGGGAGTCTTTCATCGCTGGATTTGAACTTCTGTTTCCAGAGCCTCTGGTCCTTGGCGATGAACGCCCAGCTCGAACCGATCCACCCTTCAGTTCCGTGGAAGTAGACCCCGTCGCCGTTACGCCATCTCGGCAGCATTTTCGACAGTGCTCCCTTGGCTGTCCGGCAGTCCATGAAGCGAAGCTGCACGCCGTTTTCGTAATCGCACTTGACGTCCCAACGCTCCAGCGTTCGGAAGACGCCTTTAGTGGGAATCACGCCGGTCCCCTCGTAGCGTACCGGTGAGGTGTCATCGCTGTTGTTGCCCCACTGAGCGATCCCAAGCGGGTGAATGCCGCACCCGGCCAGGAAACCCAGAGACGTTTCGACGCAGTGATATCCGCCCCACTTCGTGGCCCTGTCAACGGTATACGGAACCATCGGAGACGGACCCTGCCAGGCGTCGAAGTTCAGGTCAGCCGGTATCGCGACTTCCTCTTCGGACCCGTACGGTTTGACGTTGTAGTTTCTCGCGTCGAACGACACGTCGCGGGACCAGACGTCAATCCGCTTCAGCTTTCCGATATATCCGTTTCGAACCAGTTCAACCAACTGACGCCATCTGCCCTGGGATCGGTATTGAGTTCCGAACTGGAAGATTCGCTTCTTCTCGTTGACCACTTTCCTGAGCTGGGCGGTGCGCGTCAGGTCAAGGGCCAGCGGTTTCTGACAGTACACGTCTTTGCCGGCCTGCGCGGCGGCGATGGACATCGGAGTGTGCCAGTTGTCGTGAGCGGCGACCACTACGGCGTCAACGTCGTCGCGAGCGATCAGTTCACGAAAATCAGCGTGTGCTTTGGCGATGTCTTTCCCGCCGTATAGCTTATTGAGCATCGCGGCTTTCTTGTCGCGGCGAGTCTTGTAGCAGTCGCTGACAGCCACTACGCGAACGTCCTTCATCCGGTTCATGTAGTGCGAATGATAGTTGGAGATGTTGCCGCAACCGATCTGGCCCACGTGTACACGTTTGCTCGGCGCATCTTCGCCGACAACCGAACTCGGGACGACAGTTGGCAGTCCGACAGCGATCGCCGCTGCCGCCCCGCTCTTGACAAAATCACGCCTGCTTACAGTTCGTTTCTGCATAATTGAGACCTTTCGTTTTGTCCGTAACTTTTCCGTTGCGATGGGTCAGTTCATTTCTTTTTCGGCGCCAGGTGCACATCAAACCAGTCGGCGATGTGCTTCATTTCGTTTGTCCACTGATCTCGCCAGGAGTGGCCTTTGCCTTTGGCGATCACGAGTTTTGATTTCACGCCGACAGCCTTCAGTGCGTCTATCATTTTCGAAGCCTGAAGAAGCGGGACCAGGCGGTCCTTTTCGCCGTGAACGATCAGCGTCGGAGAATCGCCTTTGCTTACGTGCGTTATCGGCGAATTGTCGGCCAGCAGTTCAGCGATTCGTTTGGGATCGGTGATGAGATTGTAACTGTTGGTCTTCGGATCGTGGTCCCGGAACTGGTAGGAGCCGAGGTGCCTGTTGGCGGCCGCGATTTTCAGAACGTTCTCGCCTTCTTTTTGAAAATTGATCAGATCGCTGGCCGGGTAGAAGCAGCCGATCGCCTGCAGACGTGTCGATACCCGATCGATCGGGTCGCGCGCCTTGGGGTCGCCTTCCTGCGGTGCGGCGCCCATCATCAGCGAGATCACCCCGCCGGCCGACGCGCCGGACATGCCGATCCGGTCCGGATTGATCCCGTACGACTTTGCGTTATAGCGAATAAAGCGAATCGAACGGCGGATGTCGGCGTAATTCTCGCGGATCGTGAACTTCGGGGTGCTTCCGTGTACGACGAGAAAAACGGTGTACCCGCGATCGAGCAGCATGCTCATGTTCTTTGCGAACCGCGTTCCTTCGATCCATTTATGATGCGAATTGAACCCGCTGCTGACGGCGTAAATAACCGCGGCGCCGTTCTGCTTCTTGGGGAATATGACATCCATCGTAAGAGCGACGCCGTGCTTGCGATGGTAGATCACGTCGGCCTGGCGGGTGTACTCCAGGCCCTCGATCGGCTTTCTTTCAGCCGCCGTCGCCGGCGGAATAACCGCCAGAGACGCCAACCCGCACAGCAACATCGCAATCAAACCCTTACGCATACGTTACTCCTTGGCCTTGATCGGTTTATGCCACATCGATTGCCAGTATTTCATGTCCATTTCGTAGACGTCGATCTTCTGGGTCTTCAGGTCAAACGCAGGGTCGAGCACTTTATAGCGTTTCATTTCGCGGATGTAGTGCGAGTTGGGCTTGAAACCGGGCATGTCGAATCGCTTGATCTCGTCGAGCTTGGCTTTGGCGGCCCGCACGTGGGTGAGAATCTTGATGTAGTCCGGGTCCTTCGCGTCGGCAAATATCACCGGATGCTTGATCGCCTTGGGCGCCGCGGCCAGGTTTTCGCGTATCGCTTTGAAGGCGGGTTTGCCTTCTGCGTATCCGCCGGCGGTCTTGGCAAGCGGAGCAGTAAGCACCAGCGACTTGTCGGGATTAGTCATGTTGTAAACGCGATGGCGGGAGAACCTGCTGAGCGGGCGCTCCCACGAGAGCATGTCGCCGAACGAAACCGGGATGCGATCGGTAACGTGTTTCGGCAGCTTGCGTCCGTGACATTTCCCACATCGGCGAGTTATCGCTTCGGCGGCGGGAGCGGTGTCGGGCCAGTTGTCGGCCATTACCCGCACGTACTTGTTGGCGCCCCAGCAGCCGCCGACCTGGCCGGTTCCGATCGCTGCATACGTTCCGGGGTATTGCGCCGACGCGTCGATCCAGAGGCGGATCGTGGTCCGCTCGATATCGCTGAGCTTGACCTTGTTGTGATGCTTGTCGATCTTCTTCATCAGCGCCGAGGCCGAGCTGTACGTCGTGTAGGGCTTGTCGTTGCCCTTCTGGCGGCCGGATCCGTTTGTGGGATTGCCGGCGGTGTCCTTGATCTGCCACTGGAAGAACAGTTCGTAGTAGCTGTGGGAGAAGA
>CAYMSH010000133.1:0-14613 GCA_964392945.1 uncultured Planctomycetaceae bacterium | reverse complement strand
GCGAAGTATCTCGCGAAACGTGAGAGGTCGACGGTTCGGCGACCGGCGCGAGATTAACACTCGTTTTGGCCTCTGCGGCTGCACAGCTCGCCAGCAGGATCAGAATAAGCCCGTACGATTGCGATGCGTTCATTGTACTTTTCCATTACTGATAGGACATTTGATTCCGCGCGAGCGAGCGGTCCGATTAGACAGCATAACAAGCGTGTGCAACGGACGCCTGCGGAGCCGAACTTCACTTCTTGTCGATCGCATCCAGCTCCTTCTCGGCGGTCTTGGCCGCGTTGGTTTTCGGATACTTGGCGATTATCTCCTTGAAGATGTCGATCGCTTTCTTGCTCAAGCCTGAATCAACATAGCTCTTGGCCAGACGAAGCTGCGAGCGGGCCTTGGCTTCGTCGGTTCGCTTGCTGACGGGCTTCGGTTGCGGTTTGGGTTTCGGTTTCGGTTGCGGTTGCGGTTTCGGTTTCAGTTGCGGACGAGGCGCCAGCCTGGTCAGCTTCCCACCGCCGCGAGGGCTTTCGGCCGGGCCTTTATCTTTGGGCCGCTGTCCAGAGGTGCTGACAACGATCTTGTCTATCATCGCGCCGTCTTCCCGCATCCAGATGTTGACCTTGTGAAGCCCTGCGTGGGAGACCTTGAACCTCTTGGCGCCCATCCATTCGTATTGTCCGCTGCGGTTGGGGAAGGATGCGATTGCCTTGAGGTCGGGCGACGGCTGCATGTCGATCCCGCCGTGGCAGGAGTCGCCGCCGGGGTTAACCCCGTGCCCTCGAACGTGCATGAAGTAGGTTCCGGGTTTCTTGAACATGACGTTGAAGTCCATGCGCGGGCTGGCGTCGGGCGCGTACTGCAAGCTGATCTGTTTGCCTCGATCGGGGACCTGCATCGCCCCCGAGCCGCTGAAACCTTTCTCGCTCTTAACCGGAACCCAACTTTGCTTAGTTACGGTTCCCGCGGTCAGCCCGTCGTTGTTCTCAGCCTCCATCGAAACGGTTCCTTTAGCGTCCTGAATAAACCAACCGGGATGCTCTCTCGGCATGGTGATCGCGACAGGCTCCGAGGCTTTGCTGGTATTCTTCCGGGCGTCCCGAGCACTAACGGTGTACTTGTACCTTCTGCCCGGAGCCAGGCCGAGATCAAAGTAAAGCGGGCTGGTCTGCCACTGGCTGTCGCTACCACCCGGATTGCCGCTGGTCTCTTTGAACAGGTATTCGACCGGTTTGCTGGAATCGGCGGCGGGTCTGGCCTGCATCATGACCGAGTTGCCGTCCATGACCATAGGCGCGATCAGGAAGGCGGCCGGGTTCGGCTCGGGGGGAAGCGTGTCGAACAGCGACTTGGACCAGACCGAAAGATTGTCGATGCGGCCGGCGAAGTTGTCGCCCTTGGCGCCTCGGCCGATGTAACACTCGTTGGGGTTGACGTCCTCGATATCCAGGGTGAAGCTTTCGCTCTTGGCCCATTCGACATCGTTGACATGAATGAGGAGCGTGTCGTGGAAGGTCATCAGTTTCACGTTGACCCACGACCCGGCCGGGAGCGGCTTCTTGGCGCGAACAACCTGCAGCTTGCCGCCGACTTTGATGCTGAACGCCAGTTTTCCCTGGCTGTCGCTCGGGGTGAGTCTCGCCGCGTCGCCGGTTGTAGAGTTGGAGAAATTGATCAACACCTGGTTCTTCGCCCCGCCGTTCCATTTAACGTCGAGATCAAAGGAGACCGACTCAAACTGTGCGACGCTCTGGTGCAGATCGACAAAATCGTCCTTGCCGTCAAGCTCCAGGACGGTCCCTTCGCGATCCTTGACGTAAGTCGGGCCATTGAGGAGCCTGGCCCAGGTCGCGCCATAGGTGTCCCAGACCCGGTAGTCTTCGGGCTTTTCGAACTTGTACTCCAGATAGAGCTGGTTGAACTCCTTGTCCAGTTCGCCGATATGGCAGCCGTCGCCCCAGCTCCACTGGAACCAGTAACCTTTGTCACGATTACCGTTCTTGATGTAGTTGCCGTCGATAATGGCGCTGCCGTGCACCGGGCCGCTGACTTCGGCGTTGCCCTTGCAGACCGCGTAGTTGGAAATCTTAATCCCGCGGTTAATGTCGGCATGTTCCATAACCCGAGCGCTGTTCTCAACGGTAGCACCATCTCGGATGATGGCGTAGTCAGTCACTCGCGCATCGTCGCGAACGATCGCATTCGGTTCAATCGTCGCGTAACCGGAAACCACGGCGTTGTCCTGTACGGTCCCGTACACTGTGGCGAAGTCTTCAACTCGGGCGTTGCCGAGAACCTTTGCCTTTGCGTCAATATAAGCGGTCGGGGAGACATAAGCGGTTCGAGCGACCCGACCACGAACCCCGCGCTTCGGG
The DNA here is from genome assembly GCA_964392945.1 of uncultured Planctomycetaceae bacterium. GTDB lineage: Bacteria > Planctomycetota > Phycisphaerae > SM23-33 > SM23-33 > BS750m-G57. The sequence goes on along the minus strand of CAYMSH010000133.1, from coordinate 12,247 downwards.
CGCCACAGGCTCGCCTTTGGGCGAGTTCCGGTTAGCTTGACTTGATACGGAAAACGGTCCTTGCCCGGCTTTCGGTAATCGCAAAGCGGATCGTTGGCGAAGATGCCCTGGGGCATGACAACTCCCGGGGTCGCCACGACAACGAGATAGAGTTCCTCATCGCCTCCGAGCACTTTGAACTGCCCTTTGTCCGCGGTGGTGAATATCTCGCCATAACGCGGCTTGCCGTTCCTGACAGCGACGAACATCGCGCTCCAATCGGACTTGTGCTTTTCGGAGACAAAGCCTTTGATGTCGGCCGTCACGACGCCGACTCTTGCCTCGAGCGGGGAGATGTTGTAGCCGAACTGCTGCGGCGTGCGCCACTTCGGCGGTTCGTACCAACCGGCGTCGAGGTAAGGAACCGCCTCGAGCAGCGTGTAGTGCTTGCGGGTGTTGTATTTCAGCGTGGCGTAGACCTTGGCGTATTCCGGATGGCTTGGGTAGTCCCAGGTGATATTGCGAGCGGCCATCTTGACCCACTCCTGGCTGAACGGCGTCTCGGGGCTGGGGTCCATTTCCGCCATCGCCTGCGGTGGGAAGACTGTTTTGTGGCTGCCCGAGCCGGCCTTGGGTCCGCGGTTCCAAATCCGGGTCACAAAGATACCGCCAAACTCAGGAGTCTCGACCAGGTGATCCCAGATCAGGTAGGAATGGTAGTAGTTCCCGCCGGTAGTCGGGTAGATATGCGCGTGTTTCGCACAGTTGGTGACCGGATTGACCTGCGGTTTCCCGAGCCAGGCGACTTGGAAATTCGCGTGGGCCTCCCACCATTGTCCAGTGATATTCCCCATCTGGTGGGCGTCGGTTCCGTGGACATATTCGTGCGGGTTGACGTGACCGGCGTAGGTGATCCCATAGCCCAAACCCAGCGGACTGGAACCCATCCAACTGCCGCCCCATCCATTACCGACGAGCCATTTGTACTTGCGGCCGTCGCCGCGCATATTGTCGTTCTTGGAGACAAAGGGCAGATGCTTGCCGGACTTTTCGTTCAGGTACTTGAAGACTGTTTCCAGATCCTTGAGTTGTTTGTTCTTAATCCGAGCGCCAATATCATCCTTCGGCCTGGGGTTGTCCTTTTCCTTCCACATTGAGCGAAAGTGCTCGGACTCATGCCAACTCAAATCTTTGCATCGGCTCGGGTCGCCCCAGTAGGAGTGGGCCGGCTCTTTTTCGCTCATAGCGTAGAAAAGATAGGTCCCGAGCCCCGGGCCGCCCTTGAAGTTGTGGGTAATGTCGGCAGCGCTCATCGGCTCGGTGTGAATGCGGAAGGCTGCAATGGAACCGCTCAGCGATTCGGCGCCGAGGTTGATGATCGCCTGGCCGCTGAACTTCAACGCTCCCTGTCGGCTGCCGACAGGTCTTCCGTCTAGATAGAATGTCACTTTGGCCCCGTCGGAGACCGCGACGAGATGTCGCCAGGCCCTACCGCCCTTGACCCCGAATTCGTTGCAGGTCAGCTTGTAACCGGGCTTGTCCTCGAAGCTGACCAGCACCTCGTCTCTTCCCACGCTCGGGTTGACGACCCAGAGTTCGACGCTCAGCTTCCCGTCGGTAATGCTCTCCGGCAAGGCGTATCCGAACCCGGGCTCGGGAATCATCCGGAGCTTGTCGCCGCCATCGAAAGCCAACGCCGGCGAGCCGTTCAGGTTGCCCTCAAAACGAGGGTAACCGCTCTTGGGGCCATCGCATCCATAGAAACCGAAACTCCATTTGAACGTCCCGGCGTTGCACCAGTTCAGGGCGACGTTATTGTCGTCCCGAGCCAGCATGAACTTCGCATGGTTATCGATGGCCAGCAGCCCGCCCGATTCGCTCCGGCCGACATAGATCATTCGCGCATCAGTCTGTTCCTTGCCGACGTGAAACAGCTTAGGCGCCGGAACGACGCCGCCGATCGCATACGTTGCGGCAAGAACTGAAACTACTGCATAGCTTACGATTGTCTTCATTCTGCTGATTCCTCTCAGTTCTCCGGTTGGCGAACCAGACCACCGGAGAATCTAAGGACGGTTCCATGGTCAGTTCGCCTGGTAATCCTGTCTTGTTCGATCATGAACATACACCCGCAGACTCCAATAGGCTACCAGAATAATGCGCACAAATGTGTTACAATTGCGCACGAGACAACAGTTCTTCATGCTGCCGATGTACGACCAGAAGGATTCATACGCGTCAGCAACGCGCCAAAAGCGGCTATGGTGTGAACAATGTAGCAAGAACAGCTCGGCAACCCCGCAAAACGGCCCAATGCGACCGGCCGCGCATCAGTATTGAGTTGCGGTTGTCATTTTGCGGCATTAAGGTGTGTTCTGCAGATTCAATCGTATGCGACGAATCAAATGCCACATGGAGACACGTCATGCCAAGATTCAAAACTGTCCCTTTCATCATCTTTGTTCTCGCAGGTCTGCTGACGTCACCGGGAGCCGGCTGGTGCGCCAAAGTCGCCGGGGTCTCGACAGACCGCTGCGAGGCGACCCTGAAAGACAACGTATTTACAATCGGCAACAGTCGCATTCGCCGCAGCTTCGAGTGGAATAACGGACACCTGAAACCCATCTCTATAACAGATGTCCGAACCGGGGCGAAACTGGCGATGAAGGCCCCCCGCCCGTCGGTTCGCATCGGCAAGTTGACCGCGAAGGCGACTTCCGCGAAATGGACAAAAAGGCGAGTCAGCAACAATGTTGTCGGCGATCATTTGGAAGTGGAAGTAACCACCCTTTACGGCCAGATCGACGTGCGTCGCGTCTTCCGCATCTATCCCGGCTGTGCGACTATCGGATGCGATTACTACCTGCGCGCCCACGACGCCAAGGCTCCGCCATTTGAGCCGTCCGAAACGGTCCTGCAACTCCTCCGCCTGCCGGGGACTCATTGGAAGTATCGCGCCGTGGAGTTCTTCGATCGCACCGATTCGAACAACACCCTCGTGCGCGAGACCTCGGTCCGGGCATATTCGCGCGGAGCCAACCTGCGGGGCAATATTCTCTACGGGCAAAACACCTTTAACAACACTGCAGTCTTCATGGTCAAAGAAGCGCCCTGTTCGTTTGTGCAACTGAACTATCCCGACTACGACTACACCGTTTCAACCTGGGGAATCCGGGCGGTCGGAATCGGCGTGGGACCCGATGACCTGACGCCCGGAAAGTGGATCAGGGCGTATGGACTGGCGACAGGTGTTTGTGCGAAATCAGAAACCGCGTTCCTCAAGACGTTGCGTTCCTACCAGAAACAACTCCGCGAGAGTCTTCCGCAACGGGATGAGATGATCATGATGAACACCTGGGGCGATCGCAACAAGGACGCTCGCGTGGGCGAAGAATTCGTCAAGAGGGAAGTTGACGCATGCGTTCGGCTCGGCGTGACCCACCTGCAGATCGACGACGGATGGCAGCAGGGATTGTCCATGAATTCGGCCGAAAGCGGCGGGAGGCTCTGGGATGCATGGGACGAAAAGAGCTGGCAGCCGCACGCGAAACGCTTCCCCAACGGTCTGGGGCCGGTAGTGAAGCACGCCAAGGCAAAGGGCGTCGATCTGGGGCTCTGGTTCCATCCCAGCAACGCCAAAGACTACGCCAAGTGGGAGCGGGACGCCCGTATTATCACAAACCTATACCGCAACTTCGGGATCCGCTATATCAAAATAGACGGTATCAAACTGCCGAACAAGCAATCCGACATCAACTTGCGGCGCTTCTTCGACCGCATCGTAAAGGACACCAAAGGACAGGTCGTAATCAACCTGGACGCCACGGCCGACAATCGCACCGGATACCACTACTTCTCTGAGTACGGTAATATCTTCCTGGAGAATCGCTATTCGGACTGGGGCAATTATTACCCTTACTGGACCTTGCGAAACCTGTGGATGCTGTCGAAGTACGCACCGCCCGAGAAGCTTCAGATCGAATTCCTCAACAAGTGGCGCAACGCAAAGAAGTACGCCGACAACGACCCGCTGGCCCCCAAATCCGTACCATTCGAATATATGTTCGCCGTAACCATGATCGCCCAACCGCTTGCATGGTTTGAAGGCAGCGGCCTGCCGAAAGAAGCCTTCAAGATCGCACCTACGATCAAGGCCTACCACCGGCATCAAGCCCGGATTCACCAGGGAATCATATTGCCAATTGGCCAGGAGCCCAGCGGAACAAGCTGGACTGGTTTTCAATCCATGTTAAGCGACACCGAAGGATACCTCCTGGTGTTCCGCGAGTACAACAAGGACGACCAGAGTGAAATGAAACTGTACGGTCTGGCTGGAAAGGAAATTGAGTGTCGGCGCATCTGCGGCCAGGGAAAGGACCTGGCCGCAAAGATCGGCTCCGGCGGCGAGGCGACATTCAGGTTACCGGCACGGCACAACTTTGTACTATATCGCTACCAGGTCAGATAAGCGTCAAGGCCCGCCAGTTCGACCTTACGCGGCATGAGAATAAGGACCGCACGTATCCCGGGACGCCGACCCCGCGTTGACGTCGTCCGGATACGGGATACAATCATTTCGTAAACGTGCGCAAGTGAGTAAGTAGAAAGGGAAACCAACATGAGCAATCATCTCAAAACCAACATCCTGGCCGGCCTGCTGGCCCTGGCGAGCATCGGCGTTGCGACAACCTGCCTGAGCGGCGCAGAACCGCCTGAGAATACGAAGTTCTCCACTAAAGGGCCCACCGAGAAGACGCCTTCCTACTCGCAGTACTTCTCCTGGATCAACAACACCAACGAGGGTGCCACGGAAAAGAACACACTGGCCAACCTCGATTTCTTCAAGTGGCTGCACGACGAGTACGGTATGGTGCTGGACATTTACGCCTTCGACGCCGGAGCCATCGACGGCCCGCGCACGTACGGCACGATCAGCGATGAGCGGTTCAAGTCCAACTATCCAAACGGCTGGGACGCAATCGTCAAGAAGGCCGCCGCCATGGGCACGCGACTGGGAGTGTGGCTCGGACCCGACGGGTTCGGCGACACCCCCGCCGAAGAAAAAGCCCGTCGCGACATGCTGGTCAAACTCTGCAAGGAGTACAACTTCGCCCTGTTCAAGATGGACGCGGTCTGCTCGCAACTGAGGGAATCGAAACAGGAGGCGCTCAAGCAGACGCTGATCGAATGCCGCAAATACAGCCCGGACCTTATCCTGCTGAACCATCGCCTCAAGCTCGGGGTCGCCGAGCCGCACGCCACGACTTTCCTCTGGGGCGGGGCGGAGACCTACATCGACGTGCACATGGCCAACTGGGCCAGCACGGCGCCGCACAATCGCGCATCGGCGATGTCGCGCGGTCTGCCGCCGAAGCTCATGCGCCTTACCGAAGACCACGGAGTGTGCATAAGCTCGTGCATCGACTTCTGGGACGATGATCTTGTCCTCCAGGCCTTCAACCGCTGCCTGATACTGGCGCCGGAGACCTACGGCAGCCCATGGTTCATGCGCGACGACGAGTTCCCAAAGTTCGCCCGGATCAACAACCTGCACCGACGTTGGCGCGACATCATGGTGAACGGCATCCTGCTTCCCGAACAACAGTACGGACAGTCGGCCGTCTCGCGCGGCGATGAATCGACCCGCCTGATAACGCTGCGAAACCTCTCGTGGGAGCCGGTGAAGTACGCGGTCAAACTCGACAAGACCATCGGACTCAAGAGCCCGGGACGCATCGAACTGCGACAGTTCCACCCGACCGAAAGGATCATCGGGCGATTCAAGAGCGGAGCCGAAGTGAAAGTCGAGGTCCTGCCGTTTAGATCGTGTCTCCTGCTGGCGACAACGAAACCATCGGGTGAACTAGGCGTAGAAGGCTGCGACTACCAGGTGATCCGCGATCGCCCGGGCAAGAGCGTTATTATCAAACTGCTGGGCGCGCCGGGGTCGAAGGCATCGGTGAAGCTCGCCCCAAGCGGGCGCAAGCTTACCGGGGCGACCCTCGGCGGCAAGCCAGCGGCCGGCCTGATCAAGGGCAAATCGGTCGATGTGGCGTTCGGCGGCGAGGCGCTGAGGCACCCATGGCATCGCAAGCTGGGCGAGCTGAAACCGGTGAAGATACCCGCGGACGCCGAAGCCTTGTACGAGGCGACCTGTTTCGCCGCCGACAGCAACGCGCTTGAGTATCGATCGCGACAGCGATCGGGGCCAACGAAGATTCCCCAGGTTAAGGCCGCCAGAGATGTGTTCTTCGCACAGAAGCTGCTGCGCGATCGAGGATGCTGGGACCGATTCATGTTCGACGGCGACTCAGAGACCTTCTTCGGCGCTACCGGCCGGGCTCGGGGCGTGCGAGGCGGAGCCCTTCGCCTCGATTTCGGCAAGCCGCTCAAGCTGGGCGGTCTGGATATTGCGTGCGCGTACGACTCCTCGGGCATATGGGACATCGTCCCGGCAAAATACATGACCGACGGCGACGGCAAACCCGGCGGGCTGAGCGGTGTGTACTTCGAGGGTTCGAAGTTCGAGGGCAAGCCCGTGCTTACGCGTGTTGACCGCGAATTCAGCTTCCGCTGGTGGCGCGGCCCGGGTCACGGCGTATCCAGGGACTTCTGCGTCCGCTGGACCGGTAAGATCACTCCTCCGGCATCGGGCTCCTATCGGTTCACCGCCGGCGGCAACAAGGGCCTGCGATTGTGGATCAACGGCAAGGCGGTGATCACCCCTCCGGAGGCGATGGATAGCGCAATCGATCTGAAAGCCGGGCAAACCTGCGACGTGAAGATCGAATACGTAAGGCGCGGCGGGCATCCGAGAGTCCAGTTCGGCTGGGCCCGCACGCGCCCGCTGATCGCCCAGGTCTCGAATGACCTGGCCAGTTGGCGAACCGTGCCGTTCAAGAGAACTGACAGCGGCATGAGTATCGACCTTGCCGGAACTGGGCCCGTGCGATACTTCAAGATGCCCGGCATGTTCACCGAGCTGCGCGAAGTCACCGGGCGATTGCCGGGCGGAGCGAAACCGAAACGCGACGCATGGCGCGGCTCGAATCTAATGGCGTCGTTTGACTCCGCCGACATGGTCAAGGCGTGGTCCTGCTCGTTTAAACTGCCCGAGGCGGCAAGAGGCGCTTACCTCTGCATCGCCGTCAACGGGCGTCACGGCCCGGGCAAGGCCTGCGCGGCGTTGCGAGTGGCGGGCAAGCCGGCCGGCTGCCCCACGCGAGCACCGTCGTATCTCGTCAACCAGTGGGAGTATCCGGTAAGGCCTCCGATCCAGAACGCCACTTACTACGCACCGGTGACCAGGGAGATGATCGGAAAGCCGATCGACGCGGTACTGCTCGGTTTCGACGGGGTGGGCGACAGCATCACTCCGGCGGTCTGGCTGACGGCGAACCCGATCCCGCACGAATCGATCGAACTAATCCTTGAAACCGCACCGCAGCAGCCAAAGAGGCATCGGTAACGCCGCGCAATTCCGCATAGATATCAAACGCCGTTCTAGACCCACTGGAGTTACGAAGACATGAAAGCATTCACAATGATCCTGCTGCTGGCGACGTCTTTCGCCGTGTTCAGCGGTTGCTCGGCGGACAATATCAAACCAGCTATCGATTCGGCCGGCTGGAAATTCAGCCTTTCCGATTCGCCGCTTGCATCGCGAAGCGACTATGACGATTCCGGCTGGCGGACCGTAGAAATTCCGCACGACTGGTCCATACTCGGGCCGTACGACAAGAAAAACCCTTGCGGCGGACAGGGCGGGTATCTTCCCACAGGGATTGGGTGGTATCGCAAGAGCTTCGAGATTCCAGCGGTCGATCCCGGTAGTCGGTACCTGATTATGTTCGACGGGGTCTTCATGAACTCCCAGGTTTGGGTCAACGGCAAGAACGTGGGCGGGCGGCCTTACGGGTATGTAAGCTTCTATCTCGACATCACCGACGAGCTGAAATCGGGCGTAAACTCCCTTGCTGTGCGCGTCGATAACGAAAAAGCCCCGAACGCCCGATGGTATCCCGGCTGCGGAATCTATGGGGACGTAACGCTGATCGCCAAGAACAAGATAAGCGTCGATCAATGGGGTGTTTTCGTTACGACTCCGGAAGTAACCGGCCAGAGGGCGACTGTAGCGGTTGAAACGACATTGAACAACGCTACGGCGCTCGATCGCGATGCCGTGCTGGAGACCGCCGTCCTTGATGCGCAGAACCGCAAGGTCGCGTCGGTCAGCCGGAAGATCAATATCCCCGCCAATAAGCAGGTCGTCGTGAAACCCCGTCTGCAAGTCGCTAATCCATCGCTCTGGTCGCCGGATTCGCCTTACCTGTACAAGTTGACCAGCAGGATTGTAGTCCAGGGGAGGGTCATGCACGCCGAGGAGACCATATTCGGCATTCGATCCTTGAAGTTCGATTCCCGCAAGGGCTTTTTCCTCAATGGCGTGTCGACCAAGCTCAAGGGAGTCTGCGAGCATTCCGACGGCGGTCTGGTCGGATCGGCCATCCCGGAAAAAGTGCTCAGGCGGCGCCTGCGGATCCTGAAGGAGATGGGCTGCAACGCCATTCGCGTGTCTCACAATCCTCGCAGACCGATCTTCTACGAGCTGTGCGACGAGATGGGGATCATGGTCATGGACGAGATATTCGACGGATGGCATGCAAAGACATCGCACGACTACGGCAAGCATCATTTCAAGACCTGGTGGAAAACCGATGTCAGAGACTGGGTCAAGCGAGACCGCAACCACCCGTGCGTCATCATGTACAGCATCGGCAACGAGACCGGGATATACGACAAGTATGACATTTCCGGCGAGGTCAGGAAATACGATACGACCAGACCAACTACGGGAGGGAGTCTCCTGTACGGCGTTGACGTGGCCGGGTTCAACGCCCCGGGCGGAACGCCGGGGATACTGGAGAAATTCCACGCCGAAAATCCCGACAAGCCCGTCGTGCTGACTGAGGTGCCCCATACGCTGCAGACTCGCGGTTTCTACCGCACGCTCACCTGGTGGCGGGCTCTCGGAATCGCCAGGAACGCATTCCCGCCCTATAACGACAAGCAGATATTCTTTGACCAGCATATGCGCTACAGCTCGTCTTACGATAACTGCGGCGTGCGGATCACGGCCCGGCAGTGCTGGAAGCGAACCAAATCAACGCCGTGGATCATGGGCGAGTTTCGCTGGACGGGTTTCGACTACCTTGGCGAGGCCTCGTTCGGCGGGGGCAAGTGGCCGGCGCGGATATGGAATTTCGGCATCATCGATCTCTGCGGTTTCCCCAAGGACCACTACTACTTCTACCAGAGCCAGTGGACCGACGAGCCCATGGTTCACATCCTTCCGCACTGGACGCATCGCGGTATGGACGGCGTTGTTATACCGGTAGTCGCGTACTCCAACTGCGATCAGGTCGAACTGTTCCTCGACGGCAAGTCGCTTGGCCGGAAACCGCCGAGAGATCTGCTGGATTTCGTGTGGCGGGTCCCCTACAGACCCGGGACGCTGAAGGCCGTCGGATATCGCGATAACAAGGCTGTGGCTACGAAAGTAGTCAAAACCGCGGGTAATCCGACTGCGATCAAACTCACAAGCGACAATACTAACATGAAGCCCGCAACGCGCGACATCAGCCATCTGACCACGACGATCAATGACGCCGAGGGGGATTTCGTGCCATGGGCGGGCAACCGCATCGACTACAAGATCGACGGGCCGGTAAAGCTGCTGGGGTTCGACAACGGCGATCCGCTCGACGTTACAAGTCACCGAGAGACGCATCGCAAGACCTTCAATGGGCTGTCGCTTGGGATATTCCAGAGCACTGACGGCGGCGGCCCTGTCGTGATAACCGCCGCGGGCATACTGGGGCCAACGCGCTTTCCCAATAGCACGAAAGTCGCGATAGACTTAGACCGGATAGCTCTTCGCGGAAAAGTTGACGATGCTCTCTTCGGCATTACCTACTCGGTCAACGATTCTGAGCCCGTGGAATATGCAGGACCCTTTGAACTGACTGAGTCGGCGGTTATCACGGCGACAATTACGAAGAACGGTAAACCATTTGTGAACCTCCGGAGTGATTTCACCAGGGGCCCCCTGCCGAAGATTACCGATCCGCGTCTGGTTACCGGGGAAGATAAAAGCGAGACATTCGGCGGGCCCAGAGACAAAGAAGTCGCCGGCGTGTGGATCCTGAAAGCGACAAAAAGAGGGTCCAGAGCAGCGACGAAAGCAGCCGAGCGCACTTTCCTGTTCGACCGGACGGGAAGTGTCTTTACGCTTGATGGCGAGAAGAAGATCTTGTACGGCTACTGGTGGTATGATTATCCCGATGATGCTTCCGAAGACCTCTCCGATTCGGGCGGTGGGCAGCTCTTCATGTACGTTACCGATCAGATGTGCAGTGTGAGGCTTGAATCGCAAGAAGCCGAAAAGCTGGTCATTAAGTCACGGTTCAGAACGTGGTATTTCGAACGCAAACAGTAGACGCCTGAAGCGGATCAGCGAGTTTGGCGTCCGCACTTCGGGTTGACTGACAGGAACATGCCAACAGCGTGCTTGGGCATTTCCGCCGGCATCCGCTGGCACGCCTGCTCTTGCAGTCATGCTGCAAGTCATACTCTCATCCCGCCGATCCAGATTGTCAGTCGGCTATCATTAGCTCGGCCTGGCGCCCGCCAAGTCTGAGTATGGTCCCTCCCCTACCGGCGGGGGCAGGCGCCGGAGCTGTGCTGCTGCCGAGCTGTTCGAGTATGTCTTCGATCCGCTGGCGAACTTCCGGATCGCTGCTGGCCAGATGCTTTCGCAGTATGAGCGAAATGCTCTTGCCCCGTTCGAGCAGTTTCTTCGATGCTTTCTGGCGGTCCTGATAGCTTTCGGCTCCGAGTTGAGCGATGAGTTTTTCGACCTCGGCGCGAGCGGCTTTAGGCGGCAGCGGAAGCGGGCATCTAATCGAGACGAACTGCCCGGCGTGGATATTCAGCACGGTTTGGGGCGATACTGCAAATCCGATCTGCGATTTGCCCAATCGTCCCTTGAGAATCGAGCCCTTCCACATTCCAACAATCGTCCGGCCGAGATCTTCAGGTCGGAACCTGATCGACTTGACGCGCGACGAATCGATATCAATGTCACCAAAATCGGTAGCCAGTTGGAACGCGCCGGCGGTCAGCGAACCGAAAAGTTCATCACCGTTGGTCAGCACCACATGCGTAAGCGTGCTGTCGGGCTGTTCCTCTTCGGCGAACCGCATCTTCGCTATCATGTCGCGAGAAACAGTGACAGTTTTGCCCAGTTTCAGTTTCAGCCTCAGTTTCTCGGGCTCAAGGAATCCGCCGAGCCGCGAGCCGTTAACGAACACCGCCCGGTGCACGGCGTTGCCCGGATTGTCCATCGCCAGTTCCAAGAGACGCTCGGATTCAAGCTCGACCAATCCGTGACGAGTGAGGAGTTTTATATCCATGGCCCTGGGATCGAAACCCAGGCGATCGCCGGTGCGCAAAACAACATACGCCCCGCCGAACTTATCATCGTTCGGCCTGGCCGCTGTCACGCGATAGGACCACTGTGCGATCTTGTCGTACGGAATACGCAGCAGACCCTCGCCGTCGAGGTCCAACTGCAGCGTTTTGCCGGCGAGTTGACCGCTTATAACCTGCCCGTCAAGCAGTACGAATCGCACGCTTCGCCCGCGCCCGCCGGACATTCCGATAATCCGGGCCGCAGGCAGGTCGAGCTCGCCGAGCAGCGTTTTGACTTTGAACGTCGCATTCTTAACCGAACCGTACATCGGATCGCCGCTCTTCAGCAGCACCGAATCCGAGGTGTCTCTGCGATCGAGGTCCACCCCGCCGATCCCGCCGCCGGCTCGCATATTAACTATCATCGCGCGGACCGAGCCGGGGAGATCCTTGAAGAGCTTGCGGCTCGGGAACTTCTTCATCAGTTTCAGGTGGGCGTTCTGGTCGCGGTTCTGGCTTTCGAAGTGGCAGATGATTACGGTTTTCCTGGCGGGGACGGTGATCGAATACCGCACGTATATCTGGTTGCTCTGGACCTGCACGCTCGGACGGACCTTGGCGTGTTTGGATGTGACCACGTGCAGCGTGGGCGGGCTGTTGGCCCGTCCGTTGCGGACCATGAACGAGGTGTCCCGGGCTCCGAACGAACCGCCTCCGCTGCTGTAGGTTGTCTGCTTGATCCCGTAACTGTGCGAACTGTAGATCGCCACCTGCAGGGTAATCGGAGCCGAGGTGG
>CAYMSH010000132.1:0-14682 GCA_964392945.1 uncultured Planctomycetaceae bacterium | reverse complement strand
TCGTTACTTGAGACTTGTGAGTTTCTTGCTGGCTGTTGAATGTTGGCCTCTAATTGCTCCCGCCCGGATGGAATAGACAAACAGCCTGTTTCATGAGTCCCGCAAGATGTGGGTACAGCCAAGGGCAATAGGGCGGGATTCCAGGCGTTTGTCATGGTATGATCCCGCCTGGACCAGCGGGTGGTGCGGTCTCTAAGAGGCCCCAGAGGAGTCGGGAAAATGAAGCGTACTTTTATACTCGGAATCGCTACAGCGGTACTTTTTGCGTGCATTGGCGCGGAGCCTGTTTCGGCCGATGAGGCTGTTGAGCAACTTATCACGCAGATCGTCGGCGACTCGCGCAGCAACGCTGAACGGGCTGAGAAGCTCTATGTTGCGGCCGAGGTGGCCAAAGACACTCCCGAGATTCAGGCTGTAATGCTGGTCAGAGCCATCCAGTACGGCATGAAGAGTATGGCTTCGCCCAAGGCCAGGACCGCCGTCCAAAACTCACTGACGCTCCTGGGCAAAGTCGCCCCGGATCGCGCCGACGAATGGCGCGGGTTGGATATTGACCTGCAGAGGCGCCTGTTCCGTGCGTCCAAGTCGCGAGAGGCCAAGGCGACAATCGGCGCCAAACTCATAGCGTTGCAGAAAGAACAGGGCCAGTCCTGCGGAGCCAAGGGCGACTGGGCCGGAGCCGCCTCGGCGTATCGAGAGGCGTATTCCGTGGCCACTATGTTGAAGCTGCCGGAAAAGGCTGAACTCAGCCGCGAACTGCGCACCGCGACGCATCGCATGAACGTGTCAAAGAAGATCGCCCAGTACAAGACCGTATTGAAAACCAAGCCGGACATGGTCTCAACGAGAACGCTGCTCCTTAACGCATTGGTGATCGACCTGAACAGTCCTGCCCAGGCTGCAGAGTATCTCAACGAGGACGTCGATACGGCGTATCGAACTTACGTGCCGCTGGCGGCGAAAGAGGCTTCGGAAATCCAGGGCGACGTCTGCCGCGAACTGGGCGACTGGTACTACAAGGCGCTCTGCCCCAAGTCGGCCCAGTACAGCAAGGCTGCGATGCTCGTGCGGGCTCAATCGTACTACCAGCAGTTCCTTGACGCCGGAAACGCTAAAGGCGTCACAGGCGTATCGGTGAAAATGGCGATCGATAAGATCGACAAGGAGTTGGAGAAGATGGCGGCCGCCGGCATGCCGGCAGTCAAACGGGACCGGATCATCTTTCACGCAAAGAAGAGCATGAAGTTGTTCAAAGCCGGCACGAAGCAGGGCAAGTTCCCGGTCCAGAAGGGCCTCGACGCTCGGACCCCGTTTGTCGGCGGCGGCGGGGTGTATTTCAACCAGAAGACAGGCAAGGACGTCGTCTACGAGATATTCTCCTCCAGCAGCATAAAGTCGATCCACTACAAGGGTGCGGCGATATTCAATACGCATATCAAGGCCTACAGCGCCAAGGGCAAGCTCCTGGCGACTCTGGGACCGTTAAAGGGCGGAAACAGTTGGTACGAATACACGCTCACTCTGCCCAAGGGATACCACAACCACATATTCCTGACGTTCCGCAACGACGCCAGCACATGGTTCTACATCGACACGATAACTCTGAAGAAGTAACGCTCCCCGGTTTGCCGACGGGACACTAACGAAGGAGCATAGGATGAGGCACGTAATGCGTATCGGTATGCTTGTGCTGTTTGTGTGCGGATCGACCTGTTTCGGCGCCGACCCGGCTCCGGATATTCATGGCGAAACGATCGGCCAGGCCGCCGCCCGCACCGGATACACCGCCGACGAGATCGCCAAATACTTCCCGCCGCTGGCGAAGTGGCCCCCGGAGGCCAGGCTGGCAAAGAGCTTTGCCGCAGAGCGATTCAAGGCTCCGCCAAAGCCCGGCATTCACCCGCGAATCTACTTCGGTCCCGACGAGATACCCGCAATTCGCAAGCGTTTGAAGGAAACGCATATCGGCAAGCTGCAGTACATGGCCATTCGCGGGCGGCTGCTCCAAGTCTCGCCGAAGCGCGAAGATTGGGAGTCGGTCCCGTACAAACCCAAGCCGGCGGATATTGAACGGTATCGCAAGAAGGGATATGGGATCCATCGGCGTATGGGCTTCCGCGGTCCGTGGGTCGGCGGCTGGATAAACGAGCTGGCCAGCGGCAAAGTTCCGAGCGAGTTGGAGAAAAAATGGGACGATAAACCGCACGCCAGCGGCAGGCATTATCTGATGCACCTTTTGCCTTACGAAGCGTTTCGATGCCTGATCGACGACGACGCGGCCGGCGGGAAACGCATCGCTGCTGCGCTAACGACGCTGGCCGGTCGGTTCGAAAAGGACATGAATAAGTGGACCGCGAGCAATGACTGGCAGCGTATCTACCAGTCGATATCGAGCCAGTCGCTGGGCTTGACATACGATTGGGCGCACAAGTGGATGAGCGACGATCAGCGGAGAATCGTTCGTGAATGCATCGCCGGGATACTGAAGAACAAGACCTATATCAGCCTGGACCACTTGCCGGCGTTTCCGGGCAACACGAGCAACTGGAACGTGATCCACGCCAACATGCTTCCGATGGCCCTGGCGATCGAAGGCGAGGAAGGCGCCGATCCGGTCACTTATGAACGTATGGCCGCCGGGCTCAAGAAGTGGGTGTACATCGCCGCCGGCCCGCAAGGGGCTCCGTTCGAGGGGCTTAACAAATCGTTCTACGGCGCCAGGTGGTACGGCGCCATGGCGATGCGGGGCCAGCGGCATATCGGCACGATCCACTCGAAGAATCACGTTCGAAAATTCCTGCTGCACGTCATGCTGCCCTGGGGCGGCGAACACATGTTCGAGACCTGCGCCGCACCGCTGGTCCATGATATCCGACACTTCAAATATGCCCATCCGAGCGACCCGGTGATAGATCTGCTTTACGCCGCCACGGTGCGGGATCGTTTCAAAGAAGGGGCTGTGGGCTCCTGGCCGAACTGTCGTACGACGTACCCGCCGCCTTGGAACGTTTACATCGCCGACGATCCGATTGGGGCCAAAGACGGGCAGTACGATTACGACAAGGCTTTCGATCGCGTGATGGCCGGATTAAAAGGCTCCGAACCGCTGGGCTACTACAGCGATTATCGCGGGCTGATGACCGCGCGCAGCGGATGGGACCGCGATGCGGCGTTTCTGTATTTCGAACCGCGAAACGTGCCCGGCGGACATACTCGCGCCTCGCGAAACGAATTCGTGTTTGCTGCGTTGGGACGGTTGTGGGCCCATCGCACCGAAGAGGTCGAAGACACCTCGGAGTTCCATTCGGTTGTGCTGGTCGACGGGAAAGGCCAGGGTAAGTCCGGCGGTCGCTGCCCGGCCGGGCGGACCGTCGCGCTGGATAACAATTCGGTTGCAACTTTCGCCGCGGCCGATGCGGCCTGGGCGTACAGTCATCTGCTGGTGACTGCAGATCGCATAAAGAAGGGCGCTGTGCCGGTTCCGGTAACGCCGAACGATTCGCGCCTGCACAAGAGCCTGCTTCCCTGGATGGATCAGCCCTGGAGTTTTCTGCCGAACTGGAATACCGGCTTCAAC
The DNA here is from genome assembly GCA_964392945.1 of uncultured Planctomycetaceae bacterium. Lineage (GTDB taxonomy): Bacteria > Planctomycetota > Phycisphaerae > SM23-33 > SM23-33 > BS750m-G57. The sequence continues at coordinate 11,105 of CAYMSH010000132.1, read as the reverse complement.
CCGGCGCCGAGGCGCGACCCCGGCGGCCATGGTTATTGGGTCGATTACAACCCGGTGAAGTACGCATATCGCACGTGCGGGCTGGTTCGCGGGGAGCGTCCTTATGCGATAATCGTCGATGATATTAAGAAGGACGACAAGGCCCGCGAATACACGTGGTTGATGCAGATTCCCGACGATCTGAAGATCGTGTTGAAACAGTCGACGAAAACGAGCGGCGGGAGTATTCTTGATGTCATCCTGGCCGACAAGACCGATCGCCGCCTGCTGGTGCGGGTTTTCGCCGGCGGCGACGGCGGATTGAAACTCGACCCGGTCAGTCGCACGTTCCGCAATCGCAAGTACGCCTATCACCGCCTGGTAATGTCGCAGAAGGCGAAGATCGGTCATTTCAAGGTGATGCTGCACGCATTCAGAAAAGGCGAATCGCTGCCCGAGACAACGCTGTCGGATGATGGTTCGACTGTGACCTTGGAGTTTGGAAAGCAGACCGATACGCTGAGGTTTGTTGCTGACAAGGACGGACGAACACGCCTGTCGATCGACCGCGGTGGCAAGAGAATCTGCAATGTCAAGTGAGGCCTGAATGAATTGCGAGATATGAACGCCAACGGCTCCTTTACGGTTTTGGCGGGTTTGCTACTATTCTGCTGATGTCGATCAGGTGGAGTTGTCTGCCCGCTCCGGTGTGGGCGCTGTCGATGCAGACTGTCTTGCCGTCGCCGCTGACTCTGGGGTGCGTGTCTACGCGCCACTCGCCGGCGTATTTCTTCGGCCGATGGAACTTGCCCAGTGAGATGCGTTTGCCCGTGGCGATGTGGTACAGGTAGACGCTTTGAAGCCTTTCGCGTCCTTGCGGGTAGGTGTCGTTCAGGATCCACTTGCCGCACGGCAGATAGGTGCAGTGCCCGTTTGCGGTCATCACGCCTTTGCCGACCTGGACGACCTTCCCGCCGTCGGGCTTGTCCTCGAACAGGAAGAAACCGCTGGACTTCTTGTGGCGCGCCCATGCCAGTATCTTGTCGGTCCCGCACCATATGAAGTGCGATGTCCAACCCGACGGGTCGATCGTGCGAACGTCCGAGCCGTCGAGTCCGCAGGTCAGCATCCGCGTGATGAACCCGCCCCGGCCGCCGTTGGGGCGATAGCGATGCAGGAACTCAAGCCGCGTGCCGTCAGTGTTGAACAGCAGGTGATTGAAGTAATGCTTGGCGCCTACGGTCTTTCGCCCGCTGAAGGGGATCCTGGCGATCTGGTCAAGCGTTACGATCAGTTTGCCCTTGCCGCTGGCCAGGTCAACGATCCAAATCCCGGAATCCTTCGGCGCCATGAGCTTCCTGTTCGGATCCGGCAGTCCGGCGTATCCGTAGCCGGGGCGAAGGTCCTGAATGCGGCGGAAGTCCACTGACGCCCCGAATCGGCCGTCAGGCGTTACCGTGTAGATCGGGTGGGGAATCGTGCGTTTCTTGCGAGTCTTAACGTCCATGATACGGCATACGAACTTGTCGCCCTGGCGATCGTTCCACAGGACCGTGCTCTTGGTCTTCGGGACCCACTGCAGCATGCATCCCTGCTGCCAGCCCCAGGCTCGGCTTTCGCCCAGTTCGATCCACTTGTCGCCGCCGGCCAGATCGATCATGCCGATCTTGATAACATCGTCGGCCCGCGGGCTGCGATGCTCGAAGTCAACCTGCATGCTCAAAACGTACCGCCCGCTCGGATCGAACTGCAGCTTGTCGTAGTAACCAAACCAATGAAACTTCGGACCGCTCGTGATAGTGCGAACCGGCGGAAGCCCCGCCTTAGCGACTGCCGTCAGGCATAGTGCTGTCAGAATCACGGCCGCAATTCGGAGCCTGCCCGCCGTGGTCGTTAAGTCGTTGCCGTTAAATCCCAAATTCCAAATTCCAAATGCCAAATGAAGAATCAGTCTTCGATAACAACTCTGAAACCAACGTTATAGACCTTCTGGTAGTCGCGGTATCCGAAGCGGTAGCTCGACGTGCATCGTTTGGGTCGATCGTACCACGACCCGCCGCGGATCACGCGTTTGCCTTTTGCCGTCAGGTCGTTCCGCCCGTCAGTTTCGGAGTACGGATACGGTTTGTACAGCGATCGAGTCCACTCGGCCACGTTGCCGTGCATGTCGTGCAGGCCCCAGGCGTTGGGCTCGTACTTGCCCGTGGTGTCGGAGACGAAGCATCCGTCGTTGAATCGCCCGTCCTGGGGGATCCAGTTGTCGAATATGTTCGTCGGGTTTTTGTACTGGGCGGTTTTCCAGTCGAGCCTGTACGGGTTACCGGAGAACGCCGACAGCGTTATGTCGCCCATGTTGGCGTGCTTGGAGAAATCCGTACCCAGCTTGCCGAACGACATTTCGGTGTCGGTTCCGGCGCGGCAGGCCCATTCCCATTGTGCTTCAGTCGGCAGTGCGACTTTCTTGCCGGTCTTGGCCGACATCCACTTGCAGAATTCAACCGCCTGGTGCCACGAGAGTCTCACCGCCGGCATGTCCGGTTCGTTTACGGTGTAGCCCGGTATACCGAACTGGTAACCGTGGCGGTCTTCTTCGCGGGAGTCGTGCTTGGCGTCGAACGCGCGGAACTGTGCGTTAGTCACTTCCAGTTTGCCCATCCAGAAGCCTTTGGCTATCGTGGCCGGGGCGACGGGCGCTTCGTCGGCGTATCCCGTAGTCGATCCGATTACGAACTTGCCGGCCGGTACGTAGACCAAATCCATCTTCACGTCCTTGGCCAGTTCGATCGACAGCGGCTTGCGATCCTTTACCAGGCTCGCCGCGTCGGCAAGCGGCCAGCCGTTGATCTTGACCGGCGCCGACGGCTTGAGCGGTTCGGGGATGATCGGCGTGATCTTCATCACCGACAGTTTGGGCAGGAACTCGTGGTTCTCGTCAACGTTTGCGTAGAGCTTCCGCGTCATGGCGCGAAGCTGCTCTTTGCTTTCGGCCGCCTTCTTTCCGACGAGAGTGGACCATCGCCCGTGGTACGGTGCGTTGAAGTCGATCCAGGTTATCAGGCGGTCCCAGGCTTCGGCGTCGAGCTTGACGTTGTTGTGGCCCTTCATGAGCATCTGGATCAGTTCGGTGGTGTCGGCGTGGAATTCCATCGGCGTCATCATCGGCATGGGGCTCTCGATGCCCGGGCGCCTCACGTAGCGGTGCAGCGTTCCGTACGCCACCGAGAACTTGCCGCCGGTGCCTTTGCCTGTGTTGCCGGCCATCTTTGTGGTCCAGCCCTTCAGCATCTCTGTCCCGCGGAGGTCGGGCAGTGTCTTCCCGTCGTCGCGTTTTTGTCCGTTGTGGCAACCGACACAGAACCTGTCGAGCACGGGCTGAACTTCGCGCGTAAACTCGTAGTTGCGCGCCGGGCCGTGCCACGGCGTGATCTTGGCCGGCGTTTTTCTCGCGGCGATCGGAATCCCCGCCGGCGGGGCGTCTTTTGCATCCTCGTGGCATCCCAGGCATGACAGCGTTTCGCCGGGCATCGCGGTGAACCAGCTTCTCATGATCTGCATCGACTTGCCTTCGCTGTCCAGCGGCTGGACGGCGATCGGCGTGTTTGCCGGCACTACGAACGAAGCCGAACCGTCCGGCTCCACAGGCACGGTCCCCAGCGTGCGTCGCATGTCCCAGGGTCCGTCCATTCCGATCGAACCGTAAAGCCCGCCGACTCCGCCGTAACCGAACGTGTAAGTGTACAGGCGGAGTTTCTTGACTTCGCCTTTCGGCACGCCGGCCAGGCCCGGACCGTAGTAGATGTTCGATATCATCACGATCGCATCTTTGCGCGACGGGTCGACTCTGTCAGGCACGATGCGCGGCATCGGCGTTTTGCGGAACGGGACCGGTTCGAGCATCGCGTAAGCGGGGTCTTCCTTGATCAGCAGCATGTTGTCGAACGTATCGACAAGGTATAGGCCCCAGGCGGCGCGTCCGTTTGGCTTCATCGAGACCAGGTGGTACTTCTCGCTGAGCGGGTAGGGGGTAAGGAACTTCGGCCAGGACCCGCCGGTAAGACCATCGCGGATCAGCGGCTCGACCTTCAGGCCGTGGCCGGGGATTCGCTGGACGACTCCGTCGGCTTCTTTCGTTCCGCGGGCGGGATCAAATATTATCAGTTCGCCCATGCGAGCCGGTGCGTGGTGACCTGTGATAACGCCGACAAACATTGTCGAGTGTCCCGGGATCGGACGTGCGTAGAAGATCGAGTTAGGCCAGAACGAACCGCTGCCGTAATAGGCTCGCTGATTCGTTCCGTCGGGGTTCATCGTGAACATCATTCGCGAGTTGGAGTGGGGCAGGTCGGCGTATTCCCATCGCGAGTAGAGTATCGTTCCGTCCTGTCGAACCGCGGGGTGCCAACTGTGTTCCTGGTCGAAGCACAACTGGCGGATGTTGGTTCCGTCGGGCTTCATGCGGAACAGCATCGCTGCTGGAGAGCTTCCCCTTACGCAGGGAACGGCGATGTGCGGAGCGGTCGACGTGTAGAGAATGTCGCTGTTGGGCAGGTAGCATGCATCGTAGTTGTTAGTGTAGGATTCTTCCTTGCGAGTGGGCGATACCTGTCGCAGGCCTGTCCCGTCGGCCTTGATTTCGTGGATCTGCCAGGCGCCGCGTCCGCCTTCGGACGGCATGGAAAACAGCATTTTGTCAGCATTGAAGTGAAGGTCTACATGTCCGACGTATTCGCCCTTTTCGGGCTTGAACAGTGTGGTGAACTCGCCCTTGGGAGTTACCGGAGACAAAACGGCGATATCATTATCGTAGCCGGTCTTGCTTACAGACGAGTTGCTCTGCCAGTTGCGGGGCAGCCCCATGCGGTTCGCTTTGCGACGGACCAGCAGCAGCTTGTCGAAGTCCAGCAGCGGGTTGGCCAGCAGTGCTTCTGTCTGCAGGGCCTTGAACGCGTTGGTCTGCTCTTGGCCGGCGGTCATCGCCTTGACGGCTTCGAGTCGCTTGGCGTATTCGGCGCCTTTGGGGTAGCGATCCTTGTACGTCGCCGTCAGGTCCGCGATCGCCAGGCCCAGGGCCTTGATGTTGACTATCGGCGTCGCGGCGCGCGGGGCTCGTGCGGGCCGGCCGCGGGGGGCGTTCTTCTCAACGAACACCTTTTTGCCCAGGGGGTACTTTTTCATGCCGGCCGGGTCGTACTTGTCCAGCACGCGGAAAGTGCAGCTTCCGTTTTTGCCGGCCCCGGCGCCTATGCCGACTTCGGCCTCGAACCGTACGTACTTGCCGTCAAGCTTGAAGTGTATGGAACTCGGCGCGTGGAGCAGGAGTCCCTTCTTGAATTTCTTGCGCCCGATCTGCAGCACGTTTGAAGACAGGCCCATGTTGACCCTGAGGCTTCCGTGGCCGGCCGTCAGCGCCGTCGGCTTGATCGTCGTCAGGTCGATCTTCTTCCCGGCCGCATCGATGAGAACCGGCGAGCCCCAGGCCGCTCGATCGTGATGGTAGTCGTCGGGGCCCGACGTGGCCAGCAGCCACAGGTCCTTGGCGCCTGTGATATCGACGCTGATCTTCAGCGGGGCGTCTCCGCCTTTGATCACCTTGGTTGTCAGCGGCTTGAATGCCTCGGCCCGCCCGGCCAGGAGACCCAGGGCCAAAGCGAATATTACGCTCAGTGTTATCGAGAACTTGCAGGATCGTATGTGCATTTTTACTATCTCTCCACGGATGCAATAAAAATATGGTTGTTGCTGTTTTACATAGCATACATTAAAACGTTCAAATTATCAGCAAATTGCCCGTTTGGCTTGTTCGCGCTGGCGGGCGAAATTTTAGGGGGCGACAAAGCAGACGCTTTGGTGTAGAATAATCGGTTCGCGTAACTACGGTGAATTAAGATATGGAGTATGGAAAAATGTTTCGTCCGGAGATTAAGGTTGTGGACTGCACAATCCGTGATGGCGGATTGATGAATAACTCGCATTTCCCACACGAACTGGTGGAAAACGTCTACAAAGCGGTCTGCGAAGCCCGCGTGGATTACGTTGAGCTTGGTTATCGCAACTCCAAGAAGATGTTCTCGACGGACGAATACGGCGCTTGGCGCTTCTGCGATGAGGAAGACCTCAAACGCGTAGTCGGCGACGTAGACCCCGGCGATACGAAGCTTGCGGTCATGATGGATGCGCATAAGTCATTTCCCCAGGATGTGATACCCGCCGATGAGTCGCTTGTGGACATGATCCGCGTTGCTACTTACGTCAAGGACATCGACAAGGCGGTTCGCCTGGCGCAGGTCGCCGACGAACAGGGCTACGAGGTTGCGGTCAACATCATGGCGATTTCGCACGAGGGCGGTATGTTCCTCGATGAGGCGCTGGACCAGATAAACACCGAAACCAACGCCAAAGCCGCCTATGTTGTCGACAGCTTCGGTTCGCTCTACAGCGAGCAGGTCCACTACTACGTAGACAAGTACAAAGAGCACCTGACTGGCGATAAGGAAGTCGGCATCCACTGCCATAACAACCAGCAGTTGGGCTTCGCCAATACGATCGAAGGCATCATAAAGGGCTGTAACTACGTTGACGGCACGCTTTACGGTATGGGCCGAGCGGCCGGCAATTGCCCGCTGGAACTGCTGCTGGGCTTCCTGAAGAACCCGAAATTCAACCTCAAACCGCTGCTGAGAGTCATCGGCGAGTCGATCATGCCGCTGACTCGCGAATGGCATTGGGGTTACAATATCCCGTACATGATCACCGGCATCCTGAATCAGCATCCGTCCAGCGCCATGGCCTGGCTCGACGCCGAGGACGAAGAGGTCGATGACTTCATAAAGTTCTACGACAAGGTCACAGAAGACGATCGACCGACGTAAGGCGGTGGAACAATATCCAATGTCCAACAAGGAATGTCCAAATTCCAAGTGACGGCAACGGCTAACGTCTCGAAACCCGAGGCGTTGGCCGTTGTTGTTCACTGACCACGAAAACAGGTCACATCATGAATGAACTAACTACTCGCTTCCCGCCTTCGCCTACCGGTTACCTTCACGTTGGAGGTGCTCGGACCGCGCTGTTCGGTTTTGTGATGGCTCGCAAGACTGGCGGCCAGTTCGTGCTGCGCATTGAAGACACCGATCGGGCTCGTCATGACGAGTCGGCGATCGACAAGATTATCGAAGACCTCAACTGGCTCGGGATCAAATGGGACCAGGGTCCCGATATCGGCGGGGCCAATGCGCCGTATCGACAGAGCGAGCGGCTGGATATTTATCGCGAGTATGTCGATAAGCTCCTGGCTGAAGGCAAGGCGTACTATGCGTTCGATACATCCGAAGAGCTCGACGCGATGCGAACCGCCGCCCAGGAAGCAAAGCAGAACTTCACCTACCCGCGCCCCGATCCGCTGCCGAGCGCCGCAGACGCCGAAAAGGCGAGAGCTGAAGGCCGACCGGTAGTGGTGCGGTTCCTCTGCCCCGACGGCGACGTAACGATCAACGACGATGCGTTCGGCGAAGTTACGATGCCCGCCGACCAGACTGACGACTTCATTATCCTCAAGGCCGACACCTACCCCACGTATCACCTGGCCAACGTGATCGACGACGCGCTGATGGGCGTTAACTACATCATGCGCGGCCAGGAGTTCCTCGGCCAATCGTGGCGCCACAAGCTGCTGCGCCAGGCGATGGGATTCGACGAGCCGGGCTACTGTCATCTGCCGCTGATAATGGACGTCCAGGGACGAAAACTCTCAAAACGCGACGGCGATGTCGAAGTGTTCGCGTTCCGAAAGGCCGGATATCTCCCCGAAGCGATGATCAACTACCTGGCGCTGCTGGGCTGGAACCCCGGAGCAGATATCGAGCGGTTCTCGCTCGATGAGCTCATCGAACTGTTCGCCCCGGATCGCGTCGGCAGGACCAACGCCAAGTTCGATCGCGACAAGCTGCTGGCGTTCAACACCGACGCAGCGGCCGCGGCGAGCGAAGACCGCCTGCTTGAAGCGTTCAAGGATTATCTCTCCATCAACGAAACGCCGATCCCGAGCGATGACGACGATCTGCTGCGACGAATCCTGCAGGCCAACAAGGGTTTCCGCACCTTCGCCGACATCATCGCAAAGAGCGGAATCCTGTTCGCCGACGAATCGGCTATCGAATACGATCCCAAGGCCGTGAAAAAATGGCTCAACAAAGCCGAAGGCGCCGGTTGGGCGATGCTGGCCGAACTTCGCGAATCTCTGGCCGGCTGCGAATGGACCGGCGAAGCGATCGAACAGTTAATCGCCGACATATGCGAGGCCAAAGAGATCGGAATGGGCAAAGTAGCCCAGCCGATCCGAGTAGCAGTAGCAGGAAAAGCAGTAAGCCCGTCAATCGGCGAGACGCTCATGTTCCTCGGCAAGGAAAAGACGCTGCTGCGGATTGACAACTGCTTGGCTGCGAAGGAGTGAATCGCAGACGACGGATCAATATCCAACAGAACAACAAGGTCCAGTTTAGCCATTTTACCGTGCCGTTCGGTTTAGGCCTGAAAGGCCGACAGGGCCTGCGGGCCTGAAACAAGCCTCTTGACTAATCATCGTAGATTCAACTCCCGTCAGCGATGGAAATTGAACGATCTATCGCAAGCCCTTTCATATGCGTTGTGCGGGGCGGCGTAAAATGGCTAAACTGGACAACAAGGAATATCCAATTTCCAAGTAACGGCGAGGGCTTAACGGCATTTGCCGCGGATAGCACGGATGGCGCGGATATTTGCGGCCAAGATCGAGTCGGGCCGTCGGCCCGTAAGGCGCAGGCCCGCCGAAGGCGGCGCGGGGGATCTATTCTTTGCCTGGATTTTGCTGCTCTTGTCGCTCTTGTCGCTTCCGCGGCTTCTTCTGCTTCTGCTGCTTCTGGATCTTGGCCCAGGTGTCTCTCAGGGACAGTGTGCGGTTAATCACCAGCTTGTCTTCGGTAGTATCCTGGTCGATGCAGAAGTAGCCCTGGCGTTCGAACTGGACTCTGGCTCCTACCGGCAAGCCGGCCAGTGACGGTTCGATCTTGCAGCCTTGGAGCACTTCCAGCGAATCGGGGTTCACCCCGTCGAGCCAGTCTTCGTCTTCGCCTACGTCGCTGGGGTTTTCCTTCGTGAACAGGTGATCGTAGAGGCGGATTTCCGCGTCCAGGGCGTGAGCCGCTGAGACCCAGTGGAGCGTGGCTTTGACTTTACGCCCGTCGGGTGCGTCGCCGCCGCGGGTTTCCGGGTCGTACGTGCAGTGGAGTTCGACTACATTCCCGTCATCGTCCTTGACCACGCTGTTGCACGTGATGAAGTAGGCGTATCTGAGTCGTACTTCCTTACCCGGCGACAGGCGGAAGAACTTCTTCGGCGGATCTTCCATGAAGTCTCCCTGCTCGATGTAGATGACCTTCGAGAAGGGGACTTTTCGCATCCCGGCAGACTCGTCTTCGGGGTTGTTGACAGCGTCAAGCTCATCGACGTGGTCTTCGGGATAGTTGTCGATGACGACTTTCAGCGGGCGGAGTACGCCCATCACGCGCTGGCTGGTCAGATTCAAATCCTTCCGAACGAAATGCTCCAGCAGCGCCGAATCGACAGTGCTGATGAACTTGTTGATTCCGATATGCTTCATGAACGCGCATATCGCCCCGGCCGTGAAGCCGCGGCGGCGCAATCCGCGCAGCGTCGGCAGCCGCGGGTCGTCCCAGCCGCTCACCAGCCCGCGTTCGACGAGCTGTTTGAGCTTCCGCTTGCTGGTGACGGTGTATGTTAAGTTGAACCTGGCGAATTCTATCTGCTGGGGATGGTGCACGCCGAGTTGGTCCAGGAACCAGTCGTACAGCGGGCGGTGGTTCTCGAAGTCCAGATCGCACAGCGAGTGGGTGATCCCTTCCAGCGAATCCTCGATCCCGTGGGCCCAGTCGTACATCGGGTAGATGCACCATTCATCCCCGCGATGCGGATGCACCGCGTGGAGGATGCGGTACATGACCGGGTCGCGCATGTTGAAGTTCGGAGACGCCATGTCGATCTTGGCGCGCAGCACGCGCGTGCCGTCGGGGAACTCGCCTGCCTTCATGCGTTCAAACAGGTCGAGACTTTCTTCTGCGGGGCGATCGCGGTAGGGGCTGTTCTTGCCCGGTGCGCTCAGTGTGCCGCGATATTCGCGGATATCTTCGGCGCTGAGATCGTCTACGTACGCCTTGCCGTCCTTGATGAGCTGGATCGCGAATTCGTACATCTGCTCGAAGTAGTCTGACGCGAAGAACATTCCGCCGGTCCAGTCCCAGCCGAGCCACTTGATGTCTTCCTGGATCGCATCGACGAACTCCTGCTCCTCGGCGATCGGGTTGGTGTCGTCCATTCGCAGGTTGCACTTGCCGCCGAAATCCTCGGCGATGCCGAAGTCGATGCAGATCGCCTTGGCGTGTCCGATGTGCAGGTAGCCGTTGGGCTCGGGAGGGAAACGCGTGTGTACGCGCCCGTCGTTCTTGCCGGCCGCTATGTCCTCGGCGACTATCGTGCGGATGAAATCAGCGGGTTTTTCTTCGTTCGGCGTGGTCATCTTTGAGCGTCCTTTGGTGTCAATTTACGTAGAAACCGTCGTTTGCGTGCTAATCTGACAAGAATCGGCGCCATTGTCCAGCAGGTTCTCGGAGTATTGTCGCCGATTGTTTGACCCGCGTGAGTTTCTTGACGAGTTTGGGCGGCAAAAATGCGTTGATTGATCTGCGGGTTGCGATAGAATCTTAAACGTGCGGATCGGAGTTCAGTTATGAGTCTGGCGATGTCAATTCGAAGATTGGCGGCGGTTCTCGTGCTCGGCGTGCTTGCGCTTGGCGCGACGGCGGCGGAACCTGTTTTTGCGCCGCCGCGAGTTCTCTTGTCTGATCAAGCTGCGCCCAGGCCGAGTTCCGCGGCCTGCGGTTTTGCGCTGATCGCCGCAAGGACCGGCCCACAGGCTGCGATCATGGGACCGGATATGTTGACGAGCATCCGGGCCGGCGAGACTGTCGAGATCGTCGTCGAGGTCCGACAGTTGAAAGGTCCGTTTGGGGTTTCGATCCGGGCGAACCTGGCGTTCGGCTCGTCGGCGGTGGTAAGCCTGGCCGCCGGGAAGGCTG
>CAYMSH010000131.1:0-14823 GCA_964392945.1 uncultured Planctomycetaceae bacterium | reverse complement strand
CGGTCCCTGTCTAGATCCCCAAGCCAACTCCGTTCCAGCTTACGTCGCCCCAGCGGATCGTATTAGCCAACCCAACGCCGATCGAGACAGCCAAGCCGATCCCGGTCGAAGTCACCAAACCAAAACCGATTGAGTTCACGACCCCCAAACCGCTTGAGGTCGCCAAACCCAAACCGGTCGAGATAGCCAAGCCCATACCGATCGAGGTCACCAAACCCAAGCCGGTTGAGATCACCAAACCCAAGCCGGTTGGGATCGCCAAACCCATTCCAGTCCCCACGACGAAGAAACCTGGCGGACTGATTGATTTGGAGAGCATCGGCAAGAGTCCGACCACGCGTCCGGCGACTTCTGGGGATGCTATTCCGGCCCCGGTCAGGAAGGTGAATCCCGAAGATTTCCCCATGCCGCTGCCGCCTTCGGGCCTGCCGCTGGTGGATGTCAAGAAGGCTCCGACGAAAGTGCCTGTAGACACCAGCGAGTTTGAATAAGTCTCCCGTTAGAGCAATTTGACGGGCCCTGAGGAGATAGAAGTCTTCAGGGCCGGTTCTTTTTTTCGGTCCCGGATGCCCGGACCCCAAAGGCGATACACTTCTGCAGATGAGACGAAGCTATGGATAACGAGACAAAGAGAATCGAGATATACGACAGCACGCTGCGGGACGGGGCCCAGGCCTGCGGAGTGAGCCTGTCGGTCCGTGACAAACTGCAGGTGACCGAACTGCTCGACTCGCTTGGCGTGGACTACATCGAAGGCGGATACCCGTTGAGCAACCCCAAAGACGCGGCGTATTTCAGCGAGGTCCGGAAGTTGGATCTCAAGAACTCACGCATCGCGGCGTTTGGAATGACCCGCCGCAAAGACGTCCAGGCCGCCAACGACGCGTGCATGCAGGCGCTGCTGGCCAGCGAGGCGCCTGTCGTTACGATCGTAGGCAAGAGCTGGGATCTGCACTTAACCGAGGTTCTCGGCGTTACGCCGCAGCAAAATCTGTCGATGATCGCCGACTCGATCGCCTTGATGGTCAGTTCCGATCGAGAAGCGATCTTTGACGCTGAGCACTTTTTCGACGGTTGGAAAACAGATTCGACTTTTGCGATCGACACGCTTCGAGCCGCCGCCGACGCCGGTGCTGCTACGCTTGTCCTGTGCGACACCAACGGCGGAACTCTTCCGGCCAAGCTGGCGCTGATCGTCCAGCAGGTGGTCGCCGAGTTCCCTTCGCTGAAGATCGGCGTGCATTGCCACAACGACAGCTCCCTGGCCGTAGCGTGTTCGCTGGCGGCTGTCGAGAACGGGGCCGTCCACGTGCAGGGCACGCTGAACGGAATCGGCGAACGCTGCGGAAACGCCGACATCATAGCCGTGGCGGCGAATCTGGCCGAGAAATACGATAACTACGAACTGTTGCGGGACGGATCGCTCGGCGAGCTTACCAAAGCCTCCAGGCGATTCTGCGAGATGAGCAACCAGTCCCCGCAAGCCGGCCAGCCGTTTGTCGGCAGTTCGGCATTTTCACACAAGGGCGGAATGCACGTTCACGCCGTGCAGCGAAATCCGCGTACCTACGAGCACATCGACCCGGCCGACGTCGGCAACGTGCGGCGCATTTTAGTAAGCGAGTTGTCCGGCGTGAGCAATATCGCCGCAGTGGTCCCGGAGAAGTTCAACCTCTCCGGCGACAAGGACGCACAGCGGCGCATCCTGCAGGTCCTGTCGCAACTGGAGAATGATGGATACCAGTTCGAGAGCGCCGAGGCGAGTCTCGATCTGCTGGTTCGGCGAGTGCTCGGCGGGCAGTGGTATCGCAAGACCTGGGACCTGGACCACTACCGCTGCGTGATATTCAAGTCCCAGAAGACCGATGCGAACACCGAAGCGATCGTGAAGCTGGCGATAGACGGCAAGACCCATCACACAGTGGCCGAGGGAGACGGTCCGGTAGACAGCCTCTACCGGGCCCTGAGGCGGGCCTTGCGAGGAGATTATCCGCAGGTCGATGATCTGCACCTTGTTGACTATCGGGTCTCCGTGGTGAACACATCGGCCGAGACCGCCGCCAAGGTGCGAGTCGTGATCGACTGGGAGGACACGACGACCGCGGGAGTGGGAAGTGTCGGGGTAAGCGAAAATATCATAGAAGCTTCGTGGCTGGCGCTGGTTGACGCGGTAGAATACGAGCTGCTCCGGGACGTCGGGCCGAACTGATCGGACTCACCCGCCGGCCCGGCGAACTATAACGATAATAAGAACCCTTAATCGGAACGCATGCAATGTCATCTGAGTTGTCCAAAACTTACGAGCCCCGCGAAATCGAAAAGCAGACTTACGCTTCATGGATCGAAACCGGCGTGTTCGCCGCCGATCCGTCCGGCCCGGGCGCCCCGTACACCATCGTCATCCCGCCGCCGAACGTCACTGCGCCTCTGCACCTCGGACACGCGCTGAACAACTCGCTGCAGGACATCCTGATCCGCTTCAAACGCATGCAGCAGAACAATACGCTCTGGATGCCCGGCACCGACCACGCCGGCATCGCCACGCAAACCGCGGTCGAAAAGCATATCATGGCCACGGAGAATCGCCGCAGAACAGATTTCGAACGAGCCGAGTTTCTCGAGCGGATCGTGGCGTGGAAAGAAGAGTACGAAGCGCGGATAATCGATCAGTTGAAGGCCATGGGCTGCTCGTGCGATTGGGACAGAACGCGTTTCACGATGGACGACATGTGCGCAAAGGCGGTTCGGGAAAACTTCTTCAACCTGTTCACCGACGGGCTGATCTATCGCGGCAAGCGACTGGTCAACTGGGACCCGGCCACCCAGACCGTACTGGCCGACGACGAGGTCGATCACGAGACCGTTCACGGTTCGTTCTGGTACATGCAGTATCCGCTGGACGACGCCGTTGAAGTCGATGGCGTGAGAATCGATCACGTTACGGTTGCAACAACCCGCCCGGAGACAATGCTAGGCGACACAGCCGTGGCGATGAACCCCTCCGACCCGCGCGCCGAAGCGCTTGTCGGCAATATGGTCCGCCTGCCGCTTGTCGGGCGCCTGATCCCGATAATCGCCGACACCCACGTTGTGCTTCCGGACCCCGACAGCGAAGACGAGAAGGCCAGATTCTCAACCGGTTTCCTCAAAGTTACCCCGGCTCACGATCCCGACGACTACCAGATCGGCCTGCGTCACGATCTTCCGCTGATCAACGTAATGGCTCCGGACGGCACGATCTCGGCCCGGCACGGTTGGGACGACGCCACAGACAGCGAGGCCGAGCAGTTCCTCGGCATGGACCGTTTCGAGGCCCGCAAGGCGATCGTTGAGTGCTTCCGCCTGGCCGGTCTGCTCGAGGAGGTCCGCGATTACACTCACGAGGTGGGGCACTCTTACCGCAGCCACGTGCCTATCGAACCGTACCTGTCGGACCAGTGGTACATCGCCGTCAAGCGACCGTTGGATAACCTGGCTGGTAAATTCGGAGACAAGATGCTCGGCGACAGCGACGTGCCGGCCAATTCGCTGGCGGGCCTGGCGCTGAAACCGCTCCTGGACGAACGGCTGAGATTCACCCCGCAGCGATACTCAAAGACCTACCAGACCTGGCTGGAGAACCTTCGCGACTGGCCCATCAGCCGCCAGTTATGGTGGGGCCACCAGATCCCGGTCTGGTCCCAGGATCTCGAACTGCCGGCCGACGCCGAAGGCGACTTCGACGCTCGGGCCGCAGGAGCCGTGGCGATCGCCGTTAACGGAAGCCTCCAGGACGCCATGGCCCGGTTCCCGGCCCGTTACGCACTGCAATGCTCCCCGCATCCGGACGAAGAGTCGCTGATTCGATGCTTCATATGCCTCGACTGTGACGATCCCGGAGCCGTCGACTTCATCGAACAGGCCGGCTGGGTTCGCGACCCCGACGTGCTGGACACATGGTTCAGCTCGGCGCTCTGGCCGTTTTCCACGCTTGGCTGGCCCGACCAGGGAGCCGAACTGGAGAAATACTATCCGGGCAACGTGCTCTGCACCGCCCGCGAAATCATCACTCTGTGGGTCAGCCGAATGGTCATGATGGGCCAATACTGCCTCGGCGACATCCCGTTCACCGACGTGTTCATTCACGCGATGATCCAGGACGGCAAGGGCGAAAAGATGTCCAAGTCACTGGGTAACGGAATCGATCCGCTTGTCGTTATCGACTCCCACGGAGCCGACGCCATGCGATTCACCCTGGCCCAGATGACCACCCAGACCCAGGACGTACGCATGCCGGTCCAGAAAATAACGCTCCCCGACGGGCGAGAAGTAAACTCCTCGCAGAAGTTCGACATCGGGCGAAACTTCTGCAACAAGCTCTGGAATGCGTCGCGGTTTGCGATGATGAACCTCCAGGCCGTGCCCGCCTGGACTCAGATCAGACCCGGGGCGGACCTTGCCGACACGTGGATACTTTCGCGATTGAACTCAACTGTCGCTTCTGTTACGGCGTCGGTGGAGGGGTTCAAGTTCAGCGAGATGGCCGAAGCGATCTACCACTTCATGTGGGACGATCTGTGCGACTGGTACCTTGAGATCGCCAAGCATCGCATCGGAGCCGGCCAGGACACGCCTAAAGCGATCGTGGCCCACTGCCTCGACGTGCTGTTGCGACTGCTGCACCCGATATGCCCGTTCATTACCGAGGCGATCTGGGCCCGGCTGAACGAACTTGTCCCGACCCGCGGGCCCGGCGCGGCGGTCGGCGAACAGGTGCTGGCCCGAGCGGTCTGGCCGCAAGCCGAAGCTGCGGCGATTAATGAATCCGCCGAACAGCAGTTCGCCATGATCTGCGACCTGATCCGCCAGTGCCGCAACATCCGCACGAATCACAACGTTCCGCCGGCCGATCGCATTGGCGCGATAGTTGACGCATCAGGCGACGCCTCACGCGTGGTCAGCGACAACATCGAACTGATCAAGGCCCAGGCCGGGCTCGGCGAAATCACCATCGGCAACGCCGAGACCTCCCAGCCGTCAGGCTCCGGAGCCGTAACCGGCGGGGGCGTTCGGATCTTCCTGCTGGACGTTATCGACGCGTCGGCGGAAATCGCCAGACTGACCAAGCAGGCCGAGACGCTCGAAAAAGGAATCGCCGGAATCGAAGGAAAACTCGGCAACGAGAACTTCGTCAACCGCGCGCCGGCCGAAGTAGTCGAAACCGAACGCCAACGCCTCGAAGGCCTCAAGAGAGACCTCCAAACAGTCAAGGAAGCCCTCGACGCAGTGGGCTGATAGCCAACCGCCAGTTCGTTAGAAAGGATCTGCTATGAGTATTGGACGACGTGATTTTCTGGAGAGCATCGCCGCCGGGGCCGCCGGGATAACACTGGCCGGTTGCGGCGCCGTGGCGATCGCCAAACCCAAGCCGGCAGTCTCGACGCACTTTGACGCATTCGAGACCGTGACGATAGGGCGTACGAAGATCGAGACCTCTCTGGTGGGCCTGGGAACCGGCATGCGCGGCTGGATGCGCAAATCGGACCAGACTCGTCTGGGCCAGGCCGGATTCACCAAACTCATCCGCGGCGCGCTTGAAAAGGGCGTTCGCTGCTTCGATCTGGCGGACCTCTACGGCTCGCATCCGTTCTTCGCCAAAGCGATGAAACCGGTCAAACGCGACAAGTACACCATACTGACCAAGATCTGGTGGCGCCCCAAAGGCGTCCCGGACAAGGACCGGCCCGACGCCGACATCATGGTCAAACGCTTCCTCAAGGAGCTTGAGACCGATTATCTCGACGTTGTCCAGTTGCACTGCGTCCAGTCGCCGAAATGGCCCCAGGAGCTGCGCAAACAGATGGACCTGCTGGCCGGACTGAAGAAAAAGGGCGTTATCAGGGCTCACGGCGTTTCGTGTCATTCGATGGACGCTCTGCTGGCCGCGGCCGACGAATCGTGGACCGATTGCGTGCATGTCAGGATGAATCCCTACGGCGTTCGGACCGACGGCAAGCCGGCGGAGATAGCCGCGGCCGTCAAGAAGCTCCACGCCGCCGGCAAGGGCGTGATCGGCATGAAACTCATCGGCCAGGGCGACTTCCGCAAGAGCGATGAAAAACGCAACAAGTCGATCAACTTCGCCTTGGGCATGGGCGGCGTGAACACTATGATTGTCGGCTTTGAGAAACTCGCCGAGATCGACGACTTCGCCGCGCGAGTCAAGAAGGTCAGACGCCCGGCGAAGGCCTGACATCCGCCGGCGGGATACTACCGGCAACTAAAGGCCGCCTCGGAATGTCCCGAAACCTCAAGTAGAAGTTCCGCATGCGGTTTGCGCTCGCGCGACGGCGGCGATACTCGAAGAACGCGCCGGTTGGAAAGGCTACTGAATAGTGAACAAGAAAGTCCTGTTTATTGTGACGCTGATCCTGGCGATCGTGGCTGTGGCGGCATGGCGGTTAATCCCCAGCAGCGAGCCTGACCCGATGATTTGGCGAGATACGCCCGGGGCGCCTGAGCAGAAACCCGCAGAACGCGATATTATGCAGGAGGCCAGGCTCGCGGCGGGGTCCGCTGTCGATCCGGGTGAGTTGAAGATCGATTATCCGCTTGATGAAGCTCTTTTTCCGCCGGACTTCCCGGCCCCGACGTTTGTGTTCCACGACGAAACGTTCGCCGACACGTGGCTGCTGGAAGCATCTCCGGCTGACGGCGGCCAAACGCTGGCCATGCTAACCCTTGCCGAGCTGCCGATGAGGCCGGCGACGACCCCGCCGGACCAGCGGCATCCCTCGGCCCGCGACTACAGGCCTTCGGCTGACGAGCTGCTGGCCCATCGCTTCAAACCGGCGTCAGACTTTTGGCCCCAGTTGCAGCGTCGCTCTACGAGCGGGCTGGTGAAGCTGACGATTTACGGTTTCCGCCGAGAGAAACCGTCGGAGATACTCTCTCGCGGCGTCGTCAGGATAGGAACGTCTACCGACCCCGTCGGGGCTCCGATCTTCTACCGTGACGTCCCGCTCCCGTTCATCCACGCGTTTAACAACACAAGATCGATTCGCTGGCGCCTTGGCGACGTTACTTCTCCCCAGCCGCCGCCGGTCCTGCTGACCGATATGAAAGTCTGCGGCAACTGCCATTCGTTCACGCCTGACGGCAAGACCCTGGCGATGGACGTGGACTATGGCAACGACAAGGGCTCTTACGTTATCGCCGATATCGAACCGACAACAGGCCTGCCGGGAGACAAAGTGACCTCCTGGCGCGACAACACACGACCCGAGGGCGATCGTACGTTCGGGCTGCTGTCGCAAATATCCCCTGACGGGCGATACGTAGCCAGCACCGTCAAGGATCGATCGGTCTTCTCGCCTACCGAGGACCTGTTCTATTCCCAGCGTTTCTTCCCGATAAAAGGGATCCTGGCGATATACGATCGACAGGAGGAATCCTTTGCGGCGCTGAGCGGGGCCGACGATCGCAAGTGGGTCCAGAGCAATCCGGTCTGGAGCGTAGATGGCAAGACGATCCTGTTCGCACGCGCCAAGGCCCACGAACTGAAGGCTCTCAAGGACCACGACAAAGTCCTCCTGCAGCGGGCCGAGGCCAGGGAGTTCTTCGAAGGCGGACGGAAGCTCCTGTTCGACATCTGCCGGATCCCCTTTAATGAAGGACGCGGCGGAAAACCCGAACTGCTCGCCGGTGCGTCGGCCAACGGCAAGAGCAACTACTTCCCGAAATTTTCGCCCGATGGAAAGTGGATAGTTTTCTGCCAGTCCGAATCGTTCATGTTGCTCAGGCCGGCCAGCAGGCTGTATATAATGCCGGCCCAGGGCGGCCAGCCGCGAAAGATGCGATGCAACCACGACGGCAAGATGAACTCCTGGCACAGTTTCTCACCAAACGGTCGCTGGCTGGTCTTCGCATCTAAAGCCCGCGGTCCGTACACGCAGTTGTGGCTGACGCACGTGGATGAAGCCGGCTTAGACACCCCGGCGGTTCTGCTGGAGCAGTTCACCGACGCCGACAGGGCGGCCAATATTCCGGAATTCGTGAACGTCGCCCCGGAGAAGTTCGCATCCATCCGGCAGGAGTTTGCAGACCACTACACATACTACTTCCTGGCCAGAAAGCACGCGGTGCGGAAGGAATTCGACAAGGCTGTCGCCGAGGCCCAAAGGGCGATCGCCGAGAAGCCCGATCACGCCGATTCGCTGTATCTGCTGGCCTCGTGCCTGGCGCGAACCGATAGGGAAGCCAAGGCTGTTCCGTACGCCCTGCGAGCCCTGGCCGCCGAGGAGTCCCACTGGAAGAGCCGCCGATTACTGGGGGGAATCTACAGTCGCGACGGGCGATATAAAGCAGCGCTGTCTCTGCTGACAGAGGTCCTCGCCGTGCAGCCCGGCGATAGAGTAACCCTCAACAATCTAACGTGGCTGCTGGCGACGTGCCCCGACAAATCCGTGCGCGACGGAGCCAGGGCCGTAGAGTACGGAAAGCAGGTCTGCGACGCGACGGATAACAGCGTACCGCCAATGCTCGACTCGCTGGCGGCGGCTTACGCCGAGACAGCCAAATTCGAAATGGCCGTCAAGACGCTCGAGAAAGCCATCGGAATGTACAAACAGAGTCGCAGGGCGGTTCCGAAGGAATTAGAATTCCGCCTGCAACTCTATCGCCAACGCCGACCCTATCGCGAGGGGCCCGCCTCGCTATAACTCGCAATAAAAAACCGCGGCCGCACATTTGTCGTGTGCGACCGCGGAAGATGAAGGCTTTTAAGAACTGCTTACGACTTCTTGCAGTATCGACGGATCAGGCCCGCCATGCCGCCTAGAATCAGAAGGCCCGCGGTTATCGGCTCCAAGGCCGCAGCCAGCGAGACCCCGTCGGTCTCAAGACCGTGGTAGTTCTCTCTGGGCGCCGCTGCGCTCGAAGTCCCGGTATCGGCGGCCGCAGCAGTGCTGGGGCGGGAATTCAAGGCTTCCAGTACGCCTGTGTCGCTCGAATCGTCGTGCGAGAAGTGCGATGCTGTTGACGTCAGCGACAAGTCGTCGTCGCTGTCGCTCAGTGCGGGGCTGTCGTACCACACTCCGCCTAATCCTGTCGGAGCGTTTGCCTCAGGCGCCTTGGTCGGCGCGGCGACGGGAGCAGATCGTCTGGACAGAGAGAAGTCCTGAATCTGGGTGAAACCTTCGTCACTCAGATCTCCGGCCAGCAGCGGCGAGGCCGAAATGGCCAGGGCCAGCAATGTGCACGCTATTGAAAGCTTCTTCAACATATCAATCTCCTCACACTCCGGAGCGAATGCTCGCTCTCGGATCGATCAACAAACATCGCCCTGAGCGGGGCGACACGGTAATTCAACTTCGGCTAGACTTTTCTTCGGCGTCGTCTAAGCAGTGCTGCGCCGCCAAGGGCCAGCATGCTCATTGTCATCGGCTCGGGCGTTACCGTCAGCGAGACGTTGTCAACGGCCCCTACAACAAATTCGCCGTTCAGACGGGTGTTTGTAAAGAGTACGCCGATAAACTGAAACGAGCTCAGATCACCGACAAAGTCGTCGCTTGCGGGAATTAGTCCCGGATCCGGCGCCAAGGGGCCGCCGGCGAATACTACGCCGGTTCCGGCGGGGTCCGATACCTCGACGCCACTGGGACCGTGCCAGCCGAGGAGCGTGTAACCCATTCCCTCGGGGGGCGGTCCAATAGGAGCAGACTCACCATCTGAGTGATAGAGGAACGACAGATTCAACTCATTGCCGCCCCAGCCGCCAGCGGGTTTGGCGGTGTAGTACAACAGACCGCCTGCCGAACCGGGAGGGGCCATCGGACCCAGGCGGCTCTCTGCGACGCCGGCCGGCGCCTGCCATTCGCCCTCGTGCGTCGTCGAGCCGGTAAGCCACTGGCCAGCAAGACCGGGGTCGACCGGAATCATCGAACCCATGAAGCCGTTGATGTTGTTAGTGGCGAAATCCTCGTCGATAAGGCTTCCGGCCGTTGCCGTTGAAGCCAACATTGAAATTGCGAACAATACGCAGACTGTTGAAATAGTTTTGAGCATAAGCAACTCCTTCTCCTTTTAAAGCCCTGCGACAGGACTTCCCTTCCTTATGACGAGTCCCTGCGACTCACCTGTTTGATCGAGCGAGCTTGGATGACGCTTGCAAGAGCGAGCAAAGCGATATCCTTGAAAGGTTAGATAATACCGGAAAACTGGCTATAAGTCAAGTAGAAACCGGGATTTGTATAGCGGAGATGATTGGGGGTGTTTCTGTAACTGCTTCAGGGTGAGGTGGTTAGAGTGGGTGGGTAATAATGAACGTGGCGCCTTCATTACGCCCCGATTGGGCTGAAATGGTCCCGCCGAGAGATTCGACGATTTCCCGGCATAGCGCCAGGCCGAGTCCGTGGCCCTGGCCTTGATCGTCTTGTCCGTCCTTCGTGGTGAAGAACGGGTCGAATATCTGCTTGAGATTCCCTGGGGTTATGCCCATTCCGTTGTCGCTGATGCGTATCGTAATGATCCCTGAGTCGCACGAGGCGTTGACTTCAATGCGCCGGATGTTGCTTCTCTGCAAGACGGCCGTGCGAGCGTTGATAAACAGATTCAGGAACACCTGCTGGAGTTCGACTTTTCTCGTGGCTATCTCCAGATCGTCGTCTACGTCGATGACCAGTTCGATCGCATCTTTTGAAAAGTCCCGTCCCATCGCCACGAGCGTCTCTTCCAGCAGCGCCTTGAGAGGGCCTCGCTCGAGTTCAACCGGAGCGTTGTGCGTAAGACCCAATATCGCGGCGCAAATCTCACTTGCTCTCATACCGCCGTCGGCGGCGCGAGTGATGGCCTTGGTGACGAAAACCGGATTGCTCTGGGCCATCTGGGCATAACTTATTATGGGAGTGAGAATGTTGTTGAACTCGTGAGCGATCATCGCCGTCATGGTGCCCACAGAGGCCATTCTTTGAGATTGCCGCAGCAAGCGACGTAGTTCGACTACCTCGGACTGGAGCTTTTGGAGCTGTTGATTGTGCTCTGTGTTTATGTCCGTGGTTGTGTTCAAGATGCGATTTCTCTTCTTTTCCGAAGCTCTATCACTTGCAAACCGCGATGGTCTAGATTATCTATGGGCGTTCGACGCCCACTTAGTTATCGGTTTGCAGGGCGTTTGACTTAAGTATGAAACCGAGGAAATTCGCCATAATCTCTTTTATCCGAGACATCGCCTTAGTATGAACGCCATAGCACACGGAATAGATCTCGTCGAATGCGACCGGTTCCAGCAGATTATTGACCGACACGGAGACCGGTTCCTGAACAGAATATTCACGCCTTTGGAATTGGCCTATTGTGAGGGTCGCAAGCGTGCGATCGAGCATCTGGCCGCGAGGTTCGCCGCCAAAGAGGCTGTCATGAAAGTTCTCGGCACCGGCTGGAGCAAAGGCGTAAGCTGGACCGATATCGAAGTGTCAAACGATGCGGTCGGGCGCCCCTCGGTTGAGCTTACCGGCAAATGCGGCGAGATTGCCGCTGAGGTCGGCATCGAATCGGTGCTTATCTCACTTACACACACGGCCGGACACGCCATGGCCTCAGCTATCGGATGCACAAAAACATGAGCGACAAACCGGTTACGATATTCATGTCCGCCGCCGAGGCCAGCGGAGACCAGCACGCCGCGAATTTGATCTCCTCGATCGCCAAGCGCCTGCCTAATGCGAGATTCGTCGGTGTTGGCGGTCCGAAGATGGCCGCCGCCGGCTGTGAACTGCTCGCCGATCTCACGATCAAGGCCGCCATGCTCGGCGGACCGATTCTGAGGCTGGGCTACTGGATGCGCATGATGGCCCGGATCAAGAACACGATGAAGGAGCTCAAGGCCGATCTGCACATACCGGTTGACTCACCGGCCCTGAACTGGCACTTGGCCAAGACGTCCAAGTCGATCGGGACGCCGGTAATGTACTACATCGCCCCACAGGTCTGGGCCTGGGCCCCGTGGCGAGTGCGCAAGGTCAAGAGACTCACCGACATGGTCGCCTGCATCCTGCCGTTCGAAGAGCGATACTTTCGCGATCGCGGCGTAAACGCCACGTATGTCGGGCATCCGCTGTTCGATTCGCTCGATCCGGCGCCACAGCCGCTTCCGGACCTGGCCGAGGCCTGGTCAGAGGGCACCTGGAACGTCGCGCTGCTGCCGGGCAGTAGACCGGGCGAAATCGCCGGACACATGCCTGCGCTTCTGAATGTGGCCGAGGCGATCAGACGCCGCTGGTCCCGTGCGGTCTGCACGATCACGGCGCATAACGACGTAGGAGCCAAGAATATCCACGCCGCATGCAAGGGGAAGCTGCCGGCCCATGTCGAAGTGGTTGTGGGCAAGACCAGACACGTGCTGAAGAACGCACACGTGGCTGTTGCGGTAAGCGGAACGGTAACGCTGGAAGTAGCGCACTTCGGCGTGCCGATGGTGATCTTCTATCGGGTCAACGCGCTGGGCCACAAACTCGTCGGACCGTTTCTCGGCATCAGCACGCCTCACTTGGCGCTGGTCAATATCCTGGCCGGCAAGCGCATCGTTCCCGAACTCATGCCGTGGTACGGACGCATCAAACCGGTCCGGGAAATGGTAATGGACGTAATGGAGGACCTCGGCTGCCTGTACGACATGCGCGAGGCGATGCGCGAGGTCACGTCTCCTTTGCGGACCACCCCGGCCGCCAGCGACAATGCCGCTAACCTGGTGGTGCAGATGCTAGGTCTGTAGCGCTCGATCGAGCGGCGCCTCAGGAAACCGAAGAACCCGACGGGACCGATTTGCTCGGCGAGAGAACGACTACGTCCTTCATCTCGTCGCCTTCCATAGCGCTGGCGGCAAGGAGCATTCCGTTTGACTCGAGACCGCGCATTTTCCTGGGCGCAAGATTCGTGACCACCACGATCTGCTTTCCGACGAGCGTTTCGGGTTCGTAGTAGGCCTTGATTCCCGCGATGATCTGGCGGGTCTCGGAGCCCAGATCCACCTGGAGAACGATCAGGCGATCGGCGTTGGGGTGCGGGCCGGCTTCGGCGATCGTGCCGACACGCAGGTCAAGTTTGCAGAAGTCGTCATAGGTTATCGTGGGCTTACCGGCCGGCTTCGGTTCTTCGACAGGCTGCGGATCCGGGGCGGCTTGGGGTTCTTCGCTGTTGGGTGTCTGGTCTTGAGCTTCGCACATAGTCAGTTCCTTCCGGCCGTTATCCGGCGGGGGTTGATGTTCACAGGTTTGTCGCGACAGTCTAGAAAAACGGCCCGTGTTTTACAAGCCTCATCACTCTTAGAGCGGATTGGTCACCGCGTCTATGATCATCACCGTATTGAACAGGGCGTGAATCATGATCGGAGCGTAGAGCCTGCCGGTGCGTTCGTAGCTGTATCCAAGTGCGATCGCCAGGGCGAACAGAGCCGGAAGCGATTCGGGGACCGGGAAATGTACGCTGGCGAACATGACCGATGCGATAACTATCGCCAGCCAGGGCCGCCGCAGGTATCTGCGGAGCATTGACTGCATCATGCCGCGGAAGAATATCTCCTCGCCGATCGGAGCCATAACCACCGCTGCGAATATTATGAGTGTTCGTGCCATCGGGGTGGTGGACGAATCGGTAAGTATCTTCAGGAATTCATGCGGGCGGATCAGATCGGGACAACACTGCAGCAGCGCCCATTTGGTAAGCAGCAGTAACCCGACGCAGACCGGAAGGACCGCCATGAGGGCCACTACGCTCCTGATGCTGTCGTTGATCCATCTGCGAGCGGTGAAACCCATCCCGCGAATCGCGCCGCCGCTGAAGCAAAATGACGCGACGATCAGACTGCATGACAGGAACAACGGAAATGTAAGTCCAGCCATAATCGTCATACTGATCTTGTCGCCTTCTGTCAGGACGATAACAGTCGCCGTGAGCATCGAACTGGCCAGTAGTGAGCCGATCAGCATCCCCAGGATGTGCCACGGCGTGAGGGTGTTGGCCCGCCCGGGTGTGCCGGAGAGTCCGAACTTGCTCGGCTTGATCCCGCCGTGGCCCAGCCAGACCGCCAAGACGCATATTCCAACCCCGCACAACGTGGTCATAAAGACCGACAGGTCTCCGATTCCTTCGGCTTTGGGCTGTGTTGTTGCTTGCGCCGCGGCCAGAAGTAATGGTAAAGCGTTTGACATTATGCGATCCAAGCGGTTAACGTGGCGGCGGCCCCTGTGGGTCTGAAACCTGCACGTAATATCATGGCGAATATATTAGACGACATCCTGAAAACCAAGCGCAAAGAAATCGCGGCCCTGCGAACTGCGTGTAATCTCGACGACGAGCGAGCCGCGGCGATCGATGCGCCGGCGTGCAAAGATTTCTTCCAGGCGGTCTGTGGCCCCTCAGAAAGAGCGGTCAATCTGATCGCCGAGATCAAGAAGGCCTCCCCGTCGGCCGGCGTGATCCGCCAGGATTTCGACCCGCCGAAAATTGCCGCACAGTACGCCGCCGCCGGAGCCGACGCGCTGAGTGTGCTTACCGACGAACCGTACTTCCAAGGCTCGCTGGAGTTCCTCAGGCAGGCTCGCGCCACTGTCGATCTGCCGCTGTTGCGAAAAGACTTTATTATCGATCCGATCCAGATTTACCAGGGCCGCAGCGCCGGAGCAGACGCCGTGCTGCTGATCGCAGCGGCGTTGGAGTCGGGTGAGCTGCGCGACTTGATGGGGCTGGCCAACGATCTGCAGATGGCTTGCCTTGTCGAGGTGCACAACGCTGCGGAACTGGACAAGGTCCAGGCGATCGTCGCAGCGGCTCGGGGAAACCTGCTGGGCG
>CAYMSH010000130.1:0-14907 GCA_964392945.1 uncultured Planctomycetaceae bacterium | reverse complement strand
GCTACTTTGTAAAATCTGGCCCAGTTATCGTTCCGATATGGGACGCCTGTGTTTTCGTTTGTTGTTCTTCGGTTACGAGCCCGTTTGTCTTCTGCTGGAGTGACCGCGCGCAAGATTCACGAATCTCGCTGTTTTATGGTTCAGGCTCCGGCCGCGAACTGTGGAACGAACAGTAGCCTCCCTAGCGGACCTTTCCCGAGGCGTTCAGGTAGGGTTGTTTGCTTACTTTTACTCGCTGGCCTTTGGCGTAATTGTAGTTTCTGGTTTTCGGCCCGCCCCAGCATGCGTTTTTCGGCAGAGTGCTGTCCCAGGCGTCGAAGGCGTTCTGCATCGCCTGGGCCCGCTCGGGGTAGTCCTTGACTACGTTGATCAGTTCGCCGGGATCTTTTTTCAGATTAAAGAGCATGATCTCCCGCGTGCCGGAGGCGTCGTTCCAGGTCAGTTTCCAGTCCTTCCGGCGAATTGCGTAATCGTTGTCTCTACGCCAGTACATTGTCTTGTGCGGCCGCTGGGTGTTCCGCCCGAGAATAAACGGCAGAAGGTCCACGCCGTCCAAGGGGAACTTCCCCTTGATCGGTTTGGCCCCGGCCGCATTGAGGCAGAACGGCGCCACGTCCAGCGATGAGACCGGCAGGTCGTATTGCGTGCCGGGTTTAATCACGCCGGGCCAGTTGATCAGGTACGGGACCTTTGTTCCGCCTTCGTAGGTGTCGCCCTTGAATCCGCGATGCGGGCCCGGATTCGACATCGTGCATCCGCCTCTCGGCCGGTTTATGTCCTTCTTCGGATGATTGAGCCCCTGGCCTCGCGGGCTGCCGTTGTCGGATATGAAGATTATGATGGTGTTGTCGGCCTGGCCGATCTTCTCCAGCGACTTGCGCAAGGCGCCTATCCCGTCATCCATCGCCAGGATCATCGCCGTGAAGTACTGCTTGTCTTTCGTCTTGGCCAGGCCCCTGGTGCGTTTCAGGTACTTGTCGGGAACTTGCCACGGATGGTGCACCGCGCTGTAGGCCAGGTAGAGGAAGAACGGATCGGTCTTCTGTCTCTCGATAAAACCGCACGCCTCCTGCGAGAATAGGTCGGTCAGGTAGACATTGTCCTGCGCCGGCAGCGGTTTTCTGTTGCGGAACAGCGGCCAGAGCCATTTTCTCTTGCCGAACTCCCCTTCCCATCTGTAGTAGTCATGTGAGCCGTTCAGGAAGCCGTAATAGTAGTCGAAACCGCGAGCGTTGGGGACTTGGGCCGGCGAGGCGCCGATATGCCACTTGCCGATCATGCCCGTTCGATAGCCGACTTTCTTCAGCATCTCCGAAATCAGCGGCTGGCCGGTCGGGACCCCGGAGTTGGGGAATCTCATCTTGTCGGGGTATCCGTCCATGTTGGAGTTTTCACCGCATCCGAGACGCTGCTGGTAGACCCCGCTCATCAAACCGCACCGCGACGGGCCGCAGACCGAAGCGGTAACGTAGCCCTGGGTAAAGTGCACGCCAGTCCGGGCGAGTTTGTCGATATTCGGCGTCAGGACATCCTTGAACCCGTGGTACCCGACATCCCCCCAACCCATGTCGTCGGCGTATATCAGCACTATGTTCGGCTTGCGCCTGGGAGTGATTGCCCCAGCAGCGCCCAAAGACACGCCGGACGCTACAGCACACGCTCCAAACCCGGCCGCGACGGTCTTCAGGAAGTCTCGTCTCTGCATGTTACAACTCCTTCATCACTTGCCACCGCGGGCGAACCTCACATTTTCCATGCCTAACGTTTCGTGTCGTCGGCACCGCTGGTCCCGATGCGCGTCGGGGTACATCGGGATTGGACACGTTTGTTATACGGCCTATCTGATTAGAACCAAAGCTGAATACCAAGCTGCTTCTGAACCGCTTCCTCGAAGAAATCAGCCAGTCTAGCAATAGTCTTACTGACCATCCGTGTGTCAATGACCATTCGGTATTCAATCTGTTCGGGCTTGACTTGGCTTCCGCAATAGACATCCTGATTGCCCTGCGGCAGAGCATTGCAGCTTGATCGCAGTATTCCCGCACCCTCAACAAGTCCCTGAGGAAGAAGTATTGCTTCTTCGTACTCATCTATTGGTCCAAACTCCATTGGGAGATGTTGGAGTTTCTCTACGATACCAAGCTGGAACAGTGCAGCCGTTGTCTGTTCGTCCAGTTCAAGTTTCGCGACAGAAGCTCCGTCTTCCATGGGGCTCGATGGATCCGGATCAACTTGCCAAGCCTCACCGGCCCGATAAACCGTACCAAGGCCATCGTCGGATTCCGGACTGTAGTAGACTGTTCTTCCCATTTCCTAAATCTCACAAAGCAATTCAGTAAGACTGTATAACGTTTCGTGTCGTCGGCGCCGCTGGTCCCGATGCTGCATCGGCTTGTTGACCTCGTGCGACTTTACAGTCTCTTGACCTCTATGTCGCCAAGCGTCTCGTTGTTCTCGTCAAAGTAGGTGTCTACGGCCCCGGAGGCATATTCATGGAAGTTTGATGCGTACTCCGGAAACACCGCCTCTTCCATGGGGCCGAGGCCCTCTTGCGGATCCAGAGTTCTTATCGAAAACACCACTTCCGGCCAGCGCTCTCCTGCTTCACCAGAGAAAGAGCCGCAGTCCAGGAAGGACCCGTGCGAATCCGCGAACTCGCTACATATGCTCCGCCGCAAGCCTTGGTCCACCCCATTGCGCTTGAGGACTTCGTTAAGGTGCGCGATCTGTGTCAACTGATAGTCAATCATCATCAGTTCGTAGCGATCGTCATCGACGGTCACATTCACTGAGGTCTCCTTTCGGCTAACGTCCAAGCTCAGCGGTCCCGACGCACATCGGGATCCGCGGGAGCATCTTGTTCCGCTTCCGTTTCGTCATCCCAAGCATCAAGAATTTCCTGATGAAGTTTATCAGCGGCTTCGTTCACATCCTGCCAAGACGAGCTCGCTGAGAACATCTTCTTTGCTTCGCCCAAACCTATTTTCTTGACAATACGTATCGCCACAATTGTCTCTATGGCCGATGCTCCGTCTCGCCGCAGAGAAGCCATCGCGCCCTCGAAGGAAACACCTGAGGCCAACAACTCTTCGAGACGGGATGAGTAATCCGTGTTCATTTTCACCTGTTCGCCTTCGCCCGTATCCCTTTCATCGTGACGCATGCCTCGTATCACACAAGAGCACCCGGCCAGGAGCAAAGGCAGTAGATACACGAAGTTGACAGTGTCGTAACCCAAAACAGCAAACGCAACGACGGAAGACCCTATGCCACCCATACCTAGAAACAAATACGGCATAGTAAAGAACATCAACACACAGCAAAGAAGGACACCAACGAACAAAGGAACCAAAGGCCATGGTCCCGAATCGTATTCTCTCATATCGCAAAACAGCCATATGCATCCCAAGATCAGGAACACCAGCAGACAGCGTATCGCATATCCAGAGGACCCTCTGCCCAAGGGTGGTGTTCCCAAGAATCGATCTATTCTCGAAAGTATCCTCATGGCTAACGTTTAAGCTCAGCGGCGCGGTCGTCTCGCGTCCGCTGGAGCGCCTTGTTAGCTGGTCGCTGAATCATCACTGTAATCCGCGAGGGGAAGAGTACACTCAGCAAGTTCTCCCTGGCCGTCAATATACCGCAACATGCGTCCAATAAGATCTTCAGACAATTCACCTGCAACGATAACGTGTCGGTTGCAGTAATGGAAGGGAACTTGCGTTCCATCTATGTAGTCTCCGCCACTCGCCAAGGCCTCGGGCGTAGCAAAAATGCACCACCTCTGCCCACCGTCTGACAGGTTCACCGTAACTTCAATTGTCTTATCTTGACTTGGCGTACTTGTGTCATCAAGTTGATACTTAACAAGCGTGATGACAGGGCGGTCGCTTTTGTCGAAACAGTTGCTCGGAATCCATCGTACTCGTCCATTATCACCCTTGATACGGACTTGACGCTGTTCGTCATCCATGGCTAATGCAGTATAGCGACTGCCGCGCGTCAGCAATTGCTCGTACACCGACTCGCGTATGCAGACCAGTTCGTTCATGAGTGGTATCTCTGTATCCAGCTAACAATGTATCTCGCGCGTTTCGCTTAATAACATGCGCGCGACCCCGACGTGCTCTTGGTCGCAAGACCTATCAGGGCCGCTGCTTATCGCAATTCCCGCACTAAACTCGATGCGCGAAAAAGACGCAGCCCATACTGCGTAGTTTCACATCGGCATCCAGCAGTATTGTACCGGATCAACGAAGCGGAACCATCTTTTTTCAAGAAGCTGCGATGATTCGCCAGCGAGGCCGGTGACGACATAAAGACGGGGCGGAACTGTTCTGTGGAAAAGCCGCACATCTCTTGTCGTCAGGTTCAGGCCCGTATTCCGTTTCTCAACTCCACGGATCCGGGCCGTATTTCACGTTCACTTCATCCAGCGACAGTTCCCGGACAACGCCTTCGTCAGTTACCGAGAAGTAGGCATAAGGAGGCGACAGCCCCTTTTCGCAGGAGACCCGAACGATGCAGAACCCCTCGTACCTTCGGCAGAGCGATTGCCTGCGAGGCACGGATTTTCCGTGAGTCGCGTCGTAATGCTTCAGGACCTTCGAGACAGCCCGACGTCGCCGAAACATACGAATAAATGAATCGTTGATCATCCGCAACATCTTTGATCCTCTCCGCGGCCGGTTCACTTGACACCTATCGGCCCTAGCTCTTGGCAATCCCGTATTTGGCGCTGAGTCTCTGGGCCAGCATGGTGTCATATATGCGTTTTACGGTTTCATATGGACTGTTATCGCATGCATCGTAAAATGGTCAAGACTATTTTACGACACATGCGACAATGGTCACACACATGGAAATGGCGGTTAGTACTGCCTGCAATAGAGAATAGAATAGTTCCGCCCCGTTTCTTTTCCCTCGAACTGACCATCAGAGATCCGACGACGGCTAACGCGGCGAGCTTGCCACGACGGAGCTGAAAGCGAAGACGGGACGCGGCGTCTACGATACGGCATCGCCCTTGCCGTAACTGCATCCGTGTAATCAGTAGCATATGCCGTTGCCGTAAGCCGTTGCCGTTACCATCTGTGCCATCTGTGCCATCCGTGGTTAGAAAAGCCGTCGCCGTCGCCCTTCGGCTTACATGCTGTTTGTGGCGAGCAGAACAGAACGCCGCGCGTATCAATACCCCACCAGAATGCGGCTCAATCTTCTGAGTTTGGCTTCGTTGTAGTCGAACTGATAGATTCCATCCCTGGCGCTGACAATCAAGCTCCTCCCGCAGGGGATGACATCGTACCCGTTGATTTCTTCGAGTGTTTCAAGCAGTTTAAGGTTGTCGGCCTTTGTCGCGTCGTACACCTTCAAACCGTGTTTTCCATCACATACAAACAGCTTATCGCCGTCAATCCCGAGGCCCCATGGGTTATTCATCTGGTACGTTTTGACCAGTATCGGGGACGAAGGGTCTTTGATGTCGTAGACCTGCAGCACATTGTTTTCCTTGCGCCCGTTGCGGCTTCGCAGGGTGACGTAGGCGTGTCCGTCCTGGACCACAACGGGATCATCGGAGCGGATGTGCCGGTATGTGCTGACAAGCATGGGTTCTTCCTTTTTGGCGATATCGTAAATGATCATCCCACCCCTGGTCCCGAAGAACAGGAGATCCTTGTAGGAGAAAATGGTCTCGACATCCCGCCCTATCGCCATCTTGCTGACAAGAGACGGATCGTTCGCCTCTTTCAGGTTGAAGATGAAAAGAGAAGTCTCGGAAACAGCGTACATGTAATTGCCGTTGATCGTAAAACGGGCCATGGAACCGGCCTGCCCCGCCCCACCGGCCCGGGACATTGACTGCGCCAGGGGGGACGAGGCGCAGCCGCCGAGCACGCCGCCGGCCGCCAGGGCGCACAGAACCGCGATTGCTTTGATTCTATTATTCATGTGAATCACCTTTCCTGAATTACGCGCCATCCGACAACCACTCCCTCGTCTCTATCTGCAGGGGCCGGCCAGAATCGCCTCGCCGCACCGCCGACAGACGGCGTATTCTGGCGAGGATTGTACTCGAATACATCCTCTATGCGCCGAATCATGACGATGTCCTCGGGGTCTATCGTCAAGGCGAACACCAGCATGTCGACGTAACTGTCGGCGTAGAGAAAACTGCCCTTTATCGCCAGGTCGATATTGCCCGGGATACTGATAAAGCATTTCTGAACCGGGTTGCTCGGGTCAGAATTATCGACGACATGAATGCCCTTGTTCGGTTCATTGACATAGAGGTAATTGTCTTTGACGTATATCTTGCCCCGCTTCATGATCTTCCTGGCCGGCAGGACCTCCACCGATGATCTGAATTCGTCCCAGGACAAGTAGACCGGCTCGTGGGTCGGCCTCAGGCGGTAGGAATGGGGAGAAGTTGCGGCGCACGCAACAAAACTGATCAGCGCTACAGCACAGCGGAGCAACCCGGCCGGTTCAACGCGCCAGGTCGCCCGCCCGCGATATACATACCAGATCGACAACGGCATTATCACCAGCGCCAGCAGGTCCGTGGGGTCCGGCCAGAGGTGCATGGGAATCATGGCCAGACCGAAAACGTGTTCAACCAGTTGCGAAAACCATCGGCTGAGATTGATGCCCGCAAACAGGACGCCGATACTCACGTAAATCGCCGCCAGGGCGCCGCCGGACCGGACACGAAAAACAAATGCGACGACAATCGGAACAAAAAAGAGAAAGGCAAAGTCGCTGAGCTTGCCGGTAATGCCCGCCGGCAAGACCCCGGCCCCTTTCAGCAGGTGGTCGTTTGCGATCATCACTACAACAGCGACGACAAAGAGCGGCGAGACCATAGCTCGCCTTATATTCCCGGCGACGTCTTCTTTCATAGAGTCCTTCTGTTGTGTCTGGAACATGCAACCAGCAGTGTCAGCGCGTATCATATGATGCTCCTGAAGAAACAATCGGTTTGTGTTTACAGGTATATAGTCACAGGCGGAGTGTTTGCGCAGAATTCTTTCAAGGCGGACACGCTTTTTATTCCTCTCCCGAGGTCAACCCACATCATTTTGCGGAAACTGTTTGTTTCTGCTGGCCGGCGATGTTCTATTATGTGCTGAAGCAAGACGGCCAAGAGCGGGTTGAACGGAGAAATGGAATGATCAAAACAGTATCGGCAGTGATCTTGTCAATCTTTGTGCTGGGATGCATCCTGTCGGCTCCGGGTGAGTCGAAGGCGTCGAAGGAACCGAAGAAGAAATCCACCGACGTCTACATTTTCACTTCGTTCAGGGACAACGGCCAGGACGGTCTGCACCTGGCCTACAGCCGCGACGGGCTGAAATGGACCGCGTTGAACGGCGACAAGACGTTCCTCAAGCCGAAAGTCGGCGGCAAGCTCATGCGCGATCCGTGCATCATTCAAGGACCCGACGGCATGTTCCACATGGTCTGGACCTCGAGCTGGCGCGACAAGGGAATCGGCGTGGCCCACTCGAAGGATCTCATCAACTGGACCGAGCAGAAATTCGTTCCGGTCATGGGCCACGAAGCCACGGCCCGCAACTGCTGGGCGCCGGAAATCACCTGGGACCCGCATGGCAAGCAGTATGTCATCTACTGGGCGACAACCATCGGCAAACTGGCCGACGGGCCGGAGAAGATCACCGGGCATCGCATGTACTGCACGACGACGAAGGATTTCAAGAAGTACGAAAAGACCCGGAGCTTCCTCGAACCGGGCTTCAATGTGATCGACTCTACGATCATTCCCAGCGGCGGCAAGTACGTGATGATACTCAAGGATGAGAGGAAATCCGGCAAGAACCTCCGCGTGTCGACCAGCGACAAAGTCACCGGTCCGTGGAGCAAACCGTCTGAGCCGTTCTCGCCGAAAGGCCTCTGGGTCGAGGGTCCCACGTGCCTGCAGATCGGAGAATTCTGCTACGTGTACTACGACGCCTACAGGAAACACCGCTACGGCGCCATGCGGACGAAAGACTTCAAGACCTGGGAGAACGTCAGCGACAAGCTCGAGGTTCCAAAGGGCATGAGGCACGGAACGGTCCTTACCGTCTCAAGCGACGTGCTTGACAAGCTCCTGCAGGCCGAAGGGGCGATCGCGTTCGTCGGCGTGTGGGATCCCTACGCCGTTTACGATAGCAAGATCAAGGATCGCATCGTCATGAAACCCCGCCCCCGCTGCGGGTCCTGCCACGCCAGGGCGTTGCTTGCCGGCGACAAACTTCACCTGATCGTGAATCACGGAAAAACAGACGACCAGTGGACTATCGACGGGAAGTCCAAAGGCGGGAATATGGTGTTCGAAAAGGACAAGATCCGCCTGGTCCTGAAAGACGGCAAGCTGTCGGGCAAGTTCACCGGCAAGATGCACGCAACCATCCAGCTCTCGCCAAAATCGGCCGACAAGAACGGCGGCGATAAGTAACAAGTCGATCGGATCGCGCAGTTAGTTTCGCGGCGTGCTGACTTGAAGCGGGCGGCGGGTCTCAACGGCCGTGATGTTATGCGGATCTACGAACCTTCGCGGCGGCCAGACGATCTCGCCGCGCTTCTGTGCGTTGACAACTTCCGCATCGTCGCTGATCCAGCAGATTTCGTTTGCGTTCAGGTCCAGCCACAAGGTGATCCTGCGCAGTTCGTCGGCCGTCAGTTTGACATCCTTGTGATACTTCTTTTTCAGTGACGCCATGAATCCCGACGCCTGGGCCCCGAACCTGCCCGGCGTGGTGCGCGAACCGCCAATGCCGAGGCAATGCAGGCACTGATCGCCGCCTCGGAACTGGAAGTGCGTCCCGTGCAGCGTGAACAGCAGATCGGGCCGGGCCAGCGAGGCGTACGACATGTCGGGCGCCTTCTTGTCGGCGTGCTTCTTGTGGCAGGCTACGCATTTCTTGTCGAATACCGGGCGCTTGACCAGTCGCAGGAAGTTCAGCGGGACCGCGCCGCTTGATACTTCCTGGGTGATCTTTGACGGTCCGCGGCCGAGGGCGATCGGGCGGGCGATGTTGGCCGGCGATTTCCATTTGTCCTCGTGGCAGCCGACGCATCGCATCTGTTCGCCGGGGTGCACGTAAGTCACCGATCGCATCGACTGGACGGCGAATCCCTTTTCGTCCAGCAGTTGGAAGTAGATCGGCTTGCCGACCGGAGCCTCGCAAAACACGCTGCCGTCTTTCTCGACCGGGACCACGCCCAGCGGTATTCGCCCCACCGATTCGTCGGCGTAGCTGATCAGTTTTGTTTTGGCGCGGTTGATCTTCGTCAGCAGTTGGGGCAGGACCTGGACTATCCGCATCGACTTGACCTTGACGCCCTTTGGCAGCGGCATGTCGCCTTCGTAAACGTTCATGACGCTGATCGTCGCGCGGCGATGGTCCGGCCGCGACGCACGCTCGCCGTCCCACGTTTTGACCGGGAGGATCGGCGGTCTCTTCCTCGCTCGCAGCGGGAAGGGATCCCTTACCAGGAGCTCGCCTTTCGGATCGTAGATCACTTCGCGATTCCCGTACCGGTCCAGCAGGTAGAGGCCCGTCCTGAAATTGCAGAGGTAGAAGTTTTCGCTCAGCGGCCAGGGCGTTCCGTAGGCGCGATCGGCGCGGCGTTCGACTTCCGGGAACTTGTAGAGCGGGGTTATGCGCTTGACTTGGGCCATCTTGTTGTCGTCGGGGATGTTGGTGTCAACCAGGATCAGGCTGCCGGAGAAGCCCATGTGGTGCCCGACGGCGGCCGCTGTGTACTTCGACACGGCGCCGGGAATGGCGCGGTAGGCGATTTCAACGTCGGGCCTGAGGTATCGCCCGTGCACGAGGCGTTTGTCTTTCTTGCCGTACTGGCTGGGCTTAACGTCTGCGGGCATCGCCGAGTGAGGCAGCGGGTAGTTTCCGTGGTAGCTTCGCGGGTCGGTCCCGTCGGGGTAGCACTGCCAGTGATGATGCGCCGTGCTCCAGTCGCGATCGAGGTAGTCCCATCGCGTGTAGACGATCATGCCGCGATTGTTGACGCTGGGCTGCCATTCGTTTGTCTCGTGGTAGCTCAGCGGGATGATGTCCGACCCGTCGGGCTTCATTGAATAGAGCGTGTAGGTCAGCGATTGGGTACGCAGCAGGCAGCGGCCGATCCCGCCAACGCGGGTCGAGACAAACGCGATCCGGCCCGAAGGCAGGAAGCACGGGTCGAAATCATCGTCAACTCCGCTTGTGAGCTGGTCGAGCTTCTTCGAGCCCAGATCGTACTTGAAGATTCGCCACAGGTCTTTGTCCGTCGTGGCGGTGAACAGAATCTGTTTGGCGTCGTAATCGAGTTCCAGGCCCGCGAATTTCTGGTTCAGTTTCTTACCTTTCCAGGGACCGGACGAAACCGCCTTGTCGGCCAGCGGTTTGCTGACCGTGGGCTTGGACTTGATGTCGGAGACGACAATCAAACCGCCGCCGGGCTTGTATCCGAACGGCCGGCCGCCTTCGACGATACGATGCCTGACAAACGGCTCGAGCATGCAGACAACGCTGTCGAAATTCATCAGCGGATTGGCGAAAGCAGCATCGCGGCGCAGCGCGCAGACCTGGTTGTAAATCTCCCTGCGCCCGTCGGCTTTGGACACATCCGTCGCTTTGGCTTTCGTAGACAGCGCGTCCCATTGCTCCTGGAACGATCTTACCCTGGCGGCCGACAGTTTCCGCTCCCGCTTGTAGTGCAGCAGGAGAGCGTTTGTTCTTCGCAGCACGATATCGAGCGGGTCCTTGTCGCCAGCGAGAATCAGCGATTGGGGATCGAGGGCTTCGTCTTTGAATCGCCCGGCAGTGGGCCCTTTGGCTATCTGGCCGACCAGTTCGGACCATTCGGCCCCCCAGGCCGCCTTCGGCGTCAACTGGACAACTTCTCCGATCACCGGAGTCGCCACGCACAAGGCCAACGCACATACCAGCAGAAGCTGCTTCATGTTCGATTCCTTTCAATCGACATTGTCAAATTGCGACGCCGCCGAATATCACGCCGGACGCCGGAAAAGATTGTATACGATCCCGCCCCTGGAGCCAAACACGGGAATAACAACATGCAACACTCGCCGGATAGCGACTTGACTTGAACGGTGAAACCGGTAGATTCATTATAGTAATCTGCGGCGATCGCAGGGCCGGGTTATTGGGACATCTTGATCAAAAGGAATACAAGCGTATGTGGTTCAAACACGCAACGGCACTACTCCTGGCGGCGACTATCTCGCTGATCGTTTACGTTCCGACGTCTTTATCCAAAGACGCCGACAAGCCGGCGACGCCAGCCAAACCAAAAGTCGATCCGTCAACGTGGGCCAAGGTTTCGCCGGCCCAGACCGCGGCCGCCAAAAAACTCGGCGTGCCTGTCGCGTTTGAAAACTCCGTCGGGATGCGTTTCGTGCTGATCCCGCCGGGTCAGTTCATGATGGGATCAGCCCAGACCACGACTAAAGTCGCTGCCAACTGCGCCATGCCCAACGCCGCGCCCGGATGGTTTGTAGATGAGCATCCGCAGCACAAAGTCACGCTGACCAAGGCGTTTTACATGTCGATCCACGAAGTGACGAACGCCTCTTACGAAACGCTGACCAAGAAGCCGAAAGACAACAGGCCCAAGAAGCCCGCCAAGGTCCCGACCGCCCCGACGGAAGTCAAGCCGCCTGACCATCCGGCGGTGAAGATATCGTCCACGACGGCTGAAGCGTTCTGCAAGAAACTCAGCCAGAAGGAAAAACGCACCTACTCGCTGCCGAGCGAGGCCCAGTGGGAATACGCCTGCCGCGCCGGTACGAAAACAGCGTTTTCCTTCGGGCCGGCGGCATCTACAGACAAAGCAAACTACCACGGACACTACACCTACGCAGGCGGCAAGAAAGGCGAGAATCGCGCCAAAACCGTGGCCGCAGGAAGCCTGCCGCCGAACGCCTGGGGACTCTACGAGATGCACGGTAACGTAAGCGAGTGGTGCTCCGACACCTACGCCAAGTACAGCGACGAAGACCAAACCGATCCGACGGGACCGGAGAAAAAAGGCAACGAGCGCGTTCTACGAGGCGGTTCGTGGCGCAGCTACCCCGGCGCCTGCCGCTCGGCGTTCCGCCATGGAATGCACTCCGGAGCATCATCCGAGGCCATCGGCTTCCGCGTGATATGCTCCCTTGAGACAGAGCCTCCGGCAGATCCGAAAAAGAAGAAGTAGTCGAATCCAGGCGGCCGGGCGGAGCGTTATTTTGCTTTCTTTCTCGTCGCTCCGATCGGCTCTTTGACCGACGACGGGGCGAAGGGATCAAAGTAGCATATCCCCCACTTGTCGTATTGCTTCAGGTGCGTTTTCAGGCGTTTCTGGAAGTCGGGGTAGTCCTTGTTGGCCTTCTGCGTCCAGGCCGCTTCGCCCAGGGCGGCCAGTCGCGGGAAGGTCATGAACTCCAACCGTTTTACTTTCTTGATCTTCTCGGTCCAGACGCAGGTCTGGATGCCCATGATCTGCTTTTGGGTCTTGGCGTCGTACTTGTCGATCAGGCCCTCGGGGAATGCGTGGACCCCGGGCAGATCGCTGAACTTGCCGCGCCATCGCCGCCCGGACTTGTGCGAACTGTGCTGCACGAAGTCGAAGTAGCACGGCACTCGCGGACACAGAATCACGCCGAATCCCTTCTTCAGCGCGCTGTCGAGCGCCTCGGGCTTGTTGTGACGCCACCACATTACGATCGCCTCAGACGGCTTGACGCCGGAATTAGTGACTTCGTCCCAACCGATCGTCGTCTTGCCCAGGGATGAGATCACGCCGGCCATACGACGATTGAAATAGTGCTCGATCTGCAGCAGCGTGGTGTAGCCTTCTTTCTTCATCCGCGCCTGCACGTCGGGGAGGCCCAGCCACTTGGCGTTGCCGTAGTGCGCCTCGTCGCCGCCGAAGTGCAGCCAGGGACCCGGGAACAGGTCCGCGGTCTCTTTCAGAATATCGGTAAGGTAGGCGTAAGTAGCCTCCTTGCCGGGGTTGAAGGTGAAATCAGGCAGCCGCTTCGAGCCGCCGCCGGAATGTTCGGGGTAAGCTCGATTTGCCGCCGAACCGTGGCCGGGCATGTCGATCTCCGGCACGACGGTAATCCCCCTGTCGCCAGCGTACTTTACGACCTGCTTGATCTCGGCCTGGGTGTAGAATTTTGCGGGCGCCTCGGGGTCGGTATGGCAGCCTCTGGCGCCGACGCCGGTGAGCTTTGGATACTTCTTGATCTCGATCCGCCATCCGGGCGCATCGGTCAAGTGCCAGTGGAACCGGTTGAGTTTGTAATACGCCATCCGGTCCAGGAGCTTGAGCACTTCGGTCTTGCCGAAGAAATGCCGCGACTCGTCCAGCATCAAACCGCGCCATCCGTATCGCGGCCGGTCGCGGACGGTCATGCACGGGATTTCGGCTGAAGCGCCAGCGAGTTGGCGGAGCGACTGGATGCCGTAGAGAACGCCGGATTCGCTATTGGCGGTGATCTTGACCCCGCCGCTCGATACCTCAAGCACGTAGCCCTCTTTTCCGAGCCCCAGGTCCTTTTCGACCAGCGCCAGGACGATGGCGTTGGAACCGCCCTCTTTGGCGATCGACAGATCCAGCCCGCGGCTCGCCTTGAGATATCCCGCCAGCAGCCCGGCCGCCGAGTTCAGCTTGTCCGCCCCGGCGCCGACAACTATCTTCGTTGCACTACCGAGGGTGAACTTGCCCTCGCCGGCGGTGATCTTCTCCGGTCTGGGGATAATCGCCTGTGCAAAAGCCCCGCTGCTGCACGCCAGAGCAATAACAAGAATTGCGATAACCTTCTTCATGCCGACATCCTTTCATTACCAGCGTATTGACCAGGGGATTCCAGCCGCACGGAAGTATATCAGAATCCGCAGCAGATCGCAGCGCCGCCGAGGCCGGAAACGAAGCCGGGCTGCAAACCCTGCGTCGCAGAGTTCACAGCCCGGAATGGCTTCATCTTGCCGGTTTCAGATATCGATCAAACAGGCCTACTTCCAGAGGTCCGTGCCGTAGTCTTCCCATCCGTTGCGGACCGGTTCTTTGACAAACTCGTTGAGTTCCTTGCGATTGGTGACCTTGCAGTTCTTGGCGTCCCACTCGATCTTTCCGCCGAACCGTTCGGCCATTACGCCCAGCAGGCAGGTTTCGGTCAGGCGTGCGGAGTACTCAAAGCTCGAACCGGGCTTGGGACCGCCCTTGATGCCGTTGACCCATTCCCTGTGAGGACTTCCGCCCTTGACGCGGGGGTACTTTTCCGGAACCTTGCCGGCTTTCTTGAGGGCCTTGTATTCCAGCATGGCGGTCTTGTCGGAGATTCGCGGGTGGTTGGATCGTTCGTCGAGATAGGCGTTGTTCTTGCTGCCGAAGAAGAATGTTCCCTTGTCCCACCTGCCGCCGTATGACCAGTCCTTGGGTTTCTTGATCGGTGTTCCGCCGTTCTTGATCCCGTCGTACCAGTACATGGTGCACGGCTTCTTGTCGCCGCGTTTGGCGAACTCCCACTTGACTACGCAACTGTTGGGGATAACGCCCTTGATGTTCTCGTTGCATTCGATCCGCTCGCAGCTCACGGCGTCGTACAGGTCCAGGACCCAAACCGGGCCGTCACCTATGTGGCAGAACCAGTCGCCGAGCATGCCGGTGCCGTAATCCCAGAAAGACCGCCACTTCAGCGGATGGTATTCCTTGTTGTAAGGAGCTTTCGGCGCCGGGCCGATCCACAGGTCCCAGTTGATCCCACTGGGCGCCTTCGCCGCCGGATACGGCAGTGATTTCGGGGCCGCGGCGAAGTAGTGCGAACCGAGGTGCGGGCCGGGGAATCCGCAATGAACTTCAGTAACGTCGCCGAGCAGACCGTGCTGGTATAGC
>CAYMSH010000129.1:0-14917 GCA_964392945.1 uncultured Planctomycetaceae bacterium | reverse complement strand
AGTTGGGATCACGACGTGCTGCTAAGAATCCTCACCGGATAATCCCACATGCGATCGCCCTGACGGGCGGCCGTGATGCGTGAAAAAGATGCACCTGCGCGGTAGTATGTGCTCCATGAATACACTTGAACATACCAGGCGAGGGTTTCTTAAGGGTGTTGGGGTGGGTGCGGCGGCGGTTTTGCTGCCCCGGCTTACATTTGCGGCCGACAAGGCTGCGAAACACCCCAATATTGTTTTCATCATGGCCTACGACATGGGGTTTGGCGATCCGGGTTGCTTCAATCCCGAGTCCAAGACGCCTACTGTCAATATCGATCGCCTGGCCGCCGGCGGGATGAAGTTCCTGGACGCTCACGCACCGGCGTCGGTCTGCGTGCCTTCGCGATACGGTCTGCTGACCGGGCGGTATCCGTTCCGAACGAAGATAAGCTGGAGGAACGAACGGGTCGTCGAGCCGGGTCGCATGACCCTGGCCTCGCTGCTGAAGAAGAACGGATACCACACCGGCGCGGTGGGCAAGTGGCATCTGGGATTCACCGGCGGAGCGAAACTGGACTACTCCAAGCCCATGCGAGGCGGGCCTACCGACTGCGGGTTCGACTATTTCTACGGAATCCCGGCGTCGCTGGACATCCCGCCTTACTACTATGTCCAAAACGATCGCTGCGTCTCGCCGCCGACAGAGCGGATCGGCGATAGTCACACAAAAGGCGTTCGCTCGATCCAGGGCGCCTTCTGGCGCGGCGGGGGAGTGGCAAAGGGTTTCAAGCACGATGAAGTTTTGCCAAGATTCGCCGAAAAAGCAGTCGGCTTCATCGACGCCCATCAGGCCAGCGCCAAGACCAGGGACAAGCCGATGTTCCTCTACCTGCCGCTGGCCGCTCCGCATACGCCGTGGCTGCCGACTGGCAAGTTCCCCGGTTCAACCAAGGCGGGCATGTACGGCGATTTCGTCTCCCAGGTTGACGCCGCTATCGGACAGGTGCTCGCGGCGCTGGACAAACACAAGCTTGCCGACAACACGCTGGTGTTCTTCACGAGCGACAACGGCCCGGTCTGGTACGACGAGGACGTCAAGAAATACGCTCATCGCTCGGTAGGACCGCTGCGCGGCATGAAGGGCGACGCCTGGGAGGGCGGTCATCACATGCCGTTCGTGGCCCGCTGGCCCGGCAGGATCAAGCCCGGTTCGTCAAGCGACGAGGTGATCTGCTTTACCGACATGCTGGCGACGTTCGCCGCGATCGTCGGCGACAAGATCCCGGAAAACGCCGGCGAGGATTCGTACAACATCCTGCCGGCGATGCTGGGCCAAAAACCCGACAAACCGATCCGCGAGGCCACTGTCACCAAGGCCGGGTTCTTCACGATCCGACAGGGCAAGTGGAAGCTCATCCTGGGACTCGGCAGCGGAGGATTCTCCAAACCGCGCCGGATCAAGCCCAGCAAGAACGGACCCAAAGGCCAACTCTACGACATGAAAGCCGACCCCGGCGAAACGACGAACCTGTACAAGGACCATCTCGATATCGTCGATCGCCTGACGAAGCTGCTGGACAAGTACAAGAAGGACGGGAGATCAGCGCCTAAAAGCCTTTGACGCTCCCAGCCGCGGCGCCTATGCTATGCGATACTGTACGTTACCCGCGGTTTGATAAAACCTGACTCCGAAGGGATATTGTTCATGAAAACATCACGCATTGTTATCCTGTTGCTCGTCGCGGTTATTGCTTTCGGCGCCGCCGGATGCAACAGAGACAGCGCCGGTTCGGCCGGCAAGACCGTCGCCTATTCGTCACCCGGCGATTCGAACGGTTGGTTCCTGGCGTTTTCCTCCGAGTTGAAGAAAGAGGCCCAGAAACGCGGTTACAGCTTGAGCGTGACCCACGCCGCAGGCAACACCTCCAAGCAACTCGCCGACGTGCAGGACATTATCGCACAGAAACCGAGTTTCCTGATCCTCGGCCCGAAAGACACTAACGCATCGGCCGACGCTCTCCAAACCGCCAAAGACGCCGGCGTCCCGGTCGTTATCGTCAACCGTGACATCAAGGGCACGCACGGAGAGGACTACATCACCAGGATCTACTCGGACTTCGAGTGGATAGGCGAGAAGATGGCCCAGGCTGTTCGCGATGCGTTTCCCGCCGACAAGGACACGATCCGAGTAGTGGAGATTCACGGGACGCTGGGAAGCGCCAACACCACGGGAATGAGCAAGGGCATCCGGAAAGTGACTGATAACGATCCGCGCATGGAGCTGGTCCGCTCACAGCCCGGCAATTTCCAGCGCGACGCGGCTATGGCGGCGATGGAGAACATCATCCAGTCAGGCGAGAAGTTCGACGCGATTATCTGCCACTACGACGACGAGGCGATGGGCGTAATTCAGGCGTTGACCAGGAAGGGCCTGAAAATGGGCAACGATCCTTCCAAGGGCGAGATCATCATCGTCGGCAACGG
The DNA here is from genome assembly GCA_964392945.1 of uncultured Planctomycetaceae bacterium. GTDB lineage: Bacteria > Planctomycetota > Phycisphaerae > SM23-33 > SM23-33 > BS750m-G57. The sequence goes on along the minus strand of CAYMSH010000129.1, from coordinate 12,451 downwards.
CGGGACCAAAGTCGGTCTCGAGGCCGTCAAGGCCGGCCGCTATCACAAGATCATCTCCGTGACTCCCTACTACGCCGACGTGGTGTTCGACGCGATCGAAGCCCACAAGAGCGGCAAGAAACTCGAGCCCTACATCCGCGTAGACGACATAGTCATCGACAAGAACAACGTTGATGAACACATGGCCCGTGGATTCTAGTCCCGACAGCGACCGGCGCGTTGCTTGAGCCTCGCAGAGATGCTATGACAGAAGACCTTCTATTGCAGATGGCCGGGATATGTAAGAACTTTCCCGGAGTGAAGGCCTTGGACAATGTCGACTTCACCGTCCGGCGCGGGCAGGTCCACGCCCTGATGGGAGAAAACGGGGCCGGCAAATCCACGCTGATAAAAGTCCTGACAGGCGTCTACCGCAAGAACGCCGGCCAGATCATCTTCGACGGCAAGAGCATATCGCCGCATGATGCTGCGGCGTCTCAGCGGCTGGGGATCAGCACGATCTACCAGGAGCTGAATCTGGCGCCGTATCTGAGCGTGGCCGAGAATATCTTCATCGGCAGAGAGCCAAAGAGACACGGTCTGATTGACTGGAAGACCGTCAGGTCCCGCGCCCGGACGATCCTGAACGATATGGGCGTTGGCGGCGTGGACGTCGCCAGACCGCTCGAGGAGCACAGCGTCGCCGTCCAGCAGATGGTCGCCATCGCCCGGGCCATGTCGCTCGACGCCAGACTGCTGGTGATGGACGAGCCGACCTCCTCGCTCAGCGAATCTGAAGTGGGGCTGTTGTTTGACGTCATCCGCCGGGTCAAGGACAGCGGTTCGTCGGTTATCTTCATAAGCCACAAGATGAGCGAGGTGTTCGAAATCTGCGACACCGCGACGATCCTGCGCGACGGGTCGCTTGTCGGCGAGTATCCGATGGCGGACCTTACGAAACTGAAAATGGTCTCGCTGATGATCGGACGCGACGCGACGTCGGTCCTGGACAAGACCAAGGAGATCGTCCAGGGCTTGGAGGACCGCCCGCAAGTGCTGAAGGCCAGCGATCTGTCCAGGGCCCAGAGGACCAAAGAGATCAGCATCGACATACGAACCGGCCAGGTCATCGGCGTGGCCGGGCTGCTCGGGTCGGGGCGGACCGAACTGGCCAAGATTCTCTTCGGCGACACCACCCGGGACGAAGGCGAAATTGAAATCAACGCCCGCCCAGCGAGTTTGAAGACTCCGCGAGATGCGATAAAACTTGGCGTGGGCTTCTGCTCGGAGGACCGAAAAGCCGAAGGCATCTTCCCGCACATGTCGGTCATGGAGAACATGACGATCGGCGTCATGGACGAACTGTCCCGCGGCGGAGTGCTTTCGAGGAAGGCCCAACTCGAGATTACCCAGACCTACATCGACAAGCTGAACATCAAGGTTTCCGGGCCGAATCAGCGGATGGGCGAACTCAGCGGCGGCAACCAACAAAAGGTGCTCCTGGCCCGATGGCTCTGCAAGAAACCGATCCTGATGATACTCGACGAACCGATGCGAGGGATCGATCTCGGCGCCAAATCGGAGATCGAGGACATAATCGCCGACCTGGCCGCCGGCGGCGTGGCCGTGCTCATGATATCCTCGGAAATGGAGGAGCTAGTCCGCTCGTGCGACACGATTGTCGTGCTGTCGGAGGGGCGGAAAGTCGGAGAACTGAGAGCCGGCGAGATATCCGAAGACCGCATCATGGAGATGTTCGCTCACGGCAGCGGCCGCGAATCGGAGGCTGTCGATGCCCGATAACGCAAGTACATCCTCCCGTGTTTCTCTCCGGGCCGCGCTGGCCAGGAGACCGAACCTCAGGGATTGGGGGATATGGCTGTTCTTCGGGCTGCTGCTTGGCGTTACTGCGTGGTTCACTCCCGGATTCTTCTCGCTGGGAACCCTGGACAATATACTGGTCCAGGCCTTTGCGGTAATGCTCGTGGCGTTGGGTATGACTATGGTGATGTCATCCGGCGGGATAGACATATCCGTCGGCGCGGTCATGGCGATCGCCGGGGCGGTCGCGGCCAGGCTCTATATCGCCGAGGCTCCGCTGGTTGCCGCCATCGCCGGCGGAATGCTCGCCGGCGGGCTCTGCGGTCTGTTCAACGGGGCCCTGATCTCGAAATTCAAAATCCAACCGATCATCGTGACTCTGGTTGTAATGATCGCCGGAAGGGGACTGGCCCAGACTATCCTCGGCAAGCCGTCGCTGGCGTTTTCGTTCCAGTCGTCGATGAACGCCCTGGGTCAATACAGGATATTCGGGCTTCCGATCCAGATCGCGATCATGGCTCTGGCCGTCGCGGCGATGCTGTTCCTTGTCAAGAAGACCGTTTTCGCAAAGCGCGTCGAGGCGATCGGCGACAACGCGACCGCGGCGCGGCTGGTTGGAATCAATATTCTGCGGACCACCGTCTTTGTTTACGTGCTCTGCAGCCTTTTCTGCGCCCTGGCCGGGATTATGAAAGTGGCCCGGACCGGAGGCGTCAACGCAGCCGGCCTCGGCCAGCTCATCGAACTGGACGCGATCGCCGCAGTGGCGATCGGAGGGACCTCGTTTTCCGGCGGCAGGGCCAGGATTCTAGGGACCGTCATCGGAGCGATTATCATTCCCCTGGTGACTGTGATCGCCAACATGAATGACATGCAGAACCATCACGCGATGATATTCAAGGCAGTGATCGTGATCGGCGTGCTATGGGCGCGCAGGGAGAAATAGCCCCGGGCTGACAACAGGATGAAAACCGACATCGCTACAATCCGAACAGGCCTGAAAGACCTGATGAAGGCTCACGCTCCGCTGGTGATGCTTGCGGTCCTGTGCGTGATTGGGGTTATCTGTTTCCCGGCATTCGGGACAACGACCAATGCCGTGAACATCTTCCGCCGGATCAGCATCTCCGGGCTGGTCACGATCGGGATGGCTTTTGTGATACTCTCCGGCGGAATCGATCTATCAGTCGGATCGGTCACCGTTGTCGCCTCGATCGTGTCAGTGCAGTTTTGCGAGTCTTCGCCGCTGCTGGCGATTGCCGCTCCGCTGGCTGTCGGGCTGGGCTTCGGGGTCCTCAACGGCGTGCTCATAACGTTCGGACGCATTCCGCCGTTTATCACTACTCTGGCGATGATGCTCGGGGTAAGAGGGCTGGCGTTCATCCTCGCCGGCGACACCGCCAGCCAGGTCGTAAACGCACCCGGCTGGTTCCGGGATCTCTATCGCGGCGACGTTGTCGGCGTTCCCTATCCCACGATCATTGTCGCCCTGGCGTTCGGTGTTGCGGTTGTCGGCTCTAAGTACACGAGTTTCGGCCGGAGCGTATACGCCGTCGGCGGCGGCGAAGAGGCCGCGGCGATGATGGGCCTGAGCGTCAAGAAGAGCAAGACGCTTGTCTACGTGATATCCGGGCTGTGTGCGGGCCTGGCCGGTCTGCTGCTGGCCTCCCAGCTCAAAGCCGCCGATCCGTCGGCCGAGCCGGGGCTGGAGCTGACCGCTATCGCCGCAGTCGTGATCGGCGGGATACCGCTTACCGGCGGGCTGGGGAAGATCGGCCAGGTGATCTGCGGCGTGTTGATTCTCGGGCTCATCCCGAATTTCATCAACCTTTTCAGAATGCGTTACGGGATCGATCTCCCGTCGTGGTACAACGAAATGATCACCGGGACGCTGCTGCTGGCGGTTGTGCTGCTGCAGTCTCGAATAGCGAAAAAACATGAAACTCAATAGAGGAGCTTTATATGCAGGAATTCGTTTTTCATAACCCGACAAAGATCATCTTCGGCGAAGGCAAAATCGCTGAGCTCGGCGGCGAGGCCAAGTCGTACGGCAAGAAAGCCCTGCTGGTTTACGGTATGGGCAGCGTCAAGAAAAACGGCGTGTACGACCAGGCCGTAGCCTCGCTTACCGAGGCCGGCATAGAGATCGTCGAGTTCGGCGGCGTGAAGTCCAATCCGATGATGTCATACGCTCGAAAGGGCGTTGAACTGGCCAAGGCCGAGAAAGTCGACATGGTCGTCGGCATAGGCGGCGGAAGTGTTATCGACACCTCAAAGAGCATTTGCGCAGGTGCGGTCACCGACACCGACATCCTCGAATTCTTCGTGTTCACGTCGAACGTCGAAACGGCGCTGCCGTTGCTGGCTGTTGTCACGATTCCAGCCGCCGGTTCGGAAATGAACGGCGGAATGGTGCTCACCCGCGACGACACGCTCGACAAACTCGGAACGTGCAACTATCCGCCGCTATACCCGAAGGTCTCGATCCTCGACCCGACGGTCACTTACACGCTGCCGCAATCCTACACCGCATACTCGGCCGCCGACTCTATGAGCCATCTGCTGGAAGGCTACCTGACCCAGACCGACGAATGGACTCCGATCCAGGACCGATACGTCGAGGGTCTGTGCAAGTCGATCATGGCCGCCGCCGACAGGGCTGTCGCCGATCCGAGCGACTACCAGGGCCGCGCCACGCTCATGTGGGGCGCCACTATGGCGTTCAACGATCTGGCGTGGATGGGCATCGGACCGTTCGGATTCCCCAACCACATGCTCGAGCACCCGCTAAGCGCGATCTACGACATCGCACACGGCGCCGGGCTGTCGATCGTTATGCTGGCGTGGATGAAATACGCCGCAGAGAAGGGCAACGCTCGAATCGCAATGTTTGCGCGAAACGTGCTGGATGTGGAAGCCGACGACGATCTGGCGGCCGCCGAAGCCGGAATCGAAAAGTTCAGAACCTGGCTGACGCAGGCCGGAAGCTGCACCAGCTTTGCCGACGCGGGGATCCCGGAATCCGACATAGACAAGATCACCGAGCGGACCGTTGCATTGGCGACTCTCTGGGGCGCCGAGGACTACAACGCCGAGAACATAAGCGAAATATACCGCATGTGCGGGCCGTTCAAGGAAGAGTAAGTTTTACGCAATCCTTGTTCGACAATCAGTTACGGAGAAGGCGCATGCATCGTTCGATAATCGCGTTGGCGTTGTTCTGCTTGCTCGTCTTGCCGCTCTGGTCCGCGCCGCCACCGGAAGCTCCGACAGGCGCCGACAAGGATACGCCGGAGAAAGTCGACGCTGCTCCGGCGCTGCCGAAGGATTTCGCGTTTACATTCTCCATGCCATACGGCCAGGGCGACGAATTCCCGCGTGACGAAAAGGAGTTCGATCGGATGCTCGGCCTGCTGAAGTCCGCGGGCTACAACACGGTGCACTGTCCCTACGAACCGTGGCGCATACCGCTGTTCAAGAAACACGGGATGAAGATCATGATCGACGTCCTGGCCTGGAAGCCGCCGATCGAGGCCGACATTCGCCGACCGAGTCAACGCCCCAGGGTCAAGGCGATGTGCCTGAAGATCAAGGACTCAGACGCCGTCTGGGGATACAACCTCTGGAACGAGCGGCTGGACTGGTGCGGGAACTTCAAGCACCTCGACGGCTGGGTGCGAATGATCCGCACCTGGGACCCGAACTACCCGATATGGGTCGGTACGTATCGCTACCTTTACTGCGAGCATTTCCCGACCCACCAGGGCGTCTGCGCGTGGTACGACTACCACTGGAAACGCGGGTTCGCATGGAACCTCCATCAGCTCAATTTCTACCGCAAGATCGCGAAAAAGCGGCGCAGCGTTATGGGCAAGTGGTTCCTGATCGGCGACTACAACCGCAATCTCTACACGCTCAATACGTCGATCGCCCACGGGGTCAAAGTGGTTCTCGGTTTCATCGGCGGTCCTTACGCCGGCCGCGAGAAGGACCTGTCCAAACGATGGGACGACAAGAGCCATCTCATTCGCATCGGCCGTCACCTCCAGCCGCTGTACAAACTAATCGGTGAGATCGGCATGCCCGAAGAAGTCTACGCCACGCCGACTCGCCGCCGGGCCGATACGAACAAGGACAAGAAGCTTGCAATGGAGGCCAACACCACCGCGTTCCCGAAGGATTACTGGCTGGATTTTAGCCGGGGCGAAGTGCTGGCCGGGATATTCAAGCATCCCGACGGAAGCCAGATCGCCTACGTTTGCAATCACAACGCATGGGCCTGGCAGGGCGCCACAATGGACGTAGCGCAGAAAAAGGGCAAGGAGATCGTCGTCTCGCGTTTCAATCGCAAGAGCGGCAAGTGGGACTCCCTCGGCGCTCGCAAGACCGTTGACTTCGCGCTGCCGCCGGCCGATGCGGCGGTGTTCCGGTTCGAGACCAAACCTGGCGCTGCTCTAGTCGCCGACCCGCCGGTCAAGTGGAACCCGGCCGACAATTTCGCTGCGGTTGTCAAGACGGCGGCGGTTGGAATCGACAAGAAGCTCAAGCCGAAGATCGTCTCAGAGTTTGGCGAGGATTCCAGTTTGACTGTCAAACAGGGCAAGGCCCTGATCTCGGTCTATTCGCTCGACAAGACCCGCGACGTGGTCATCTTCTCCAACCCCAGCGCCGTTCAGTGGCAGGGGATGGTTGTTGATCTGGGCCAGACCAAGGAGGCCCCGGTGATCATGTCGCAGTTCGAGCACGGCAAGTGGAACAAGCTCGGAGCCTGGGGCGATGTGAACTTCTCGTTGGCGCCTAAAGGCTACACGATCCTGAAGTTCGAACGGTCCGGTCCGGCTAAACCGCCGGAGCCGAAAAAGTAGCATCCGATGAATCTTGAAAAGGAAGTTGAAATGACTCGCATCAGTATGGAACGTCGTGATTTTCTCAAAACGATCTCCCTCGGCGCAGCGGCCGTGGTCATGCCGAATTGCCTTACCGCCACCGCGTCCGCCGCCGACAAGACCGCCGCGGGCGACAGGCCCAATATCATTCTCATCATGGCCGACGATATGGGCTATTCAGACATCGGATGTTTCGGTTCGGAGATCCAGACGCTGAACATCGACAAGCTGGCCTCTGGCGGAGTCGTGTTCACGCAGTTTTACAACGGCGCGAGATGCTGTCCGACACGGGCGGCGCTGCTCACGGGGCTCTACGCGCACCAGGCCTCGATGGGCGGTATGGAGCCGGACTGGAAGGCTCCGGGCTATCGCGGCAACATCAACAAGCGGTGCGTCACGCTGGCCGAGGCCCTGAAGCTAAACGGATACGCCACGTACATGACTGGCAAATGGCACCTGACCCGCGACACGCGCGTCAGGAAGCTTGAAGACAAGCACAACTGGCCCTGTCAGCGCGGGTTCGACAGGTTCTACGGCACGATCGCCGGAGCCGGAGACTTCTACGCACCGGCCACGCTGACCAGCGACAACGAAGACATAACCAGGCAGGCCAAGGAAGACAAGAGCTACTACTACACCGACGCGATCAGCGACAACAGCGTAAAGTTCATCAACGAGCACTGCCGCAAGGACCCTTCGACAGGCTCAGGGCAAGCCAAACCGTTTTTCCACTACGTGGCTTACACCGCTCCGCACTGGCCCCTGCACGCACTGGACAAGGATCGCGCCAAGTACAAAGGCGTTTATGACGGCGGGTGGGACAAGCTCCGCGAGAGCAGGCTCAAGAAGATCCACAAGCTCGGCCTGCTGGACCCGAAGTGGAAGATGTCGCCATCGTCGTCGGGGTGTGCGTGGGACGAACTGCCCAGTCGCCCGCTCCCCAAGCAGTTCGAGCAGATCAAGGTCGTCAACAAGGACAATCTCCACGCGTTCATGTCGATGAAGATGGAGATATACGCGGCCATGATCGACAACATGGACCAGGGGATCGGTCGTATCGTTAAATCGCTGAAGGACAACGGCGTGCTGGATAACACCATGATCGTGTTCCTGGCCGACAACGGCGGGTGTTCTGAGTGGAGCATCTACGGCGGATTGATGAAGCCCAAGCATCACAACACGTTCAAGGAAAACGGCGGCCCGCTGAGCTGGGACAGTTACGGTTCGGGCTGGGCCTGCGCCAGCAACACGCCGTTTAGATACTACAAGCACTGGACCCACGAGGGCGGGATTTCCACGCCGATGATCGTTCACTGGCCCGCCAAAGCGAAATCCGACGGCAAGTATCGCCGCCAGGTCGGCCACATTATCGACTTCATGCCGACGTTCATCCAGGCCGCCGGCGGCAAATACCCCAAGCGGCATGCCGGTAACGACATCCCGCCGATGGAGGGCAAGAGCCTGCTGCCGGCGATAGTCGATAATAAGCCGATCGTGCGAGACAGCATCTGCTGGGAGCATCACGGCAACAGGGCGATTCGCATCGGCGATTGGAAACTTGTCGCCGCCGGTGAGAAAACGCGATGGAGCCTGTATAATATGGTCGATGATCGCACCGAACTGAACGACCTGGCCGCCAAGGAGCCCGCGCGTGTCAAAGAGATGAACGACAAGTGGTGGGCGTGGGCCAAACGCTGCGACGTACTGCCGATGAACCCCAACCACAAAGGCGAGTTCCTCAAACGCAGGCTCGAAGCGATCAGGAGACGCAAAGAAAAACAGGCCGCCCAGGCGAAAAAGAAGGCCGCAAAGAAGTAGATTCCCCGCAGGAGGCCGTGCATGGTCCGGACAGTTCTAATCAGCGTGTGCTCTGTTCTGCTTGCGATACTGGCTCCAGCGCCGAACGCTCGGGCCGATCAGGCCGGCGATATCCTCAAAGCCGCCGGCGTTAGCGGCGGGGTTATCGTTCATGTCGGTTGCGGCGATGGGAAGCTGACCGCCGCACTGCGAGCCGGGGAGGGCTGCCTGGTCCAGGGTCTGGACGCCGATGCGAAGAACGTAGCCAGGGCCCGGGCTCATATCCAATCTCTGGGACTATACGGAGAAGTGTCGGTCAACCTGTTGCGCGGAAAACGCCTGCCGTATATCGACAACATGGTCAATCTCGTTGTCGCTTCGGATCTCGGCGATATCACGATGAAGGACGTTATGCGAACTCTGGCGCCGCTGGGCGTTGCGTATGTAAAGCATGACGGCAAGTGGACCAAGACCGTGAAACCGCGCCCCAAAGAGATCGACGCCTGGGGCCACTACATGCACGGGCCCGGCGGAAACGCCGTAGCCAACGACAGCGTTGTCGCTCCGCCGGGGCGTCTGCAGTGGCAGGGCGGTCCGAGATGGAGCCGCCATCACGAGCACATGTCCAGCACCAGCGCGTGCGTGACGTCTGAGCGGCGCCTGTTCTACATCTTCGACGAAGCAACGCGTGTCTCGATCCTCACGCCGCCTGAATGGAAGCTCGTGGCGCGGGACGCCTTCAACGGTAAGATTCTCTGGAAGCGCGACATCCCGAGGTGGTTCGGCCACGTTTATCCGCTCAAGGGCGGTCCGGCGATCCTGCCGCGTCGCCTTGTCGCTGTGGCTGGGCGCGTTTATGCAACGCTCGGGATCACCGCTCCGCTGACTGCACTGGACGGCGCCTCCGGCAAGACGCTGCTGACTTTCAAGGGATCCGAATCGACCCAGGAGGTCATCGTGTCCGGCGGGACTGTGTTCCTGATCGCCAAGAAGGGTTCGACAAAACGAATATGGGAGCTGGACGATTGCAGCGTCATGGCGTTTGACGCCGAGACCGGCAAACGCCTCTGGAGTCGGGACATGAAGGTCCTGCCGATGACCTTTGCCGCCGACGCCAAAGGAGTTTACCTGCACGACGGCGACAAGATCGTCGCCCTGGGCCGAGCCGGCGGCAAGCAGCTTTGGGCTTCGGCTCCGGTTGCCTGCAGCAAGGCGCCAAGTTCGCACTACGGCGCCACGCTCGTGGTCTCCGGCGGCGTGGTGATGTTCACCGGCACCAAGGATATGTCGGCGATCAACGCCGCAAGCGGAAAGACCATGTGGACTCACCCGCATCCGCCTTCGGGATACAAGTCACCCGGCGACATGTTCATCATTGACGGCAAGGTCTGGGCCGGTCAGGTAACCGGCGGGCGGATGGCCGGCGTCGTAACCGGTCGCGATCTGAAAACCGGCGAAGTCAAAGTCGAGTTCCCTCCCGACATCAAAAACTATTGGTTCCATCATCGCTGCTATCGCGGAAAGGCTACCGTAAACTACCTGCTGACCTCGCGGACCGGCGTTGAATTCATCGACTTCCGCAAGAAGCACTGGCAGGCCAACCAGTGGGTGCGCGGAGCCTGTCTGTACGGAGTCATGCCGGCTAACGGACTGCTCTACGCCCCGATCCATCCGTGCGCGTGCTATCCCGAATCGAAGATGAGCGGCTTTACCGCACTGGCGCCGGCCCGACTCACAGAGGCCCAGCGGAGCAAAGGCGATCTCGACTCGCGCGGGTATCCGGTCCTGGGTCCCGCTTCGACGGTCCCGGAACCCAGTGACGCCGAACGCCTGGAGAAGGGCCCGGCGTACGGAAAGGTCATGAATTCCAAATCCCAAATTCCAAATTCCAAATTAGAAGACTGGCCGACGTTCCGGAGCGACATTGCCCGCAGCGGACGCGCGAAATGCGCCATTACCGCCACTATCAAGCCGTCGTGGCAAACTCAACTTAACAGTAAGCTCAGTAGTTTCGCCGTCGCTGAAGGCAAGCTCATCGTCGCCTCGGTAGACAGTCACACCGTTCATGCGTTGGACGCTGTCAGCGGAAAGAAGGTTTGGACGTTCTTTGCCGGCGGGCGGGTCGATTCGGCGCCGACGATATACAAGGGTCGGGCCATCTTCGGATGCGCCGACGGATACGCATACTGCCTGCGATTGGCCGACGGTGAACTGATATGGCGATTCCGCCTGGCGCCGGCGGACCAGCGTGTCCTGGCCCGCGGGCGGATCGAGTCTCTCTGGCCGACGCACGGAAGCCCGCTGCTGCTGGAGGATCGCGCGTACTTCGTGGCCGGTCGGTCGATGTTCCTCGACGGCGGGCTGCGAATGGTCCAGCTGGATCCGAAGACCGGCCGCAAGATCGCCGAGACGCTCTACGACGATCGCGATCCGAAAACCAAACGCACGCTCCAGTCTTTCGAGTGGTCGCTGGACATGCCGGTGGCGCTGCCGCGGATCCTGTCCAGCAACGGCAAGCGAATTTACATGGGTTCGCAACTGTTCGACCTGGCCGGCAAGCGCGACAGCATCCTGCACCACCCGGCCAACGAGGGCCGCGCCGAACGCCAGAGAAAGCGATACCCGCACGCACGGACCATTATCGGCCCGCCGGGCCAGGACGAGCATCTTATCGCCCCGTACGGTTTCCTGGACGATGCGTACCATCATCGCTCCTACTGGCTCCACGGCCGCGGTTACGACGGCGGATATCAACCTTACAACTTCGCCCGCGGAAGCTGGCCTTCAGGCAAAATACTCTCGATCGGGCAAGACACCGTTTACGGATTCGGGCACAAGAAGTGGTGCTTCGGCTGGGGCAGGGCGATCGAGCACGAGCTGTTCGGCGACGTGAAAGGCGCCGGGAAAGACCACAAGCGAACGCGTCGCTGGCAGGTCGATCTGCCAATGTTTGTCCGAGCGATGGTGCTGGCCGGCGATACGCTGTTTGTCGCTGGCCCGCCGGATGTGGTCGATGAAAAGGCCGCAGTCGAAAAGCTCGACGATCCGCAGGTCCAGGCCAAGCTCGCCCGCCAGCGAGACGCGTGGAATGGAAAAGAAGGCGCCGTGCTAATGGCGATCTCTGCGAAAGACGGAAAGAAACTCACCGAATACAAACTCGACGCACTGCCGGCGTTCGACACCATGGCCGCGGCCAATGGGCGGCTGTATTTCGCGACAACAGACGGCAAAGTCCGCTGTTACACTCCGAAATAGTCCCCCGCAGGAGATCACGCCTCGGCCGCCACGCCGAGCGACTTGAAAGCAGCTTATGGACGCATACCATAGACAGAGGAGCATATACATTATCGTCGGGGCGATGGCGGCGTGTCTGCTTTCATTCGCCATATCGAACTGCCGAAAGAACCGGACCGATCGAGAAAGAAGCGATCCAGCCGCCGCTACCCGGCCGGCATCCGACCCTGGCGACAAGCTCGAGAGCATACCCCGCTGCCTGATCTTCAACTGCACCAGCGACGCTTCGGGAGCCGTTGCGATCGATGGCAGTACGCTGCTGGTGGCCGACGACGAGAACAACATTCTGCGGGCCTACCGCACTAGTGCCGGCTCGCCGATCTTTGAAGTCGATCTTTCGGCGTTTCTCGAGCTTGAGACCAAGCGTCCTGAGGTCGACATCGAGGGCGCCGCCCGGATCGGAAATCGCGTCTACTGGATCAGTTCGCATGGAAGGAATCGCAACGGCAAGTGGCGTCCGAATCGGTGTCGCTTTTTCGCGACCGACATCAGCTTCGACGGTGATCGGACCATCGTTCGCCCCGTCGGACGATTCTATTCCAAACTCGCCGATCAGATGATGGATGACCCCGGCGTTAGAGCGGCTTGTCCGGGCCTGCCGGCGTCTTTTCACAGCGGCAAACTACCGGCTGGCGCCAGGGAGTTCATGGCGCCCAAGCAGCGCGGGCTGAATA
>CAYMSH010000128.1:3963-15030 GCA_964392945.1 uncultured Planctomycetaceae bacterium | reverse complement strand
CAACTACTCCCAGCGGAAGCTTATCAGGCTTACTGCAGATGAAAAAGTTATTCTCACCAGCCGCAGGAGAACCCCCGAAGGCGTCCTGCTCAGGCGAATGAGACTCCAGGGCCAGCGCCTGGTCTACAACACGATCACCGGCATCGTCGAGATGGACAAGTCCGGCGTGATGCTCGCCGAAGATTACCGAAAACCGACCGCCAAGGCCGACGACAGCGACACCCAACGCATAGAAAGGCCGATGCACACCCTGTTCAAGTGGGACAAGTCCATGGAGCTCAGCCAGAAAGAACGCGTGGTGATCATGAAGGGCGGCGTACAGATGATGCACCGCAGCGGGGCGTTCGTGTTGTCCGAGATCAGGGACCTGAAAGTGCCGGATTACGGAAAGAAGGTGCCGCCCGGCAGGAAGACCACGCTGCGATGCGATGAAATGAAAGCGATATTCGAACCGCCGAAGAAGACCCAGGAAACCAAAACGCCGACGAGCGGACCATCGGATCCGCTGGCCGTCGGACCGAAAATCGGAGCCCTGAAGCTCTTTAACGCTACTGGCAAAGTGAACCTCGTCGATGGCGGCAAGCAGCTCGTCGGCCAGCGACTTCTCTACAGCCGCCTCCAGGAACTTGTGCAGGTCTACGGATACCTCGAAGGCCAACCCAAGGCCGACGCGATGATCATAGACAAGGATCCGATCAGAAGGACCGAGAAGATCATCAGGAGCCCCAAGATACTCTGGTGGCGAGCGACAAAGGCCAACGGATACAAGGAGAAAGTCCAAGCCGAAGGAGTTTCAGTCGACTAATTCCAAAATCAGATGGTTTCATTCATCGAGCCGCTGCGGAAGCCCTGCAGGTCGAGCGTTACGTATGCGTAGCCCAGGGCTTTGAGTTTCTCAACCAGCGTTTCGCGGAGTTCGGCGGCTCTGGCGACATCGCCGGGGGGCACTTCTATCCGCGCGATCGTGTCGTGATCGCGAACGCGGCATTGCACGAATCCCAGATCCTTGACAGCGTATTCGGCTTGTTCGACTCGCGCGAGTTTCTCGGCTGAGACGCCTTGTCCGTACGGGATCCTGCTGGCCAGACACGCCATGGCGGGTTTGTCCCATGTAGTCAGGCCGATGGCCTTTGAAAGCGTGCGGATCTCCGGCTTGGTCAGTCCGGCGTCCATGAGCGGGTTTACCACGCCGAGTTGGGCCCCGGCCTCCAGACCGGGTCTGAAGTCGCCGGTGTCGTCGAAGTTGGCTCCGCTTGCGACGGTGTCGAACCCGTGTTCGTCGGCGGCCTGTTTCAGCAAGGTGAACAGTTCGCTCTTGCAGAAGAAGCATCGCCGTTCGGGATTGGCCGCGTAGTTCGGGTCGTCCAGTTCGGCGGTCTGTATCTCGATCAGTTTGGCTCCGATCTGCTCGGCCAGCTTTCTGCCTTCGGCCAGCTCTCGCTGCGGCAGGCTGGGTGATATGCCGACCGCGGCCAGCACGTTGTCCGAGCCCAGGGACCGCACCGCCAGGGCCAGCAGGAGTGTCGAGTCGACGCCGCCTGAGTACGCCACTACAACGCGTCCCAGCGAGCGAAGATGCTCGTCGCACGCGGCCAGCTTGGATTGAAGTTCGGGCTCCAGACCGCTTAATTCATCGTGTATTTCTGTCATAACTGGCGCATTGTAGGTTTTTGCGTCGGAACAATCAAATAAGACCGGCAATTGCCGGTTGCCTCCTGCGTTTATCAAGAAGATAATAGCCGCCCTGAAAATAGGAGTTCCCGAGAATTATGAAGAACTTGAAACTTACCGCGACAGCACTATTCCTGACAATCGCCTTTGTCGGCGCTTTTTGCGAAGCACAGGCCAAGGATAAGAGCGCCTCGTCAAAGTCCAGGTCTAGGCGCGCCGCAAAGTCGGCCAGCGTATCGACCGGTTCTGTGGAATACAAGGTTCGTCGCTACGCCGCAATATACGGTTTGGATGAGGAAACCCAGGCCAAGCTTACCAAGATGTTCGAGGCTCAAAAGAAGGATCTTTCCGATCACGAGAGGCTCTACGCCCCGAAAAACCAGGCCGTTGACGATCAGATCGCCAAGGTTAACGAGGAGATCGCCAAGGTTAACGAGCAGATCGCCAAGCTTCGCGAGAAGATCGCCGAACTGGCGAAGTCAAAGCTCGCCTCGGCCGAAGCGCTGAAGGAACTGAAACTCGATCACAAGGCCGAACTGGACACCGTAATCACCAACAGCCACAAGATCGCCCGCATCGCCAATTCCTTCAAGACTGTGGTCTGCAGCAACGCAAGCTGGAAGTATCTCCCCAAGGAAACCCAGGGGTCTTTCGAGCGGCAGTGCCAGGAAGCCGCGAGCGAACTGGCCGCCTCGGGGGAAATCGATTCGGTTCACGCGGTCCGCGCCGCCCAGGTCAAGCTGACCAGCGCGCTGGCCAAGGCGATCACGCCGGAATTGCGAAAGACCGCCGAGAGGGAGCAACTCAAGGAGTATGTGGTGCGCGGTCTGGTCCGCTACGGTCTGACTGAAGACCAGAAGACCCAAATCGGCGCACTGTGCGCAAAGTCCATCGCCGACAGGAACGCCGCCCGGGAACGCTACAATCAACTTGGCAAGGACTACGACGCTCTCAGGCGTGCGATGTCCAAGTACAAGTCCAGCGTGTACTACCGCGAGCTTCGCACCGAGGCGATCAAGAGCGTCATGACTGAAGAGCAGCGAGAGAAACTACCGGCCACGTACCGGGCCTCGAGAAAAAAGGTCAAGAAACACAAATCCAGCAGCAAGAAAGCCGGGAAAAAGGCGACGCTGTAAACGGGGCGGGCTATATGACCGACGAACTGCTGAAGAAGATCGGCGTGATGTTCAAGGCCGGGGCTTCGAACTCTCGTATTGTGCGAGATCTGTCGGAAGACGGATATTCCCGCGATCAGATCCAGGCCGCTATAGATGAGTGCCTTCGGACCCGCAAGAGAGACCTGTCCAAGAGGCGGTTCTATACCAGGATAGGATGCGTCGCCCTGTTCCTGATCGGGCTGGGGATGAATGTCTACACGATTACGGTTTACAAAGCGCTGATATTCGGATGGGTAGGCTTGATGGTGTTCAGCGCCGCCACATTCTTCCTGGCCGTAAAGCCGCAGGGGCGCCGCGATTCCTGACCTGTCGGATGATATAGTTTCTGCAAATGCATAAGTTGCAGGCTAGAATGGTCCGAGCGACTGATGGGAAGTCGCCGCGCGAACTGTACATTTTCAGAGAACGAAAGCAATATGAGTATAGATCTAAAGAAAGAGCATGCCGCTTCCAAGGAACGGCCGCGCTACAAGTATTCGATAGCCGCCAGGATATTCTTCTGGTCGATGGACCTGTTCACCGGCAAGAAGATCACGCTTGCCAAAGCCAAGCTGATCGAAACGCTGGCCAGCATTCCGTACCGATCCTGGGAGGCCCGCCAGTACGCGCGCATGACGCGAGGCTACCGCAAGGACGGGCTGGTGAAGAAAGCACGCAGCATTATGCAGTGGGGCCGCGAGGCCCAGGACAACGAGTACTGGCACCTGATTGTCATCAACGAAAAGATGAAGGAAGACGGCGTCAAGGATTCGTGGTACCTCTTCCCGATCATCCCGTGGCTGATGGTGTTCAAGTACACGATCATGACGCGGCTGATGGCGCTTATCAGCATTCGTCGCGCGTTCCTGTTTAACGCCGAATTCGAGGACCACGCCGAACACGTTTACGCACAGTTCGTCGATGAGCATCCCGAATGGGCCGAACAGCGAGTCGAAAACGACAAGGTCAAAGAGTACGGGGCGGATCTGGAGACCTGGGCCGACGTCTTCATGCGAGTGGGCCTTGACGAACGCGATCACATGAACAACAGCTTCGTATTCTGCGGTAAACCCGAATGCGTAGTGGAATACGAAGGCATGCCGGACCTGCCGAACGTCGAGAGTTAGTCGCTGAGAACCGAGCGCTTCGATTTGCATTGAAACTTGCTTCGTTTGAGCCATGCAGCCCACAGATAGCTATTCTGTGGGTTTTGCTTTTCTTGGCGTGCCTTATCTCATCTGTTATCATGCAGACGATACTTAGGAGCAGCTATATGATGCGACGTGTTTTCAGCGTTTGGGTGATTGTCGCCGGACTCGTTATGTCCGCATCTGGAGCCGAGCCGGTGAAGGTTGACGTTTCCGGCGTTACCCTCGGCGATTGGCATTGCGCCGGTCCGTTCAAGGATCAACTGTTCGGGCTGCATCTCACGTCTTTCGAGACTGTCTTTCCCCCGGAGAAGCAGGTTCTCGCCGCTGGCGGTGAGCTCGCCGACCTTTCTGCGACGTGGGAAGCCAGGAAGTTTCCCGGAATGACATCCGCCACGCGACGCTGGGTGAAACACGCCGACTGGACCGACGGATACGTAAACCAGCTTCCCGTAGGCCCGGCGCCGATGCGGAACGAGACCTGCTACATCTATCGCACGATCAGGGCCAAGAAAGCCGCAAGCGTTGAGATGCGCGTGCTGGCCAAAGACAACATCAAGGCGTGGCTCAACGGCAAGGAAGTCGGAGGCGTGGGTAACCCGGGCCGCGGCGGGGCCTCGCGATTCCCCGCCGGCCTGAACGCGACGCTGGAGTTGGCGCCAGGCGCTAATCGTCTGCTGATCAAGATCACCTCGATGCACGGCAGGCACGGATTCGCCTTCTCGATACCGTCGCTTACGCCATCGAACGACGCTCTTCCCGGCCGGCTGGTCGGGCTCAAGAGCATAGTTCCCGGCGACGAACCGTACGCCAGCGATGGAAAGCTCGTAGCGCCCAAGGCGATGTCGCCGGAAAACGCCAGGGCTCGCGTTGACGGGTTCCGGTTCGACATCAAGCCGATCCCGATGTATGACCCGGCCCGTTTGAAAATGGTCGAAGACCTCGATCGCACCGCGCCGGGGACCAGCGGCGGGATCGCGTATCTCAAAACGCTCGCCGAGTTGAAGCCCAGGCTCGCCGGCGATCCGGTCGCCGCGGCCAGGCGGATCGAGGAAATGTGGCGAACGCAGATCCGCAAGCTCGGCCCGATAGCGTTTGTTCGCTGCCCGCCGTACGCGGTGAATGCAATCGCGCCTTACACCGCTCGCGGCGCCGGCCAGGCGGCGATCTGCGTATTTGATCCGTCTAACGAGAAGAATCCGGTCCGCGTGATCTACGAAACTCCGGGCTTGAGCATATTCGACATGAACCTGTCGTACGACGCCAAGACGATCTTCTTCGCCGCGCGCAACGGCGGCCAGCCGTGGCATATTTACGAGATCGGCGTCAACGGTACGAGGCTCAAGCAGATCACCAAAGGCGACAGCAGCAACATCTCGCCGGTCCAACTGCCCAGCGGCGAGATCATGTTCGTCTCGACGCGGGCCGGAACGCGAGTGGTCTGCCAGAAGCAGCCCTCGGGCCTGCTGTACGTCTGCAATCGCGACGGATCGAACGTGCGGCGCGTTTCGGGCAACACGCTCAGCGATCACACCCCGCAGGTCATGAACGACGGCCGCATACTATTTACCCGCTGGGACTACGGCGTAGACAAGAACGTATTCTGCCGCCAGAACCTCTGGACGATGAACCCAGACGGCACGCGATTCGCGCTGTTCGGATCGAACACCAAGGAGGACCCTAACGGGTTCTGGGAAGCAAGCGCCATCCCGGGACGGCCCGAAGTTCTCTGCGTGTTCGGCCCGCATCACAGCTATCACGCCGGGATGATCGGGCTGGTGTGGGACCGGCCGGTGGGGCATCACAAAGACATTCGCGGCGAGGGTTTCCGCTGGGTCACGCGCGAGATGCCGGCGATCGGAGACTCGGCGGTCCCCTGGGGTTTCCAGGATCCGTGCCCGGTCAACGAGCGACTGTTCGTGGTCTCCTGGGGTGGCGACGGGGCCAGGAAGAACCGCCTGTATCTGCTGGACGATCGCGGCAATCGCAAGTGCATCTACGAGGCCGGCGGCAAGAAGAACGGCTGCTGGGACCCGCTGGTGCTCAGGGCCCGAAAGACGCCGCCTGTGATTCCGAATCAGTCGATCCCGGTCCAGTGGGCTCATCGCAGCCCGGCCGAGGCGAACAAGAACCCCAACGACAAACTCACCGGCACGTTCCTGCTGCAGGATGTTTACGAAGGGCTCGGTTCGACAGTCAAACGCGGCGAGGTCAAGTCGCTGGCGATCATCGAGCAGGTGCCGAAGTACGGCGACCCGGCCGGGGCGCAGATATGGGGCTACTCGCCCACGATCAGCCGCGGGACGATGTTCGTGCGGAGGATTATCGGGACCGTGCCTGTGGAGAAAGACGGATCGGCGCACTTCACCGCTCCGGCGATTCGCGACATATCGTTCAACGCCCTGGACTCAGAAGGCCGCCTCATCCGGCACATGGGCTCGACGCTGCACATCATGCCCGGCGAGACCCAAAGCTGCCTGGGCTGCCACGAAACGCGCGGCAAGGTTCCGGCACGCGGGCCGTCTGCGGTGATCGCGGCCAAACGTTCGCCTTCGGTCCCGAAGTACCCGTCATGGACCGAAAAGGGAATACTCGACTTCACCAAAGTGGTCCAGCCGGTGCTCGACAAGCACTGCGTTAAATGCCACTCCGGCGCGACGCCGAAAAAAGGAGTCGATCTCTCCGGCGACAAGACCCACTCGCACTCGATGGCGTACGATCAATTGCTCGATCGCGGAATGGTGCATTACGTGCCCGTCGCCGGCACCGGCCACGAAAACAGCGCGCCCAAGTCGCGCGGATCGTACGTTTCGAAAATCCGCAAGCATCTCGAGACGGACTTCTGCGTCAAGACTCCGATCCCGCTTGAGGACCGCCAACGCATCTACACCTGGATCGACGCGAATGTTCCGTATTTCGGCACGTACGAGTTCACCAACTCGCGCGTGATGGGGGGGCGGTCCCGCTGGTACGTTACCGACAAGCGAAAATGGTTCCGCCGCGATTTCGAGCCGGTGTTCAACAAACGCTGCCTCGGCTGCCACAAGCGATACATCACGCCGCAAACGTACAACTACAATCCCCGCGGCAAGGGCCAGATCCTGGTCACCTCGAAGATATGGAACGACATCGCGCTGAGTTCGTTCCAGTTGGGCCACGGGCGCATTTCTATGATCGGTCAAATCGGACCGGTCCACAGGATCAACCTGACGCACCCCGAATGGTCTCAGATGCTGACCGCTCCGCTTGCGAAATCCGCTGGCGGGATGCAGCTATGCAAGGCAACCGACGGCGGGGCGGTCTTCAAGGACAAGACAGACCCCGACTACCGGGCTATGCTCAAGGCCCTCGAAACCGGACGCGACACGCTACTGGCCGATCCGCGAATCGACATGCCCGAGGCGTTGAAGAAAGAGAACCTCGAAAAGGCCCGCGCCAAAAGTTCGCACGTCGATACGTGGCGGACCCGAAAAGACGGTTGGATATCGAAGAACGCCAGCTATACCGCCAGTTCGATAATCCCGAGATGGACTACCGATAAAGAGAAGCTGCTTACCGGAGCTCCTTACACAAACAACTGGGCCTTCTGCACCGAAAAGGCCGACAGCCAGTACATAATTATCACGCTGGACAAAGCTTACGCGATTGATGAAGTGCATATCGTAAATCGCGTGGGGTCCTGCCAGGAGTTTGCACGCACGCTTACGATGTGGATATCAAGCGATCAGAAGACCTGGACCAAGGTCTGGTCCGCAGGCGGGCGACCCCAAAACGAATGGCGTGTGAAACTCCCGAAAACCCCCAAGGCCAGGTATGTGAAACTCGGCCTGACTGAGGAGCAATACCTCGACCTTAAGTACGTTTTCATCTACGGCAAGTAGCCCATTACTCAATCCTGTCAGGAGCATGAAAATGACGCATTTCCGAAAAGTGTTGGCGTTAGTACTCGTTTCGATCATCTGTTCCCAGCTATCGACTCTGCAGGCCGACAATGTCGTCGGGGCCACGCCGGAAGTCGTCAAGGCCGACTGGAAAGTTCAATACGAGCAGACCAAGGCCCAGATCGGCGGGCGTGGGCGGTTCACGTTTCCACCCGAGCAGGTACTAAACGCCCAGGCGACTATCCTGAACACCGACAAGACTCCGCTGGACGTCGCGATCCGCCGCATATCGGCCGTCGTCAAGAAACTCAAAGCCCTCCCCGGAGCCGGCGATTTCAGTGCAGTCGAAAAGACCCTCGCCGAAGTTAAAGCCGCCGACGCCAAACAAGGCGCTGACGTCGAAGCGCTCTACATGAAGCTGCGGGTCGCCGGACGAACGGCGATGCTCGCTAATCCGCTGCTGAAGGCCGACGATCTGATGTTCGTCGCTCGCGGAGTTCTCAACGACGCCTCGAAGCGAAAGAGCGAATACGACGGCGATCATTTCTGCGATCAGTACTACGGCCATAACGGCCGCAAGGGCGGCGGCCTATTCATCCTGAAGAACTACAGGACCGATTCGCCGAAGCTCGTGGACGTCGTGGCGGGGCTGAAGGTCCCGACGGGCACGAACAAGGGCAAGCTGATGAGCGAAGGTACGTTCATCTCGCCGGACCTGTCGTATGACGGCAAGACGATCCTGTTTTCATGGTCTAACGGTGATCCGAAAAAATGGAGCCCCGAGACCAGGTTCAGCGTCTTTAAAGTCGGTATCGACGGAAAGGGACTCACTCGCCTGACCGACGGATGCTTCGACGATTTCGATCCGATCTGGATGCCCAACGGGCGGGTCGTCTTCATGTCCACTCGCAGATACGGTTTCGGCCGCTGCCACGGGCGGCCCGTACCGGCGTTCACGATGTTCTCGATCAAACCCGACGGAAGCGACATGTACTCCATCGACTTCCACGAGACCAACGAGTTCCATCCCAGCGTCGATAATCGCGGAATGATCGTCTACACGCGATGGGACTACGTGGACCGCGATCACAACGGGGCGCACCACATGTGGCACTGCTATCCCGACGGCCGGGACCCGCGTTCGTTCCACTCCAACTACGCGCTGCCGTTCGATACGCTCGACCCGAAGGCCAAAAAACCGCGCGGCATACACATGCGTCCCTGGGCCGAGTTCAACTGCCGGGCGATTCCCGGTTCCAACAAGTACGTAGCCACCGCCGGTCCGCACCACGGCCAGGCGTTCGGCTCGCTGGTCCTGATCGACATCAGCGTGCCCGACGACAATAAAATGTCGCAGACCAAACGCATAACCCCTGACGCCAAGTTCCCCGAATCCGAGGCCCGTTGCCGAGGATTTGAGACCATGACGTACGGTACGGCCTGGCCGCTTAGCGAGAGCTTTTACCTGTGCAACTACAAGGACACCGCCAGCCTGATCGACGAAATGGGCAATCGCGAGATCCTCTGCAAGACAACCAACGGGCTGCGGATACTCGACCCCACGCCGGTGCGGGCCCGGACCAAACCGCCGATTATCGCCACGCAAACACACCAGGGCGAAAGGCTCAAACCCACTTCGCCGATCGCGACAATCAGCGTGATGAACGTGTACGTTACCGACGAGTACGGCAAGCTGCCCAAGGGCTCGAAAATCAAGCAGATGCGAATCGTGCAGGTGCTGCCGAAATCGACTCCGCGGGCCAACAGCCCCAGAATGGGACGGGGCGATCAGAGTCTCGGGCGGATCCCGCTCGGCGTTGTCCCTGTCGAGCCGGACGGAAGCGTCTTCTGCAAGGCTCCGGTAGGCAAGGCGATCTACTTCCAGCTGATCGACGAAAACGGAATGGCCGTCCAGTCCATGCGATCGGTCACGTACGTTCACCCCGGCGAGCGGTTGTCATGCATCGGCTGCCACGAAGACAAGTGGGGCGCTCCGCCGTCAGCGGCGCGTCCCGCGGCGATGCGAAGGGCGCCCTCGGAGCTTGGCAAAGAGGTCAAGAAGAACGTGATGTTCAGCTTCCATCGCAACGTTCGGCCGGTCTTTGAAGCCAAATGCGTAAAGTGCCACACGGCCAAAAAAGACGCCGGTCCGAAAAATATGTCGTTCGGCGCTCTGGGCAAGTACACGTTCTACTTCGGCCACGGATACCACAGGAACATGTCCGGCGGAACTCGCACGCATCCCGGCAAGTTCGGAGCCATGTTCTCCGGTATGGGCAAAGCGCTGATGACCCCGACGCACATCAAGGCTATGAAGGCCGGCAAGTTCACCGACGAAGACCGCCGAAGCGTCTTCATGTGGCTCGACATGAACTCCAACGAACTGGTCGCCTACAAGAATGTCGACGCCCAGAAGAAGGGCGAAATCGTCTGGCCGGAATTCGACGTAGACCCCAAGAACTACACCGGCGTGGAAAAACGAAGCGCAGTAGCCCGCGCAAAACCGACCTCGTCGCGCTAGCGTTAGTATTTTACGTGCAGTTCGGCCCCGCCGTAGCTGACTGCGGCGCGGCGTTTGTAGACGAACGGGGCGGCGAAGACCGCTATTCGTTTCGATTCCTGCAGGAATCTATGGGCTTGTGCGGTGCGTCCCTTGAGCAGTTGATACTGCCCGGCGTAGAAATACGCTTCGCAGAGCTGCTGCGGCGGGACGATCGGGTTTCGCATTCCGGCGGCCCGGCCGAGGTATGACAGTCCCGGCGCCCTGGTGTGGTGTGTCTTGCCTTCTGCGGTCTGGAGATACTTTTCCAGCTTCATTGTCCCGTTCATCAGGGCCAACGCCGGGCCGGGCCAGATCGAGATGTCCTTGACCTGCTGGGCGATGAAACCGTTGAGTTCTTTGGCGGCCTGTCGTCCTGCGTGGCGGACTGAAAGGAATCGCCACAGGGCGGTGTGCATGTTGTCGGGGTTTAGTTTCAGGCAATCGTTGAAATCCTTCTCGGCCCGATCGAACTTGTCGGCGTCGAAATGCGTCTGGCCGCGGAGCCAGTAGGCCCCGGCGTCTTTGGGGTCCAGTTCGACTATCCGATCATAGTCGGCGACGGCCTTGTCGTAGCAGCCGCGAGCCCTCAGGACCGCGGCGCGTTTGTAGTACGCCGCGACGTCTTTGGGACGCAGTTGGATTATCCGGCTGTAGTCGGCGATAGCCCT
>CAYMSH010000128.1:0-3949 GCA_964392945.1 uncultured Planctomycetaceae bacterium | reverse complement strand
CGTGCGATGTTGGCCATCCCGTTGAGGGGTTGTTTGTTCTGGTGCAAAGCGCTCCTGGGGTTTGCGGCGACGGCCAAGCTGTAGTCGACAAGCGACTTGTCGTATCGCCCGCCGATGCGGAAGGCGTTGTCTCGCCGGTTGTATGACAGTGTTGCGTTGGCGCCGAGGTTAAAACCGCGAGCGTAGTGGGCCAGTATGCTATCCCTGTCGCCGAGAGCCAGTATTTGTGCTTCTCTGCGGTAGGGGAGCTGGCCCCTGGGATCGAGTCTAAGAGAAAGGCCCGCGTCGCCGGCGGGCCTTGGATGGTTCAGGGAGGTCAGTATCCCGCCTCGCGGGTCGTAGATGTCGCGTGCCAGCGCCGCCTTGTTATCCGGATGTTGATCGCCCCAGTATGCGCTGTGCTGGCGGGATGTGCCGGCGCGGCTCGATCCGTAAGCAGCAGGGCGTCCATAGTACGATGACATGCGATTGCCCCTGTAACCGCCGGCTCGGACTTGTGTCGGTTTCACAAGGCGGCGCAATCCCGGTTTCTTTACCGCCGGTTCTTCGCCGCGGGCCGAGCCTACAGTTTCCAGGATTATCCCGACACAGGTCAGTATGCAAAACACCGTCAGGAACGTCAGTGTAACCGCTCGTCGCATTTTCGTTTTCTTGCGCATATAAACTCCAGGTGAGTTTATCGGCACGATCGCAGAAAATGCTGCACTTTTTGGCGCGGCGGATTCTAACGCTGCTTCGGCGCCGGTTGGGTTGTCGGGAGTTTTCCGCCGAGCGTTACTATGGATATGGCGTAGAATTTGGCCTCGGGCTTCAGGCCTGTCTTCACGCAGAACTGGTAGAGCTTCTCGAATCGCTTGATCGGATCGATCCGCGTGGCCCAGCAGACTTTCGCCAGGCATTGCGGGCCCAGAGCGATCGGGCGCGAGTCGGACTCTTGGCGATGGTTCGAACCGCACATGTTGCATTCGTATGCGATGCAGTGGAGCATCGTGAACATGTGGCCGGTCTCGTGAGTGGCGGTCTTCAGCGTTCGCAGCAGGAACAGGCGGAAGTCGGCGGGGGACTTGTCCGGCTGGCCGTTGCGATGGACCGACCAGACGCCGACGCGCTTGCGGAGCGAAGCCTGGCCGAACACGAAGTTCCACCCTCGTCCCGGCCAGAGGTCAGAAGCCGTAAACGCGATGTACGCCGCGGCGTCCTTCGGCAGACGCGGATAGAGCACCTTGTCCAGAACGTAGGTGCTGAGTATCTGCTTGACCTTCCACTTCGGGTGCACGCGCCGTGCGGCCGCAGGGATCACCTTCAGCGGCAGGTCCTTGCGGATTACGACTTTCGTATTGAAGTATAATCCCATGAACTCGGCCGACAGCAGGACCGCCTTCCGCTGGGATTTGGTGAACTCGCCGAGGGGCTGGATGTAGATTACGTTCCGCCGGCCTATGGGGCGAACGGGATTGCTGTTGAGGTATCGCCGGAACGTCTGGCCCGGTTCGTAGTGGCTGTCCAGCCAGTCGCCGTGTTTGGTTTCCCTTATAGTCTCGTGGATCGGTTCGAGCTTCTTGATGGCGATCTTAAGTCGCTTGGCGCGGGCGATGTCTTGAGGCGTTGCGGCGTGGGAACTGCTGACGACAAAGCATCGAACCGAGGCGACGAACACCATCACGATACCGGCCAGCAGGAGTATTCTGACGGTTCGTCGGCGTGAGAGTCGCGTCGAAACAGTACTGTTCTGCGATTCCATAAGTATATTTTAGCGAAGGAGTAACTATCGAGCAAGCGATTTGGAGCCGGTTAAAAAAATGACTAGCAGTTGCCAGAACCGCCGCAGTTACATATCCTTATGCCCATGGCTAACAAAAATACCAGACTAAAGACCTGCGCATCGCGCAGGCGACGTGTCGCCAAAGCCGCCGGTGAGCAGAAGGTCGACGCAATGCTCATCAGTAAGCACGAGGACGTTGGGTACTTCTGCGGTTTCACCGGCGAGGACGCTACGCTTCTCGTCGGTCCGCGATGGGCCGTGCTCATCAGTGACGGTCGCTTCGGCCAGCAGGCTCCTCGCGAGTGTCCGGACATTGAAGTGGTCATTCGCAAGAAGGGCATGGCCGAGGAAGTCAAGAAGGCCCTCCAGGGCCGCAAGGTCCGCAGGCTCGGTCTGCAGGGCGCTGACCTGACGGCCGCCGCTGTCGATGGTTACCAGAAGGTTCTCGGCGCTCGACGGATCAAGACGCTGACGAATGTCGTCGCTCCGCTTCGCGCCTGCAAGGACGAAGAAGAAATACGGATGATCCGCAAAGCCGCTTCGATCGCACAGAAGGCTTTCGTGCGGCTGACGTCGCAAGGCCCCAAGGCTTTTGTCGGACGCACCGAACGCCAGGTCGCCGCGGAACTGGAGTACCTGATGCGGCTCGAGGGCGCCGATGCTGCGGCGTTTGAGACGATACTCGCCGCCGGTCCGCACGCCTGCGATTGCCACTACAAACCCGACTCGACGAAGATCCGAGCCGGTCAATCCGTGCTGATTGACTGGGGCGCACGGGTCGGCGGATATTGCAGCGACTTGACGCGAACCATATTCACGGGTAAAATTCCGCCGAAAATTGGCGAGATTTATCCGATCGTTCGTGACGCACAGACTGCGGGTATTAACGCCTTGAAAGCCGGGACGCTGCTGAAAACCCCGGACGCTGCGGCCAGGAAGGTGATTACCGACGCAGGGTTCGGCAAAGAGTTCGTTCACGGTCTGGGCCACGGTCTGGGGCGCGAAGTTCACGAGGCGCCCGGGCTGGGCACAAAGGGACCGGGACGATTGAGAAGCGGTATGGTAGTCACAGTCGAGCCGGGAATTTACCTTCCCGGAGTCGGCGGCGTGAGAATCGAAGACGACATTCTCGTGACGCCTGACGGGCCGAAGCGATTGAGCACGCTGACCACGGACATCCGTGCGATGATGCTCAAGAAATAACGCCCAGGCGATGGATCAATAATTCTGCGTATTGTCAGGGACAGGAGTCGTTCATGGACATCAAGGAAATCAGACGGTTGGTCAAGCTCATGATTGACAATGATCTGACCGAGATGAATATCGTTGACGGAGATCAGAAGATATCCCTCAAGCGGGGCAACGGCGAACAGGGCCGGGTCATCATGGAGCCGGTGGTCACACAGGCTGTCGCTCCTGCGGCCCAGGCTACAGCGCCCAGCGCCGCGGCGGAGCAAACGCCGGCAGAGCCCGAGAGCAACCTGATTGACGTCACCAGCCCGATGGTCGGCACATTCTACGGTTCTTCGAGTCCAGACAGCGATCCCTTTGTAGCCATCGGCGACACCATCAACGACGACAGCATTGTCTGCATCGTCGAAGCGATGAAAGTGATGAACGAGATCAAAGCCGAATGCTGCGGCAAAGTGGCCGAAATCTGCGTCACGAACGCTCAGCCCGTGGAATTCGGACAAGTCCTTTTCCGCCTGACACCCGCCTGATACACCAAGGAACCATTGAATGTTTTCTCGTATCCTCATTGCCAATCGCGGCGAAGTGGCTTTGCGCATCATTCGGGCCTGCAAGGAGCTTGGAGTTGAGTCTGTGGCGGTTTACTCCCAGGCCGACAGGAACGCAAGCTACCTGCACCTGGCCGACGAACGGGTATGCATAGGCAAAGCTCCGTCAGTCGACAGCTACCTCAATATTCCCAGGATAATCGCCGCGGCGGAGATCGCCGACGTCGAAGCCATTCATCCGGGCTACGGATTCCTGGCCGAGAACGCGCACTTCCTGGAAGTATGCAACGACTGCAAGATAGAGTTTATCGGTCCGAGCCTCGAGAGCATGACGCTCCTGGGCGACAAGATTCGCGCCAAGGCGCTGGCTAAAGAAGTCAACGTGCCGATGGCCCCGGACTCCGAAGGCGCCGTCGAGAGCGTTGACGATGCGCTGGAGATCGCCGAT
>CAYMSH010000127.1:842-15347 GCA_964392945.1 uncultured Planctomycetaceae bacterium | reverse complement strand
CGGCTGGGGTGTGCTGGGGGCCCATGAGCAAAAACTTGACGCCCAGTTCGCCGGCCAGCATTTCGAGTTGCTCTTCGCTGTGGCGTCTGCCCCAGACCCAGTTGTACGCAGGTTCGTTTCGCAGCATGTCCTGCTGCGTGATCGCTCGATCCAGTATCTCCATGCATCCCTGGTCGAGTTTCCCCGGGGATGGGACCGAGTGGGAGATGAACGTTCCGCCGGGGCAGCGGACCGCCAGCGGCAGCGACATGAAAAACTCGTCCAGCGCCGCCAGCACGTCGTCGGCGGCGTCGGCGAAGGCGAATCTCACCCCGTCTATAAAGGCCTTGCAGACTCCGTATCCGTATTTCGATATCTCCGAGCCGGAAACCTGCGCCAAGTCGTGGTTCCCCATGATCAGCAGCACCTGATCGGGATGTTCGATCTTGAGCCTCGCCGCCCGCATGAGCAGTTCGATGCTGCGATCGAATCCTGATCGCTGGTCAACTGGTCCGTGAATGATCTCCTGGAGGATCAGGCAGTTGTTGGGATCGGCATTGAGCCTGGCGTGGGAGATGATATTGCCGATCGCCGCGCGATATCCGTGCAAGTCGCCGGAGCATACTATCCGGTTTGAGGCCGAGACCGTGACAACGGAGCCTTCTCTACGCGAATCGCTGAGGTTCAATTCCGCCGCCTGGCGAAATATGTCGGCGGCGGCCATACTATTGGACCCCGTTGCTCGACTGGGCTTCCTGCTGCTTTCGCTGCATCGTCATGGTCACCAGCCCCAGTCTCGAGGCGACTTCCTTCATCGACCCGGGCCTGCGAGCGGGAATAGGTTCGATGCAGTCTTCCACGAGCTTGGCCAGCGACGGCGGAACGTTGGTATTCACTTCGGCCAGCGGCTGGAGCATGTGCTCGTGCTTCATCTTCACTTCTTCGGTCCGCAGTGCGGTCGGTATGGCCCGTCCGGTGAGAGTCCAGTAGAGCGTGGCCCCGAAGTTGAACACGTCGGTTCGTCCATCCAGCGGTTGGCGGTGCACCTGTTCGGGCGCTATGAAGTCAGGCGTGCCCTGGATGCGCTCCTTGACCGTTCCCGCGGCGCAGCTCTGGCCGAGGTCGATGACTTTGATATCGTTGTCATCGGTAATGAGGATGTTGTTGGGCTTGGTGTCTGCGTGGATCACGCCGCGAGAGTTCATGTGCTCGAGAACCGCAGCGACTTTCGTGAAGATCGATACTACTTTCGGGACAGACTGCGGCCGGGCGTTTTGGATAGTCTCGCCACTGCAGTATTCCATCATGAGTTGAACTTCGCTGACAGCCAGCCACTTTCGAATTCGCCTGAGATTGAGAACTTTGCGGAGGTTGGGGTGGTCCAGCTTGCATGCGTTGGCGTATTCGGCTTCCACCTGTTCGATGAAGCGAAAATCGTTGCGTTCGCGCTTAACAACGCGCTTAAGTGCGTAAAACTTACCGGACGTCAGATTGCGCACTTTCCAGATCGTGCTGCGCGCTCCGTTTCCGAGTAGCTGGACAACTTTGTGTCCGGGCACTTGTAATGTTCCAGTAACCGTAGCCATAACTTAATTTGTGTTCTTAAAACGGATAATGATTATGTATCTATGAGGCGGTAGCCCGAGTAGATAGTATCGCATAGTTCGAGCCGCCGACTGTGATATGCATTATAACAGACTTTGGAGACCAATTACAATCATATTCAGAGAATTCCGGATTTGCTCCAGAAGCATATTTTCCCAATCATCTCGGCGCCGTGGTTGTCGAATTGCCTCGCATACGATACAATCACTTGTCTCAAAAGACTTTCTCATGCAGTCAAACGCCAAGAAAACACTGATTCTGATCGCCAAACTGCTCGTTGGCCTGGGTCTGATGACCTGGGTTCTGCTGGGTGCTCATTGGAGTGATTTCGTTCGAAGCAAGGACGGAAAAGCCAGTTACTCCGTCATCGACGCATCCCAGGCGCCTGACAAGTTCGTTGTCAGCAAGGGCATGCTCTGGTGGTCGCAGACTCTTGTGATGTCTTCGGATCAGTTGCAGGCCGTTGAGCTTCCCAACGCCCAGGGCGACCCGGCCAGGCAGTATCTGCGACCCGGTTTCGTAAGAAGCGTCAGCAGGATAAGGGGCTGGCTCCTGCTTGCCGCTCTAGCCGCTTCGCTGAGCGGAATGCTTGTGACCGCTCTGCGCTGGTGGATGCTCCTGGCGATCCAGAGTATACATATTCCACTTTGGCAGGCAGTAAGGCTGACATTTCTCGGGCAGTTCTATTCGCTGGTTGTGCCGGGAACCGTCGGGGGAGACATCGTAAAAGCTTACTACGTAACCCAGCACACCCACGCCAAGGCCGGGGCGATTCTCAGTATATTTGTCGATCGAATTTTCGGTCTGGCCGCTCTGACGCTCGTAGCTGGCGTTGCGTTGATTGCAGCGCTGCTGGCGGGGCTTGGAGATTGGTCCGATCCTATGCTGCGGTACTCGGCCACGGTCATGGCCTGCGTCGTCGCGGCGGTGCTGGTGATTATGGCGATCATGCTAAGCAATCGCCTGAGGCGAGCGCTGCATCTTCAGAAGCTCTATCGCCGCCTCCCGTTCGCCAAGACTATAGAATCGTTTGGCGATGCGGCCCGGGTATACCGGAGTCGCTGGCGAGCGCTTGGGAAAGTTGCGGCGATAATGTTCGGCGCTCCTGGCATATGGATTGCGGCCCTTGCGTTGTTGGGTCGCAGTATGGATATGTCGATTCCATGGCACTGTTATTTCCTCTACCTCCCGCTGATTTACATCCTCGGCTCGGTCCCGCTGACCCCTGGCGGAGCCGGTTGGATCGAATCTCTGTACCTGGTCTTCTTCGCAGGGCTCGCCAATTCCAGTGAGATTCTCGCTTTCGCCATCCTGGCTCGCGGATTCCCGATCGCCTGGGCGATACCCGGAATGATCGTGGCGATAAGCGGTCCGAAGCTTCCCAAGATAAAAGCGATGCACGAAGAACTCGGCGTTTAGCGTTCTGCTGTCGCCGCGCGAGTCAATAATGCTGATTTTATCTTAAGAGGGGCCCCGGAACACCCGAAAACATCTCTAGACGCATTATACATCGAATCTGCGCCTTCGGCTGGAGGCGGGGCGCCGACGACTGCATGGAGTGAAAGATGGCTAAACTACAGGAAATGACGCAGGAACAGATCGGAAACGTGCTGGAATCAGCAATTGATCGACACGTACCTGTAACCGTAACGCTGAAACGCGATAATGCCTGGACCAGCTGCCACACGCAGTTTATTTCGATCCAGGACCCGCACGTGTTTCTCGCTCCGCTCAAAGTGCACGACGATCACGAGACGCCTGTTATCGTCCCGGCCGAGAAGGTCGGGTTGAGCTTCAAACTCAAACACTACAAACACGTGCTGACAGTAACCGCTATCGGAGTCGAGCAGATCCAGACCGCATCGGGCCAGCCGACCCAGGCGATATCCGTCTGTTGGCCCAATACCATGCACAGGCTCCAGCGGCGAGCGTTTGTCAGGGCCGAAGTCCCGCACGGACGCGTCGTGCGAGCGTCGTTCTGGCTTGGCGGCCAGGACAACGAGCCGGATCACGTTGACGCCGACAGGCCCGTCTGGTCCGGAAGGCTCACCAACATCAGCGCCGGCGGATTCCAACTCCGCTCGGATTCCACTGGCGAAACGTGGGATCAAGTCATCGGCCAAACCGTCGGAGTTCGACTGGCGTTCGAGGCCGGAAGCGAATCGGTCTACGCCGACGCACAGTTCAGACGCATCGATAGAATCGGCGGTCAAACCCTGCTGGGATTCCAGTTTGTCGGTCTGGCCCAGGACCGCAAGGGCCGCCAGGGCCTGCAGTACATCTCGGCCAAAGTCGCCGAATACCACCGCCAAATCGAGGCCGCCGCAGGCCGCAGACGGTAGGGATAGGGATCAACCCTCCCGCGTCGAGGGGCGGAATAGGCGAATGCCCAGTTCTCAAAAAGGAACCCGCCTGCCGGCGGGCAGGTTGGAAATTACCTGTTGGATATTGGCTATTGAGTCGTTCTGTCCGTATACTCGCCGCCATGGCATCCGCAAAACGAAAAGATCTGTACTACGCCGTCTGGGCTACTGGCTGGGGCCCCGTCGGGGCCGTTGCGAGCAAGAACGGGCTGACTCGGTTCGCTCTGCCGCACTACACCATGCAGGACCTCAGCGAACTTCTCGCCTGGGACCACAAAGGCGCCAAGCTCGACGAAAAACCGTTCGAGCAGGCTATCGAACTGTCTCGTGCGTATTTTAACGGCGAGGAAACGGACTTCTCCGAACTGGTCTGCGATCTTCCGCCGGAAACCCAGTTTTCCGGAAAGGTCTGGCGAGCATGTCGCGAGATTCCTTACGGAAAGACCATGTCGTATTCGCAGCTGGCCATGGCGATAAAGTCTGAAGACGGCGCCAGGGCGGTGGCCGGGGCGATGAGCCGAAATCCGATCCCGCTGATCGTACCATGTCATCGCGTAACGTACGCCGACGGCAGGCCCGGCGGGTTCAGCGCCCCAGGCGGGGTCAATCTGAAAGCTAAAATGCTCACGCTCGAGTTTTCGAAAGCATGATCCGCACGTCAAATTAACCGCTCGACCCCGATCGCCAATTGCTAACCGACAGGGCTTCTGGTAGCCTGTCGGCGTTATAATGAAACTACTGTCGTTTGCACGGAAATCAAAGGCATTGCTATGGCACAGACACTGGTATACAAGATCCTCCAGGAGCACCTGACTAGCGGCGAATTGGTCCCGGGACAGGAAATAGGTCTTCAGATCGACCAGACCCTCACGCAGGACGCAACAGGTACTACCGCGTTTCTGTTACTTGAGGCCATGGGCGTCCCACGCGTCAAGACCGAAGTTTCGGTAAGCTACATCGATCACAACATGGCCCAGTTCGGTCCGGAGAATCACAACGATCATCTGTATCTCCAGTCGATCGCAGCCAGCGTGGGCGCCTACCTGTCGCGCCCCGGCAACGGCATATGCCATCAGGTGCACCTCGAACGCTTCGGTCGGCCCGGCAAGACGCTCCTGGGCTCGGACTCGCACACGCCTACAGGAGGTGGGATCGGCATGATCGCCATCGGAGCCGGCGGGTTGGACGTAGCGGTGGCGATGGGAGGCGGACCGTTCTACACGACATGCCCCAGGGTGATCGGCGTGGAGCTGCGAGGCAGACTCGCCCCGTGGGTCGCCGCCAAGGATGTCATTCTCCGCCTGCTGAGCATTTTGACTACGCGCGGCAACGTCGGCTGCATGGTCGAATACTTCGGCCCCGGCGTAGCCTCGCTCAGCGTTCCGGCCAGGGCCACGTGCACCAACATGGGCGCGGAACTCGGCGTGACAACGAGCGTCTTTCCGTCTGACAACGCTACAAAAGCGTTCCTGGCCGCTCAAGGCCGGGCCGATCAATACGTACACCTCGCGGCCGACAAGGATGCGGTTTACGGTCCGATCGTAAAACGCCTGCACGCCGAGTGCGATTCGGCGACAATCGACAATATCAAGGACTTCTGCACCGACGTAGACATCGTTCCGGCCTCCGATCCGCATGCCGCCGACGAAGGCATGCTCGACGTCAGCTTCGGACACGTCGTAATCGATCTGGCCAAAGTAGTTCCGCTGGCCGCCGGTTCGCCGAGCCCCGACAATGTCAGCACGATCGCCGAACTGTCAGGCAATAAAGTCAACCAGGTGCTCATCGGTTCGTGCACCAACTCGAGCTACCAGGACCTGATGCTCTGCGCTGCGGCGCTGAAGGGACGCACCGTCAATCCCGGGGTGGAGCTTGGAATCGCGCCCGGTAGCAAGCAGGTCCTCGGCATGCTGGCGGCCAACGGTGCTCTAGGCGATCTTGTCGCCGCAGGAGCCCGCGTACTGGAAAGCTCCTGCGGACCGTGCATCGGCCAGGGCTTCAGCCCCGCCGAAGGCACGATCAGCCTGCGAACGATCAACCGGAATTTTGCCGGACGATCCGGCACCGCTGGCGATATGGTCTACCTGGTCTCTCCGGAAACGGCGGTAGCGGCCGCTCTGTGCGGAGAAATAGCAGACCCCAGAGACATCGGCGAGCTTGTCGGCGTGGAGTATCCGCACATTGCCGAGCCCGAGGCGTTCACTGTAGATGACGGAATGATAATCCCGCCGCTGGATCCCCAGCAGAGCGCCGAAGTCGAGATCGTCCGCGGTTCGACGATCGTCAAACCTCCTGCGGGCGACAAGCTGCCCGACCCGCTGGCGGGAAAAGTCGTCATCAAGGTCGGCGACAAGATCACTACTGACCATATCATGCCGGCCGGGGCGTTGTTGAAATATCGATCGAATGTACCTGAATACGCCAAGTACGTGTTTAACTGCTTCAACGAAGACGGCTCCGAAACGTTCGCCGATCGCGCGATAGCCGTACGGGAAACCGGAGCAAAAGGCGTGATCATCGCCGGCGACAGTTATGGCCAGGGCTCCTCCAGGGAGCATGCGGCGCTGTGCCCGATGCACCTTGGCGTGGGCGTCGTGATCGCCAGGGCGATCGAACGAATTCACCAGGCCAATCTCGTCAACTTCGCGATCCTGCCGCTGACGTTCGTTGACGCGGCGGACTACGATCGCATTTCCGACGGCGACGAACTGACCGCCGCCGGCGTTTCAGAGGCGATCGTCTCCGGTGACACTGTTACGGTAACCAACGTCAGCCAAGGCTATGATTTCGTTTGCAAAGTGTCTCTGGCGCCCAGGCGGCGAGAGATTCTCGCCGCCGGCGGACTACTGAAATTCACGCGACAGGGCGGATAAGAGGCGGAGAAATATCCATGGGCCGGGAAGTGGAAGTATTTGAAGAAAACGTAGTGGCGGTCTTCGGCGCCAACGACGCAGTCGAAGGCGACGCGGAGTTTCTGCAGGCTCACCTAGTCGGCAAGACCCTGGCCAGGCTCGGCTACCGAGTCGCCAACGGCGGCTACGGCGGCACGATGGAAGCCTCGGCCCGCGGAGCCAAATCACTTGGCGGCGAGACTCTCGGGGTGACCTGTTCGGTCTGGAAATCGTCGCCGAACCCGTATCTTGACAGGATAATCAGCACCGAGAGTTTGAACGAACGTCTCGATACGCTCATCTGCGCCGGCACGAGCGGTTACGTTGTTCTCAACGGAGCCACTGGAACTCTGGCCGAACTTGCCTGCGTCTGGGAACTGACGGCAAAGGGCCTGCTTGAACGCAGACCGATTGTATGCCTGGGCGATTTCTGGCGTCCCGTCGTTGAATTAATGGCCCAGGAACGCCCATCGAGCGCCGAATACGTCTCTTTCATTGGGATGCCTCGCGAGCTTTCAGAGCATTTCGAGAGCCTCATGGCCGGGTGATTGCTTGAACTGCTCCTTTCTTGGCGTGTAGAATAACAGCAGGCCCCGGATCGAACACTCACGGGGCCCGGATACCGATATTGGTGTATGCATGAGTATGATACGAACAGTTGCCGCCGTGATGCTTATCGCGATGCTCGCGATCCATGCGCGCAGCGAGCCGAAGTTCGACGATGCACTGGAAACTGACGGGGCGGTAAAGACCGCCAAACGCACCGACGCGGTCGACCTGACGGATTTCGACCCGCTGGAGGCCAAACCCGCCGGTGTTATCAAGCCGCGGAACCACAAGCC
Organism: uncultured Planctomycetaceae bacterium; assembly: GCA_964392945.1. Lineage (GTDB taxonomy): Bacteria > Planctomycetota > Phycisphaerae > SM23-33 > SM23-33 > BS750m-G57. Next base: position 7,667 of record CAYMSH010000127.1, on the reverse strand, counting down.
GTCGGGGCCCAAAAAGCCGAAACTCCCGCCTGAAGGCAGCAAGGTTGTCGATCGCCTGTGCAAGATAAAGACCGATCCGAGCGGATGGGTGCTGGCGATATTCCCCGCCGAGGGCGATCGCCAGGCGATCAGGCCCAGGTGGGCCCTGCCGAACCAGGCGTTGGAAGCGCTGGAGAAGTTCAAGATCAAGAACCCCGACATGATGTACCGCATATCCGGCGAGATGACTGTCTATCGCGATAACAGCTTCATGTTGATACGGAGAATTGCGATTGTCGAGCCGGCGATGCCGATCGATCCGCCGGCCAAGGCGTCGGTTTCCGAAGGTGTCGAAACCGTCAGGCCCGTGGCTGCAACGCAGCCCAAATCGGGCGCCGGTGAAGAGAAAACGATAGATAAGAAACCCACGCCGACTACTTCGCCCAGTTCGTCGGACCTGATCAAGTCGATGCTGGCCGAGAAGAATCCCACGCCGGTGATCCTGCCCAGGATCAAGAAGAAGATCGCTGCGGCGAAGGTAAAATCCGTGGCGCCGGGAGCAAGAGGAGATATCATCCAACCGGCGACGGCCAGGCTGATTGTTGACAGGCTCATGACGATCCGAAAGACCAATGTCGCTCGCTGGCGAGAGGCTACTTTCGAAGCCGACAACACGCTTCGAGAACCGCCCGTGACGCTCCTGCCTTCGCAACTGCTCCAGTTCGCAGAGGCCCAGCCGCCCACAAAGCGTTTGAGAGTCACCGGCGAGATCACAAACTACAAGGGCAAACGTTACATGTTGCTGCGGAAGGTCGTCGTCGAACGCACGATGAATCGGCTATAATCGCCTTGAAGCTCCGAGCAATGACCCCGCCGAGATTCACCTGCCCAAGCCGCAGGGATAGAGCATGACTTTTCTGCAGCCTTGGATATTTCTGGGTTTCGTGCCCGTGGCGGCCGTGGCGCTGTTGGCGCTGTTCCGACCTCGCAGGAATCTCGCTGTCGTCGCATCACTCTGGCTCTGGTCCGAGGCGATCAGCGCCGCGGCGTCCTCCGACAGGAAAAAGCAGCGCCGGGTACCTCCGGCCTGGTGGTTATTGCTCCTTGGCGCCGCCGCGGCGGTGCTGGCGGGAACAAGACCTGTGTACCGCTCGGAAAAACCTATCCGGCACGCGACGATCGCAGTGCATCCTTGTGCGGAACTGGGCGTCGATGGAATAGTCGAAATGCGACAGGCCGCCGCCGGGCTCCTGGACCGCCTGGATTCAGAAGACCGCGTCGGGCTGCGAACCGCCGAGATACTCGGTCAGCGGGCCGACTGGAGCAGCCCGGCTCAACTCCGCGACGCACTGTCGGGGCTCACGCATCTGCCGGTATCGGCAAAACGGCTCGATCTTGCCGAAGGACCGGCTCCGGCCGATCGCACGTATCACTTGGCTCCGGCCGGCTGCGATTTTGCTTCCGGGCCCGACGTCATGCGAATCGACATTTCAACGCACCTGCCGCCGGTCACGATAGATGCGCTGGGGGCCGAAAGAATCGCTCCGGATAAACTCCAGGTATTCGTCGCACTGCGAAACCACACAGACCAGCCGGTTTCGGCGTCCCTGTCCGCAGGCGACGCATTGGGCTCAACGGCAAGCGAACTTACCGTGACGGTGGAGCCCGAATCCCGCAAATCGGTTATGATGACTATTCTGCCGGCCGATGCGATCGCGGTTTCCGCGGGCGTTGGCGAATCGCGATCGGTCGGTTATCTCTCGCGAATCAAAACGTCCGTGAGATCGGTCGCCATTATAGGCTCCGACGACCCGTACCTGCGACGCCTGATCGAAGTCGATCCGACGTTGAAGCTCGTAGCCGCCCAGGAAGACGCCGATGTCATAATCGCAAACCGCATCGCAGCTCCTACTGACAAACCGGCCCTGGTGATCGCTCCGGCGACGCCTCCGGCCGGTTGGCGCCGGGCTGACGAAGATTTGTCTGCGATAATGCTCTCCGAGGCCGACGTGGCGGGCGATGATCCGATAATGCGAGGCGTTGACCTGAAAGCCGCCGCGATCCGGCGAAGCGGAGCCTGGGTCCGCGGCGAGGGCCTCGGCGGGGCGGTTCTTATAGGATATAAATCCGCAGCGATTGCGGTTCGATCCGCCGAATCCACAGACCCTTCGGCGCCCCAACGCGTTTATCTGGCGTTCGATCTGTCGGAGAACAACTGCACGCTGGTTCGATCCGACGCCTACGTGGTGTTCCTGGCCAACATCATGCGGAGCCTGGCCCCGGGCTCGCCGGCCCCTGAGAGATACCAATACGTGACTCCGCTGCAGGCCGGGTTCAATCCGGCGTGGAAACGAATCGTCGGCGATGATTCGTTCGACAAATCGCCTCTCGACACGGCCGGGCTGACCGCTCCCGGCGTTTATCGCGACCCGGCGGGGCGGCTGTGTGCGGTGAGCCTGCCTGGTCTCCGATCCGCCATGGCCCAGACGCCGCCGGAGGATGTCGTAGCCGCGATCGAATTGCCGAATCCGAGACTCGCCACCCAAGGCCGCGAATTGTGGTCCATCCTCCTTGTTGCCGCCGGTCTGTTCTGGCTGAGCGGCTGGGCGACAGGCCTCCTTCGCGATTGACGGCTTGTTTCCCGGCTCTTGCCTGCGTACACTTCAGTAGAGCGGTTGTCTACACAGGAGAGTGAACATGTCCGATTATCACGATGCGATGCTCTGGAGCGGCCGGCCCGATGAGCCAGTGGAGTGCAATCTGTGCGGACATGCCTGCAAAATTCCCACCGGACAATACGGTCTGTGCCGCGTGCGACTTAACGTCGATGGGCGCCTGGTCAGCACAAACTACGATTCCCTCGTGGCGATGCACGTAGACCCGATCGAAAAGAAACCGTTGTTCCATTTTCTCCCAGGCACTCGCAGCCTTTCAATCGCCGCGCCAGGATGCAATTTTCAATGCGGTTTCTGCCAGAACTGGCGAATCTCGCAATCGCCGCGGAGCGATGGCGAACCTCTCGGCGAGGCGATCGATCCCGAGCAGATCGTGAGCGCCGCGATAGGGCACGACTGTGCGTCAATAAGCTACACGTACACCGAGCCGACGATTTTCTTCGAACTGGCGTACGACACCGCCAGGCTGGCCCATCCGGCCGGGCTGCGAAACTGCTTTGTCTCCAACGGGTTCATGACGCCGCAGGCCGTCGAGTTGATCGCGCCGTATCTCGACGCGATTAACGTTGATCTAAAGAGCTTCCGCGATTCGACCTACCGAACGGTAATGAAGGCGAGCCTGGCTCCAGTGCTCGAATGTCTCAAGGCGATTGTCGCCGAGGGCGTCTGGCTGGAGGTTACGACGCTTGTTGTCCCGGGCATGAACGATTCTCCCGAGGAACTGGGCGATATCGCCCAGTTTATCGCCTCTGAACTTGGCGTCGGTGTGCCGTGGCACGTCAGTCGGTTCCACGGTGATTATGAAATGCGAGACAAAGACGCCACGCCTCTTGCGACGCTCGAGACGGCTTGTAATCTCGGCTCGGCGGCCGGGCTGAAATATGTCTACTGCGGAAACGTCCTGAACGGGCACGGCCAATCGACTTACTGCAACTCGTGCGGGGCGATGGTCATCGAGCGGGTGGGGTTCTCCGTCGGCGGCATGCACCTGCAAAACGGATCGTGCGAAAAGTGCGGCCAGCAGATCGACGGCATCTGGGCGCGGTAGACCCCTCGATCGTTTCTCCCTCTCTCCAAGTGCGCAGCACAACGGCGCCGCGGTGGTCGAGCCCCCGGCGGCGCCGTCGTATGGCGTATAGCTTAAACCGCCAGAATACGCGGACCGAAATACCGCCGCGGATACTAACGGCAATTACTTCTTCTTACGACGATTACGTCGTTCGCGACGCTTCTTGGATCCGATTTTTCTTCTTCGTCTGGGCTTGCTCATTACAACCTCGAATATAAGTTACGATCGTTTCAAGCCGATCGGCACAGGGCTTACGAAAAGCACCAACCCGATTGCGGACAAGAATGTTAGCACAATACCGCATTCATTGCCAACATTATTTGCACGCCGATTGAGCTGATTACGATATCGGGTGTACGCCGAGGACCGATCGCGATACAATGAGGGACTCATAACTGACTCGCAGAGACGCAATGGACACGCAATGGGCGAATTTAAAGTAATATCGGATATGACTCCCAGCGGCGATCAGCCTGAGGCGATCGAGCGATTGGTGCGCAACTTTCGCCAGGGACAGAAGAAAAACGTACTGCTGGGCGTTACCGGCTCCGGCAAGACGTTCACCATGGCCCACGTGATCGAGAAGCTCCAGATTCCCACGCTCGTGATCAGCCATAACAAAACGCTGGCCGCCCAGTTGTACGAGGAGTTCAAGGGGCTCTTTCCGCAGAACGCCGTCGAGTACTTCGTGAGTTACTACGACTACTACCAGCCGGAAGCCTATATCGCCGCTCGCGACATCTACATTGAGAAAGACGCCTCCCGCAACGACGATCTCGAACGCCTGAGGCTATCGACGACTACGAGCCTGTCGCATCGCAAAGATGTCGTTATCGTCTCGAGCGTGTCGTGCATTTTCGGTCTTGGCAGCCCCGATGAATACAAGAAGATGGTCATCGCCATGACTGTCGGCCAGGAGGTCGAAAGACACGAACTGCTGCGCCGCCTGGTCGGACTGCATTACAAACGCAACGACGTGGCGTTCGAACGCGGCACATTCCGCGTGCGCGGCGACACCGTCGATATCTATCCGGCGTACGAACAGTTCGGCTACCAGATCGAACTGTTTGGCGACACGATCGACAAGATCCGCCTGATCCATCCGACCACCGGAGATGAACTGTCATCGGCCCAGAAGGCGTTCATCTTTCCGGCGGTTCACTATATCGCCGAGGACGACACGATCGAGCGGGCCGTCGTAGGGATCAGGGAGGAATTAGAGAATCGCCTGATCGTGCTGCGGAACGAAGGCAAACTGCTCGAAGCCCAGCGCCTGGCCGCTCGCACGCGATACGACATAGAAATGATGCTGGAGACCGGGACCTGCCAGAGCATCGAAAACTACTCCTGCTACCTTGACGGAAGGTCCCCTGGAACCAAACCGTACACGCTGATTGACTACTTCGGCGACGAGTTCCTGCTCCTGATCGACGAGTCTCACGTGACGATCCCGCAGATTCGAGCGATGTTCAACGGCGATCGGAGCCGCAAGCAGGTGCTCGTGGACCACGGGTTCCGCCTGCCCAGCGCGATGGACAATCGCCCGCTGAGATTCGCCGAGTTCGAGGAACTCTGGGAGGGAGTGGTCTTCGTGTCGGCGACCCCGGCTGACTACGAACTGGAACTTTGCGGCGGCGAGGTCGTCGAACAGGTTATAAGGCCCACGGGACTGGTCGATCCGCAAATTGAAGTCAGGCCGGCCAGCGGACAAGTCGCCGATCTTCTGACGGAGATCGCCGCTCGCGTGGCCGTCGGGGAGAGAACGCTTATCACGACGCTAACCAAACGCCTGGCCGAAGACCTCAGCGAGTACATCAAGGCCGAAGGCTTCAAGTGCTGCTACCTTCACAGCGAGGTCAAGACTATCGAGCGGGTCGAGATTCTTCGCGATCTGCGAGCGGGGGAGTTTGACGTGCTGGTCGGCGTTAACCTGTTGCGAGAGGGTCTGGACCTGCCGGAAGTCTCACTGGTTGGAATTCTCGACGCCGACAAACAGGGCTTCCTGCGCTCGGCGACAAGTCTGATCCAGACTATCGGCAGATGCGCGAGAAACGTCAACGCACTGGTCCTGCTCTACGGCGATCGGGTAAGCGATGCTATGCAGAAGGCCATCGACGAAACCCAGCGGCGCCGCACGGTCCAGGAGGCCTACAACGCCGAACACAACATCACCCCGGAAACGATCAAGAAGGCGATCTCCGTCACGCTTACCGAAGAGGCCCAGGCCAGGGAAGTGGCCCGCCAGGCGATTCACGCCACGGAAAACGAATACGATCGCGTGGAGCTGATCAACGAACTGGAACGCGAGATGCTCCAGGCCGCAGAAGACCTGGAATTCGAACGCGCCGCTCGCCTGCGCGACGAAATCGCCGAACTGAAGACCGCCGAGGCCTGAGCAATCAGGAGGTGAATAGATCCAGCGGTTTGAATTGAGGCCCGAGTATCGCTCCGCTGTCCAGGCCAAGCCAACTGCTCAGCATTGTCGCGTAGATTCGCCTGAAATCGGTGTGATGCCTTGGCGCGTCGTTGTCCAGGTCGTCCAGCGACGGGTGTTTTCCGATCAGGCCTGACCGGACCTTTCCGCCCATGACGAAAACGGGCGCGGCATTTCCGTGGCCGGTGCCTTTGCGGCCGTTTTCGGTGAGCGTCCGGCCGAATTCGGAGAATGTCATCAGCGCCACGCGATCGAGCAGCTTTCGTCCGGCAAGATCAGTTGCGAACGCTTCGATCGATGCAGACAGGTTTGCAAGAAGCGACGCGTGGTTGTCGCGTTGGATGGCGTGATTGTCGAACCCGCCGATTCCTCCTCCGCCCAGTTCGGTCATGAATATCTTCACGCCAGTCTCGGCGGCTATCAGTTGTGCAACGGTCCTGAGCTGCGGCCCCAGGCCGCGTGACGGATATCTGTCGTTCCGCGGGGCTCTAGCCAGCACCGCGCGGATTGCCGAGTCGGCGGCGTAAGCGCCCCTCGCGGCGGTGCGAACGTGGTTCAGCAGCGGGTTCTTGCCGGCGGCCGGCTTACCGGCGGGCGCTTTTTCTCGAAAAGTAAACTGATAAGCACATCGAATTTAAGGGACTAACGACCACCACCCCTAAATAGAC
>CAYMSH010000127.1:0-832 GCA_964392945.1 uncultured Planctomycetaceae bacterium | reverse complement strand
GGGCTATCGATCCGATGAATAGACCCGCCGCGCCGGCAGGATGCTTGTCGGAGCAGGCGTCTATGCTCCGGCCAATCCAGCCGGTGGGGCAGTTTCGTTGCTCCGGGCGGGCCGTGTGCCGATTCCGCATGGCGCCGGGATGGGACCGGTCCCCGATCGGGCAGCCGACGCCCTGGACGATAGCGAGGTGAGAATCTTTCAGCAGCCGCAAGAATCCATGCATTTTCGGGTGGAACCCAACGTGATCGTCGATCTTTATGACATCCGATTTTCCGAGTCGCAGCGTGGTGCGTTTTCGCGCGTAAGCGTCGTCGGCGTATGGCGCCACAGTGTTCAGCCCGTCGTTACCGCCGGAAAGCTGCACGACAACCAGTACGTGATTGGTCCTGTTTGCCGCCTCGACGGCTCCGACCGCGCGGGTCAGGAACCCCGGCGCGGCTCCGCCAAGCGACAGCAGCGCCGGAGCGCCGAAGGCTGTCTTCAGGAATTGTCGGCGTGATTTGTTCATTGCGATGCTCCGTGAATCAGGCCAGTTGGAACTCCGGTCTGGCTGTCAGTCTGTAGGCCATCTTACGCAGTCGATCGGCCGGCGTTCCGGTTTGTGGCAGTAGTGTCCAGGGCTCGGCCATCACGCCGCCAGGGGCACAAAGTATCGCGGCAAGCATACTCGCCGCAGGTTTGTCGTCGATGAGACCGTGACGTTTGGCCAGAGCGCCTGGGTCGCATTTGCCCCCACAAGGACCGGACGCGGCCAGCAGGGCGGACGCCAGATTGTCTCGACCGATAACGGTTGCCTGGTTGATCCAGTGTCGCCCTCGGGTCCAGCCGTCCG
>CAYMSH010000126.1:0-15349 GCA_964392945.1 uncultured Planctomycetaceae bacterium | reverse complement strand
TGAAAGCCGACAGGAAGAAGTACGAGCTCATCTCCCGCCTGCAGGTCCTAAGCGACGAGGAGACCGAAGTATGGTCCCATCCTGCAATAACCGAAGGACGCCTCTACATCCGAAGCAAATCATCAATCTCCTGCCTGCTGCTGAAATAAAGAGCTGGAACCTTCCGGCACGCTCGACAATGAGCCGTCTGCGTGATAGACTCTTGCCGCAATGGCAAAAGAATACCGTGTAACTCTCGATAACTACAGCGGTCCGATGGACCTGCTTCTCTACCTCATCCGGCGCGAAGAGGTCGACATCCATGACATCCCGCTGTCGAAGATCATCGATCAGTACATCCAGTACGTCGAACTCCTCCACGAGGTCGATCCGAACGCGGCCGGTGATTTCCTGGTACTGGCGGCCACGCTTACGGAAATCAAGACGCGAATGCTGCTGCCCGCGCCCGAAGCCGTCGACGGCGACGATGACGCAGCGGCGATCGATCCGCGGGCCGACCTGATCCGGCAACTCCTGGAATACAAGGATTTCAAAGACGCCTCGTTCGATCTGCAGGAGATGGTTGACCGCCAGAGCCAGCGATTCCCCAGACGCCCTCCCAAATTCGAAAACGCCGACGACGGGCAACTCGACCTGGAAGACGTTCAGGTCTGGGACCTGTTCGATTCGTTCAGCCGCGTCATGGAGGCCATCGGGACCCGGCCGGTCAACCACGAGGTGATCTACGACGACACGCCTGTGGAACTGCACGCAGCGGACATTCTCGATCGCCTGCAGCGTGAAGGCGCCATGTCGTTTACGCAAATTTTCGAAGGCAGAACATCACGCAGTGAAGTAGTGGGACTCTTCCTGGCGATGCTCGAGTTGATCAAACAAAGGCATGTATTCGCCAGCCAGGACGACAATTTCAAGGACATACACATACACCTGAACCCCAATCCTCCAACACCGGAAGAACTGGCCGAACAGGACCGCCTCGTCGACGAACACATGCGTAAAGAAGAACAGAAACGCATAAAGGCCGAAGAACTGGCGGCAAAAAAAGCAGCCGAGAAAGCAGAAGCAAAAGCCGCCGCCGAAGCTGCAGCAGCAGCGGCGGAAGACGAAGATGACGAGGATGATGACGACGACGATGATGACTGGGATGATGAAGATGACGAGGACGATGATGACGACGACGAGGACGATGACGACGACGAGGACGATGACGAATCGGATGAAGCTGTAGTTCTCCAGGGGCCTGCTGACGGGAGTAATAAGAATGACACCGGAACAGAAACTCACATCCCTGGGAATTGAGCTGCCTCCTTGCGCCAAGCCTGTCGGCGCCTATGTACCGGCCGTTCGGACCGGAAACCTGATCCTGACAGCCGGACAATTGCCTATGAAAGACGGCGCCCTGATCGCTGCGGGAAAGACTCCCGAGCAAGTCAGCCTCCCAGAGGCTCAACAGGCCGCACGCCAGGCGCTGCTCAACGCACTTTCGGCGCTGCGAACCGAAGCCGGCTCGCTGGACAATGTGTCGCGCATAGTTCGTCTGAACGTGCTGGTGAACTCATCGCCGGGATTCACCGATCAGGCTCAAGTCGCCAACGGCGCCAGCGATCTGCTGCTGGAACTGTTCGGAGACGCCGGAAAACACACGCGAACCGCAGTTGGAGCGGCCGAGTTGCCGCTGGACGCGACAGTCGAATTGGACATCACAGCCGAGATCAGCGTCTGATGCTGGCCACGGGGCCTCTGGTTCGATTGGTCAGAGGTCGATCTTCGAACGTGGGAACTTCGCCCGGGCGACACAACTGGCCCGGCTGGAACGCCGCCCTGTCGCCATTGACGATCCTCGCGATGCTGTAGCGTTCCTTGACCTGCGTGATTTCAACCCAGCCGATAACCCGGCCGCGAGCGTATCCCAGCACATCTTCATTTTCCGGGTTCACGATCGCCTGACCTACCTGGCGGACCTCGTAGATCGTCCCGGTCCGCATTCTTCTATTCTCGCCGCCGTTGAGTGCGATGGTTCCATCCGGCTGGAGGGCCGCTACTTTCGGCTGCCATTTGTAAGTGGCGATGGACCGGGTGACCTGCTTGACAGCCTTTCCGATAACGCTGGCCGTAGCGCGTCCCAGCGGCGTGCGAACGAACATTCCGCCGCCCATGGCCATTTTAGCGTAGGTGCTGTTTACCGTAACGTCACGAGCTTTCACGGCTTTTTCCAGTCGAGTTGAACTTACAACCTCGCCGGACTCGACTTCGATGACCTGCAGGGTCATGCCCATAACCGCCTTCTGGGCGCTGGTGAATATTTCGAAGTAGTCCAGGTGCGCCAAGGCGCCCTGGCTTGAGGATACGTGCCCGAAGTCGGTGATCGTACCCTTGATCAGATACTGAACGTTCTTGAGGCGCCCATGCTCGGCGCGCCCCGTTCGACGCGTGGAACCGGTTGACTGAAACCGCAGTTCGCGCAGAATCGTGTCGATCTCGATACGCTCGATAACGCGGTAACGATTGGACGTCACCAGCGCGTCGGTCAGCATCTCTTTCATCCCGTCGCCGAGGTCCCACTCCAGCGGGAACGGGGCGCGGTTCTCGAATTTGATGACCGCAATTGACGGTTTGACAAACTTCGCCGGGTCCGAACCGAATCCCAGGTAGCTGCATCCGCCGCAGAACACCATCGCCAGAATCAACACCAACACTGTTTTGTCCATAGAACGATTCATGACAGAATTCTCCACATCATCTCATCAGTCTTGTAGTTATCGTCAGAAATGGCCCCAAATATCCACCCCGCGTGAAAAACGTCCCATCCCGTCGCACGCAAAAGCGACAGATATCACCAAGACCCGCAGCGGGCGGCTGGCTACTTCTTCCTGGACATCTTCTTCTTGATATCCGCCAGGCCGCCTGCGTTAGTCACATTTGCGTATCCGAGCCCCTTCAGAGTCGCCACCGCCAGACCCGCCCGCCTGCCGCTGCGGCAGTAGACCACGATCGGATGGTCCTTCTTGACTCCGAGACCGCCGATCTTTGCGGCTATCTTGTTGTACGGAATATTGATCGCCTCGCCGATGTGGTCATCATCAAACTCCCACGCCGTTCGAACGTCGATGATCAGCGTCTTCGGCGCGGCGGTCTTCGGCTGCGTCGTCGGCCGAGCCGTCGGCTTGGCGTCCAGGCCGAGGATGTAGGGCTTGGTCTTCATCTTCGGATCGCTGCCGGCGACGCGCCCGCGAGTTGGATCCGGCTTGTCGGGGACCGCAAAGTTCACCGCTGAAGCCTTACCGGCCGCGTCGATCGGCACGCTGAGCTTCGGATAATACTCGATGTGCGTCTTGGACCAGTTGGCCGGAGTATCTTCGATGCGGCGAAGCATGCGCTCCTGGTTGGCGACTCGCTCCCAACCGCCCCGCTGCTCGAGAAAATACCACAACTCCACTCGCCAGATGATCTTCCCCGGCCGCGCCGCGCCCGAAGCGGCCACAAACTTCCGCAACCGCATCTGCTCGATCAGCATAGTGGCGCGTCGAGAGTGACCTTTTACGTACAGAACGCGCCGGTCCTCCATGAAGTCTTCCATGTCGCGCGCGTAGGCCAGGACTTTGTCGGCGTCGGCCTGTGTGAACTTCTTGTCGCGATCCGGCGGCAGCCCCAACTGTTTTCGCCTCTCGGCCGCGAGTTTCAGCAGACGCGAATCGACGAACGCCAAGTCGATCCCTTCAATCTCGCGATCGTCCTCGAGGCGAAGGCACAGATCGTAGGCCGCATCTCCAGGCAGCCCGGCGAACGCAAAGCTCCCGGTCTTCTTCGAAAAGACATCCGGTTGATACTTCTTCTTCGTGACCCGCGAAACCGCGTGCAGCGATACGATCGGCGTTTTGGAGGAGATTCTCCCCGTGATCTTGCCTGGTTTCGGCGGCTTGACCGGCAACGGGTCGTCGACCAGCTTCACCGCTCCGCAGCAAAGGGTCGCCGCCAGGGCGACAGTCAGCAAAACTGTAAGAGTTCTATTCATTATCCGCCGCACGACGAGCCGCATTCGGCGCCGTCCCAACAGTAGGTGCAGAGTTTTTCCTTCGGCAGTCCAACGGCTTCGACAAGATCGTCGAGACGCTGGTAACGCAGCGAGGTGAGATTCAGTTCCTTGCGGATCCATTCGACCATCGCGGCGAACTTCTCGGAATCCGGATCGGAGTATTCGGCCAGATTCGTAGCGTCGGGGCCTTCGAACTCCTCTATCGCACGCCTGGCGGCCAAGTCCAGTTCGGATCTCGATCGCGAGAAGTTCAGGAACTTGCATCCGAACACCAGCGGCGGGCACGCCGGACGCATATGCACTTCCTTCGCTCCGCTTTCGAACAGCCGCTCGACATTGTCCTGCAGTTGCGTACCGCGAACGATCGAATCTTCGCAGAACAACATTCGCTGACCGTCGATGAGTCCGTCAATGGCGATGAGTTTCATCTTGGCCACAAGATCGCGAGTGCGTTGGTCCTGGGGCATAAAACTCCTGGGCCAGGTCGGCGTGTACTTCACAAACGGTCTGCGATAAGGAACGCCGGCCTCGTGTGCGTATCCCACGGCATGTGCGGTCCCTGAGTCAGGTACGCCGGCGACCATGTCTACTTCCACGTCGTCGGCCCGCGCCAGAGCCGCGCCGCACTGGTTACGTACTATCTCGGTGTTAATCCCTTCGTAGTCCGAGGCGGGATAACCGTAATAGACCCACAGGAACGTGCATATCTGCATCGTGTCGCCAGGGGCTTTCATTTGCTCTACGCCGTCAGCGGTCATGCGGACAATCTCGCCGGGACCGAGAATCTTTTCGACCTTGTAGCCCAGGTTCGGGAACGCGCACGTTTCGAGAGTCGCCGCGTAAGCACCGTCCTTCTTGCCGATGACAATCGGCGTTCGGCCGACCAGATCGCGTGCGGCGTATATGCCCTCTTCAGTCAACAGGAGAATCGAACAGGACCCTTCAATGGCCTCCTGTGCGGCGTGCAGGCCCTCGGTGAACGAATCGGCCTGGTTGATAAGCGAGGCGACGAGTTCTGTGGGGTTGATCTCGCAGCCCGACATCTCGGAGAAGTGAGCGGATTTGTCCTTGAACGCCTGCTTGGCCAGCGCCTTCCAGTTCTGAACAACGCCTACAGTTACGATCGCGTAGATGCCGAGATGCGAGCCGATAATCAGCGGCTGATCGTCGAAATCGCTTATCACGCCGATACCGGAATTCCCCTCCATGACAGCGACATCGCTCTCGAATTTCGAGCGGAACTGCGAGTTGGTTATGTCGTGAATGTACCGCGAGAGGCCCGAATCGTCCTTGACGACCAGACCGCCGCGCATTGTTCCGAGATGACAGTGATAGTCGGTCCCGTAGAACAGATCCGTGACACAATCCTCTTTCGACGCTACTCCAAAAAAACCGCCCATGAGTTTCCTTTCCCTGTCTGTATAACTCGATTAACGCGACAAGATGCAGTTTGCGGCTCTACTGTATAGAACCGCAAATGGAACGTGTTATTATTCGTATGTGCGTCCGGTCTTTCCAGCCCGGAAATTTCTTTTGGCCTGGCGTATCAAACGCCGGCCGCACTCGCTTGGATACTTGCCCGATACGCAACCGGTGCAGATCGAATCCTGCTCAACGCCCAGACAGGCTCCAAGATCAGGAACCGGTAGATACCGCAGCGAATCGACGCCGAGTTCGGCCGCCATCTTGTCCAGCGTCTCCTGGTCCGGCGTGCCTTTGTATCTGCCTGTAAAATACGTCGGGGCGAACAGTTCGCCGAGGGTCGACATGTCGATCCCGTAGAAGCACGGGGCTATAATCGGCGGACATGCGACCCGAACGTGGATCTCCTTGGCTCCGCCGCGTTTGCGTATCTGGCTGGCCAGCGATCGCAAAGTAGTCGAACGCACGATCGAATCCTCGATAAGGAACACTCGCTGTTTGTTCAGCACCGAACGCAGCGGGGTGTATTTGCTCCTGACCGATCGGCTTCGGGTCGAACCGCTGTTGATGAAGGTGCGGCCCACGTATCTATTGCGAATGAGCCCCTCGACGCACGGGATGCCCATCGCAAACGAGTATGCGTCGGCGGCGGCTTTGGCGGTGTCCGGGACAGGCACGACTATGGAGTTTTTCTGAACTCCCTGGTCCTCCATCTCGGCCAGCAGACGCCCCGAATTGGCCCGGGCGGTATACACGCCGGCCTCGTCGATAGTGCTGCCGACATTAGCGAAGTAGACCCATTCGAAGAAGCATCTGGCCGGAGTGCGGGCCTTGGCGAATCGCTCGATCCGCATGGCGCCGTCCTCGACGAGAATCATAGTGCCCGGTTCGAGCGATTTGATGTTCTTGAAGCCCATGTTGGCAAGCGCTACCGATTCGCTGGCCGCTGCCAGCAACTTGCCCTGGACCGCCCAGCACATGGGCCTGAGCCCCAGTGGGTCTCGCGCGATGACCATCCGCCCCATCGCGTCCTGGAAGACAATGTTGTACGCTCCGTCAAAGCTTCGCGCCAGGGAGGTCATGACTTTGACAAGATCCGGCGGGCTGTCGCCACGCAGGCGATACGACAGCGCGTGCATGATCATTTCTGTGTCGGTGTCCAGCGTGAAGTGGTAGTGCCTCCTGGCCAGCAACTGATCGCGCAGCTGGGTGTAGTTGGCCAGGTTGCCGTTAAAAGCGAATGCGAACCACTTCCAGAGGCGCCCGTGATGGCGTTCGAAGGGTTGTGCGTGGCGGGTGTCGTCGGCTCCGCACGTGGCGTAGCGGGTGTGTCCGATGATCGCCCTGCCGGCATATTTCTTAATGATCGCGGCGTATTTGCCGGGATGCGACATCCTGAACGCTTCGGAAACCGTACCGACGGCCTTGAAGGTGTCGAGGATCTGTGCGCTATCGGGGTTGTACGTCGTGATTCCAGCGGCCAGTTGACCTCGGTTTTGAATGTCCAGCAGAGTAGCCGGGATTAAGGGGGTTACGTCCTGATTGGCGACCTGTCCGCTTACGCGCCCTCCCTTGCCTACAGGCTTGTCCATCCAGTACAACGCCGCCACACCACATTCGTGATGAATATCTTCGCTCATTGGGTTTTCCGTAACCAAGAAGGCCTGCCGGCCCGCCAAAGCATCCTAACATAGCAATCCCGAGCGGCTAACTCAAGCAAAGAGGCGCATTTGAAGAAAATGCTCGTAAGAATCACAGAAACATCGGGTGAAAATCACTTGATCAGCAGGTTGATTAGCGACTCGCTCAGCGGCAGGCGGCAGCGTGACTCAAACCCCATAAACATCGGGCTGGGATTGGCTTCGAAGAAGAAGAAGTCCCCTTTTTCAGTCAGTCTCAGGTCAATGCCGGTCCAGACAAGGTTCAATGCCCGTGCGATCCGGCAGCAGGCGTCTGAGACCTCTCTGCTCAGTGCGTGCGGTTCGATCTTCGGGTCCGGATCGTCCCGGAAGTCCAGCGACTTCGATTCGATTCGGCACGCCATGACCTTCCGACCGGCGACGAACACGCGGATATCAGTCCCGGAGATATGCTCCTGCAGTGTAATCGGGGCGTGCTTGAGATTGGCCAGGTGCTTGCCTCTCAGATGACTGGCCTTGAGCTTCTGGGTGTGGGCTCCGCCCTGGACCGGCTTGAATATGCACTGGCCCACGGATTTGGCGAAACCCTTGAGCTCGCGCGGCGAGTTTGTAAGCAGCGTTCGCGGGATCTTGATAATCGGGTCGAGATGAAGCGAGCAGACCTTGGCCAGCTGGGCCGGCTTTACCTGGTGCATTCGCCAGGCGCGATACGAATTGACCCACTTGCCCGGCAGCGCAAAGAGCATGGACTCCACGAGGCTTCGCGAATCGTTTTCGGCGATGCAGGCCTGCTCGGCGTCCGGCAGAGCCGACAGACCCACGCCTGTGAACTGGCGCCAGTAGATGCTGTGAATGTCGCTCCAGTCGAGTATCGGGCCGTCATTGAATTCGATTCGAGCCGAATTGGACTGCGGACCGTAACTCAGCGCAAAATCGGACGGGAAGCAGGATGTGTCCAGAATGCGGACTACATGCTTGTCGTCGGTCAGCAGGCCCTTGACGTAAAGAGCGTGTTCGTCTTCAGGGTCGGCCAGGATCAGAACGAATCGCTTTCGGTCCATCAACCTTCCTCACCCATCGCCAGTGTCGTCGGCATCGGCCTGCCCTTTCGCCTTGGCGGCAGGACTTGAATCGGACCCTTCGGCAGCCTCTTTGCCGCGATTTTTCCGGCGTCTGTTTCGGGATACCTGGCCATGATGCTTCGCAGCATTCGGGTCTTGGTCGAGCCTTTGGCCTTCATGGCCCTCTCGAGCAGCTTAGTCGCGGCCGCTTCATCCCGCTTCATGCGCGCTTCGAGAGCCTTGGCCTGCTTGGCGGCTTTCTTGCCGGTCGGGGTCTTGTCGTGATCCCTGGCGACCTGATTGTAGATCGAAAGTTTGTCGCAGTTTTTAGCCTTGGCGGCGGTGTCGTAAAGTTCCTGGGCTTTGACCTCGGCCAGCGCGTCGGCGTATCCGTCGAGCTTTTCGGTCGGGGCGAGTTTGCTCTTGGCCTCTTCCTGCTGCTTGAATCCGTGGACTCGCGAAACGGCGCGATACCCCTTAACCGCCGGAACGAGCTTCTTGGCCGCAAGGTCCCTGTCGGCCCGTTTGAGCTTGCCTGTCAGAGCAGCGTTGAGCTGTTTTCGGTAATTGGCGACAAGTGTTTTGTAACGGGTCTTTGGCTTTGCCGACTCGGCGGCGGTTTCGATCCTCTTGAACTTGTCGGCGGCGGTCTCCACGTCTCCGTCCCGCAGCGAGATTCGGAAGTCGCGGGAAAGCGTGGATATCTCCGCCAGTTTTCCCGGCAGGACGATTCCCCCTGGATTGCCGCCCTCTTCGCCGACGGCTTTGGTTGTAGTGATCGCGGGAGGCTTGGGCCGGCCTCTGCCGCCCTCTTCGCCTATCGCCATTGTGGTTGCGATCTGTCCGGAAGCTTTTGCGGCCAGCGCCGCCGCTACGCCTCCGGCCGCGAGTTTCAACACGCCTCGCCGATTGGTGCGACGATCGTCGGATTCGTCAGTTTCCCCGCCAGTCAGGATTTTATCGAACGGATGGACCATAATGCTGCTCCTCAAGGCGACTGTCACAAAAAAATGGTTTCGAAATCATCGACCCGGGCGACGGGAACCTACCTTGGAATTATACGCCCGGGATCAATGACTCGAAACCAAATTACCGTTTTGACAACACAAAAGATTATTCCGGCAGTTTCGGCGGCTTGCGATTAAATATGCTCAAGCGTCCCTCGTCGGCTCCCAGCAGCATCGCGGCGAATGATGTAGCGTAGGCCGCGCCCTCCCGTCCAGAGGTTTTCATATAGCTCATCGCGGGCCATTGACCGTCGGTTTTCTGCCATGCGAGCACGTCTTTCTGCGCCGCGGCGATGTAACCGCCGGTCTTGTCGCCGAAGCTCTTGAACTCCTGGCCGAGCAGGCGCATGCCCATGCAGCCGTAAAAATGCCCGTAATACGGGAAACGCTCCTTCGATATCGCCGCGGGAGTGATCTTCAGCAGGAATTTGTATCCTTTCATCATTACTGCGAAATCGAACTTTCGCATCAGCCCGAGCGTGGCCACATCGCCGGCGGTGCCTTCCTTCATGCTCTTGGTGTTGGGGCTGTTGTCCATCTGGTAGTCGAATCCGCCGTCTGCGTTCTGGCACTTCTTGAGATACTTGAACCCCTTGGCCAGCACGCTTTTATCGATTTCGATCCCGTAATTAGCCGCCGAGACCATCGCCTGGACCGCACAAACGGTAGTCGAACCTTCGTGCTTGGATTTCGCGCCCGGGGTGTACCACCAACCCCCGGAGGTCGATTGATTGTCGGCGATGACTTTCACCGCCGCCTGTACCGCAGCTCGCATCTTCTTCAGGTCGATATCCGGCTTGGTCTTGCAGAACATCGATCGGCCTGCGGCTTCCGACAGTGCAAGGGTTGCAAAGCCCTGTCCATGGATCCATGAATGTCCCTGAGAGGGGAACCGCCCTCTGGCCTGAGCGCTCATCAGGTATTTCAGTCCCAAGGTCAGGGCCTTGCCGTTTTCGCCCTTGAAAGGTTCGTCGCTCGCCGCCAGGTACGCCAGCGACGCGAAGCTGGTTACCGCCACGGTGTACTGCGCGCCCCAGGAGCCGTTCTTGCCCTGGTTCTTCGTCAGCCACGCCAGGCCCTTGTCCCGTGCGGCGATCACGCCTTTCGGAGCCGCGGCGGAGGCTCGAGCGGCCAGGAGGCATAGGCAGACCGCGATTGTAGTTATTCTGCAGTGTCTCATAATTGTCCCGCTTTCTTTGGTCTACTCGATCTGGTAGGCCTGTCCGCGGAGGACGATGAGCATCTCTTCATTGTCCTGCTGGGAGGCCATCACTTGATTCTCCGCTACTGAGTTCTTGCGGATCAGTTCGAAGTATTTATCCGAGAATCGTTTGACCTTCTCGATCTTGTCTTTGTCCTTAGCCGGGTCGAGCGTCGAGGCCGAAGATGAGATCCAGACCCGCCCGCGTCGATACAGCGAAGTATTGCCGACCTGGCGCAGGCCTGTTACGTAGTCGGCCTTGTTCTTTTCGTATTTGTCCCGGCTGCTGCTGCCGTACTGCTTGGCGCCGCGGGCCTTGCTCCAGCCTTTACCGGCGGCATCAGCGACCATCGGAGCGGAAGACGGAGCAACCGTCTTGGCGCTGTTGAGTTTCTTTCGCATATCGGCGGCGTTCTGGCCTTCGAATCCGTCGGAGCTTTCTGCAAGCGTCATGGCGCCCGCACTGGCTCTCCTGCGAACTTCAGCTCTCTTGTGCAGGCGAGTGGTCTCGTCGGCAAGGAAGCTGGTGTAGGGAGTCATGATTCCGTACTTCTTCGACAGGCGGATGAGTTCGTCGATCACTTCCTTGGACTTGCCGCTGAGTTGGATCTGGTCCATAAGGTATCCCACGCGCCTGGTGGCCCAGATCTTCTCGACGAAGACGTAGCGCATGTCCTTTCCAGGCGGGTGGATCGTAACGTTATATTCGAACCCTCGTTCCTTACCCTGGTAAACACCGTTGACCACGAGCGTGGTCTTGCGGCTGGCGCCCTGGCAGTCGTATCGTCCTACGACTACGATCTGGTCGCCGTCGAACAGGTCGCCCAGTTCGCGCGGATACATATCCTTGATCTTCACGCCCTGGAGCTTGATCTTCAAGTTGGTCATCACGGGGTTCTTAATCTTGTTGTAGAGCGATGAGACTTTCGTCTCGATCGGTTCGGTGGGCTTTACGTAATCGCTGCGTCCCTTGTTGTCCAACGCCAACTTGTCCAGCAGGCGTACGTTGGGCTGGTAGCCGACTCCGAACGTGAATATTCGGGCTCCGCACTTGTTGGCTGTCTTGGTGTCGTAGAGGATGTCCTTTTCCTCGGTCTTGCCGACTGTCGGCTGGCCGTCGGTCAGGAAGATGATGTACGAGGGACGCTTGGAGCTTCCGGCCTGCTTCAGCGCCACCTGCAGGGCTTCGTGTATGTTCGTCCCGCCGGTTGCTTCGAGTCGGTCCACCATATCCAGCGCGACGGTGACTTTCTCCTTCTTTGCATCGACCATCTTGCCGAAGAACGTCTCAACGCTGTCGTTGTACGCCACGACATTGAATCGGTCTTCGGGGTTCAGGTTCTTCAGTACGAATCTCAGGGCCTCCTTGGCCTGGGCGATCTTCTTGTCGCTCATCGATCCGCTGTGATCGAATACGGCGATCACATTCTTTGCCACTACGGCGGTGCGCGAATTTCTGGGGTTTGGGCTCACGAGCATCATGAAGTGCCCGTCTTTTTTCGGATCGGCCTGATGGGTGACCAGCGAGGCTCCGATCTTGTCGTTGGCGGCTTTGTAGAATACCTGGAAGTCTGTTGTAGGCAGGGCCTTCTTGACTTCGTACGTCGCTGTGACGTGATTCGGAGCCTTGCGTTTTACATTAAGCGAGTGGGTCGGCGAGTAGACCGGTCCTATGTCGGTTTTGGACTTGATATCGACGTTGACCCGCACCGAATCGATCGCCCGTGCCGAATACTTCTCGGTGTTCAGCGGATAGAAGACCTCCACGAGGTCCTGGTCCTTCCTGCAGACGGTCTTGTAAGTCACGATGACCTTGCACGGTTTGCCCGGCATGAGCGGAAACGCGCGGGTCTTGTACAGCCCGAAACCGGCGTATTCCAGCAGCGCGGGATCCTTCTTCTTGCGTACGATGTCTTCGTATATCTTGCGGGCCTCGTCGGCCTTCATCAGTTTGGCGGTAAACTCTTTGCCGTCAACGACAAGCGTCATCGAATCGATCGCCGCCTTGGGGGGCACCGGAAACAGGTATTCCACCTCAATCATCCCCTTACCGGTGTTGATAAACGCCTGGTCTACAGATACCGCAGCGACCTGGTCGCGAACCAGAACGTTCACGTGATGATACTTAACGGCCCAGGAGCCGCGAACTCGGATGTCGCGTCGGATCGGAACGATCATTCCGTCGCCGTAGGCAAGACCGGCCGGGATAACAACCGCCGTGAGCATCGCCGCGATCAATATTGCACGTGTCTTATTCATGGGATTTCTCCGATTGGCTTTGTCTTATTGTAAGTGTTTTCGCGTGAAAATGTCTCAACCGAAGTATTTGACGCACAAGCGGCGTCCAGGGTTCCAGAAAAATGAATATCTTCGAGCGGATCGGGAGCGATTTGATTTTTCGACTTTCTCCCGAGCCGGTTGTGTGGTCAAATGACCCGTCGTTCGATGGAGCAGGCGATGGCCAAAACACACATAGTGACATTATTGACCGACTTTGGAACCGCAGGGCCTTTCGTCGCGGCGATGAAAGGCGTGATCCTGCAGGCTTGTCCGCGCGCAAAGATAATCGACATAAGCCACGAGATTCCCGCACATGACCTGTTGGCCGGGGCGCTTGTGCTGGCGCGATCAGCGCCCCACTTCCCTGACAATACCGTGCATGTAGTCGTAGTGGACCCCGGAGTCGGCACGAACCGCGCGATACTGGCCGGCAGGTACGGCCAGCAGATCGTGATATTCCCCGACAACGGAATAATCTCGCTCCTGGAGCACGTGCTGCCGCTGCAGGACATCCGAGTATGCAGCAACCTGCCCAAGGCGCCGAGGTACATCTCCAACACCTTCCACGGGCGAGACATCATGGCCCCGCTGGCCGCACAGATACTAAACGGACTGAACCCATCGACACTGGGACCCAGACCGACGACTTACAAACTGTTCGAACTGCCCAACCCGACGGTTGAACAGAATCGAATAACCGGGCAGGTCATGTACATAGATCGGTTCGGAAACCTGATAACCAACATCTCCGGAGAACTCGCACGCCAGGTCGGCGGCAGGGTCCTGAACGTGACGACAACGTGCAACGAACGCAGCACCGGCCCGGTAGTCTCGACCTACGGATTCGTAGACAAAGGCAAACCGCTGATCCTGTTTAACTCGACAGACATGATAGAAATAGCCGTAAACCAGGGACGAGCCGTAGACATGTTCGACGCCGTAGTAGGCTCACCTGTCGTTATGATAATGGAATAACGGCAGTGATGAGTGCGGAATGATGAATGATGAATGAACGGCAACGGCGACGGCGACAAAAACGACTTAACACACGACACTTGGAACCCGCTTAATATGACACCCGAACAAATTGCCGACCTCGACGCCAGATACCTCTGGCATCCGTTTACGCCTATGCAGCTTTGGCTGGCCGAAGGCGATCAGCCCGGGCGATTCATCGAAAGCGCCGAGGGCTTCGAACTGATCGACACCCGCGGCGGGCGTTTCATCGACGGTTTCTCCAGTCTCTGGTGCAATCTGCACGGCCACCAGGTCCCGCAGATCGACGAGGCGATAACCCGGCAGCTCGCTCGCGCAGCGCACACCACGCTGCTGGGCCACGGCTCGCCGCCGAGCATTGAACTGGCCCGGCGGCTGGTTCAGATCACTCCCGACGGGCTCGATAAGGCGTTTTACAGCGACAGCGGCGCAACGGCCGTGGAAATCGCGCTGAAAATGGCGTTCCAGTACTTCCGCAATATCGGCCAGCCGAAACGCACCAAGTTCATCGCACTAAGCGACGGCTACCACGGCGACACGATCGGGTCGGTGAGCC
The DNA here is from genome assembly GCA_964392945.1 of uncultured Planctomycetaceae bacterium. Taxonomy (GTDB): domain Bacteria; phylum Planctomycetota; class Phycisphaerae; order SM23-33; family SM23-33; genus BS750m-G57. The sequence continues at coordinate 1,153 of CAYMSH010000126.1, read as the reverse complement.
TCGGCGGGATCGGAACGTTCCACGGGATATTCGGACCGCTGCTGTTCGAGGCGACGTTCGTAGACAGCCCCAACGCCTACCATCACGAGTCCGGCCGTGACGGAGCCGATCTGGTGCTGGGACGCATTGAAGATATTCTCGCCGCCGGCGCCAGCGAATACTGCGCGATTATCGTCGAACCGCTGGTCCAGGGCGCCGGCGGAATGCTGACCCACCCGCCCGGGTTCTTGAAATCCGTTCGCAAACTCGCTTCCGAACACGGCGTGCTGCTGATCGTCGATGAAGTGGCCACGGGATTCTGCCGCACGGGAAAACTGTTCGCCTGCGACGTCGAGGGAGTTTCGCCGGACCTGATGTGCCTTGGCAAGGGGCTGACCGGCGGATATCTGCCGCTGGCGGCGACTATGGCGACCCAAGAGATATTCGACGCATTCCTCGCCCCGCCAAGCGAGGGCAAAACCTTCTACCACGGACACACCTTCACCGGCAACGCCCTGGCGTGCGCTGCGGCCAATGCGAGCATCGACCTGATTCTCGACGGCAACCTGCTCGAATCGCTCGACGAGAAGATCGAAATCATCCGGTCGGCCCTGGCGCCGCTAAGCGAGCATCCCAACGTAGGCGACATCCGCCAGTGCGGGATGATGGCCGGCGTGGAACTTGTCGCCGATCGCAACGGGCCAAAGTTCTTCGACACGGCCGATCGCACAGGCGCCGAGGTCTGCACCGCAGCCCTCAAGCACAATATAATCATCCGCCCCCTGGGCGACGTAATAACGCTGATGCCGGCGCCGGCGATGGACACCGCCACGCTGCGGCGGCTGCTAAGCGGAGTAGTTGAGACTATCAATGAGTATTTCAATATATCCTGACCAACATGCGCCCGGCGGACCCCTGCCGGAGATGAAAGGCGTGTTCGTAACCGCCACGGACACCGAAGTCGGCAAGACCGTCATCGCAGGCGCCATCGTAAAATCGCTCAACGCCGACGGCGTGCGGACCGAAGTGTTCAAGCCGGCGGCATCGGGATGCAGGCGCGATCGCGAACAACTCATCAGCGAAGACGCCGAATTCCTGGCCGCGTGCGCCGACTCGAAACGACCACTGCACGAGATCACGCCGCTGAGATACGCAGCAGCTCTGGCTCCGAACG
>CAYMSH010000125.1:0-15534 GCA_964392945.1 uncultured Planctomycetaceae bacterium | reverse complement strand
TGATTGAGGCGGTTATTGCAGTCTGCAGGCAAGACTAAATCGACGGGCCCTTAAGCGGCGACTTTGCTTTCGAGCAGGCTACCACGCTGGCCGGTCAGAAAGTCACGCGAATCGCGGCCGACAGTATTTCGCTGGCGATCACCGCCGGCGGATCGACTGTTGTCAGCCTGACCCAGGGCCACGGTCTGCTGCTGATAACGGATCTCGGTCTGGCCGGGGAAATCAGCGGCGACGTTGCGATTACCGTTCCCGGCGGCGGGGTCGATTTCCGCGGCGAGTTCTCGCTGGCGTTCAACAATACAAACCAGGCCGTCGACGAAGAATTCCTCGTCGGCGGAAGGGTAGTATCGCTGAATCTGGTTCGCGGCCCGTACCTGCGAATCCAGGGATTGAACATCGAACTGGACGTCGCAGGCCAGACGCTCAGCGGCGATTTTGCTTTCGAGCAGATCACTACTGACGATCCGACGCCGACGAAGGTTGTCCGTATTGCCGCGACGAACATCGAGGTATCCCTTGGCGGCGGCGTGGTCAGCGTAACCGAGGGTTCCGGAGCCCTGTTCATCACCAGCGCCGGGCTGGCGGCGTCGCTGGGCGGAACAGTCGCGATCAATATTCCCGACGTGACCTTCAGCGGACAGTTCAGGCTCGCGATCAACACAACCGCCGCTGAAGTGAACGAGACGTTCCTTGTCGGCCTGACGCCTGTCACGCTCGTGATGCCTATCGGACCGTACCTGCGGATCGAAGGGCTCAACGTTCATCTCGACGTATTCGGCCAGTCGCTCAGCGGCGATTTCGCCATCGAACAGAGCACCAACGACGCCGGCCTGAAGATCATTCGGATCGGAGTGGCCAATGCGTCACTGAGCCTCGGCGGCGATTCGCCGGTTGTTGACGTTAGTAATGTCCGCGGCGCGTTGCTGGTTCTGCCCGGCGGAGTGGCCGGCAGCCTTGACGCCGACGTGGCGCTGAACCTGCCGGGAGTTTCGCTGGAAGGCGCCTTCCAACTACAGCTCAATACGACAACCCAGCCGATCAGCGAATCGTTCTTAGTCGGCGTCACGCCGGTTGCGATCGAACTGCCGGCCGGTAGATTCCTGCGAGTCGCCGGCGCAGGGGTCAAGCTGGCGATATTCGGACAGACGCTGGAAGGCGATTTTGCCTTCGAGCAGGCCACAGACGCCGCCGGCGGCGCGATCATACGCATAGCGGCCAGCAACATCGAGATTGACCTGGCTGACGGGCTGGTGACCGCGAGCAACGGTGAGGGCTTCTTCATCGTGAATTCCGCCGGAATGGCCGGACGCTTGAGCGCCGCGGTGGCGATAGACGTGCCCGGCGTATCGTTCAGCGGAGTGTTCGGGGTCGAGATCAACAACACTTCCAGTGCGATCAACGAGACAATTGCGATCGGCGCCTCGACAGCTTCGCTGGTGTTGCCGGCCGGTCCGTTCCTCCGCCTGACAGGCGACGATGTCCGCCTCACAGTGGCCGGTCAATCGCTGGGCGGAAACTTCCTGCTCCAGCAGTACACGCGCTCCGACGGCAGCACATACGTCCTGATCGCCGCCAGCGATGTGAATATCGCCATCGGCGACGGAGCCAACGATATCCTCACGATCACCGAGGGCAATGGCGCCCTGATGATCGTTAAGAACCCCAACGATCCGACGGGCAGCGGAATCGCCGGCAGCTTCTCCGGCCAGGCCGCCCTGAACGTTCCCGGCGTCTCCTTCAGCGGCACACTTGGCGTAGAGATCAACCAGACTACGATGGAGATCAACGAGACCTTCATCGTAGGCGGTCTGGAAACCACGCTCGAACTGGAGACCGGGAAGTTCATCCGCATAACCGGCCAGGGGATCGCCCTGGACATCGCCGGCCAGACCCTCAGCGGAAACTTCGCTTTCGAACAGAAGGACGTGGATCACGACAATGACGGAGGCACCCCTGACGTCACCGCGTTGCAGATAACCCTTACCGATGTCGAAGTCGGACTCGGCGACGGGACGACGAACTTCGTGCGCGTGGTTGATGGAAACGGCGCCTTGCTTATCGTAGGCGGTCATCTGTACGGCCGATTCTCCGGCGAACTGATCGTCGATCTTGGCGAAATCAGCGTCACCGCCGATACGCTCGCCGTTGAGATCAACACGTCAACCGAGGCCAAAACGCTCGACGCCAAGGCGATTAATCCCGGTTTCAAGATCATAATAGACGGCGGAAAGCTCGATATCGCCGGACAGATCATCGCCGGCAATTTCGTCCTGGAGCAGACGCCGACCCCGGGCCCCGACGGCGATATCTCGCTATCGGCGGATAACGGACAGGTCGTCAAACTGGCGATCACTGAACTTGAACTGAAACTTGGCGATCCGAACGCTCCGTTCGTACATATCGAGGGCGCCGAGGCGTTTGTCCTGATCAACGCCCAGGGCCTGGCGGCGAAATTCGAACTTGCGGTCGAGCCCACTACGTTTGACCTGCCCGAGCTGACTGTAACCGCCGACCTGATCCGTGTTGAGATTAACACCAGCCCGCTGACGATCGACGAGGACTTCGTTGTAGGCCTGGACGACGTTACAGGCGACGAAGTAATCGAGAACGTGCAGATTCCAGCCGGTCCGTTCGTTCGCGTCGTGGTGATTGGAGCTACACTTACGCTTACCCCCGTACCGGATAGCCCGCTGAGCGGGAACTTCTTCTTCGATCAATCGACCCGGCCCGACGGAAGCAAGGTCACGCGATTCGCGGTGACCGAACTCGAAGTTTCCATCGGTGAAAACGGATTGACGGACGGCCAGGGCGCCTTCGTGATCATGCCTACCGGCATCGCGGGCTTCGCTTCGGGTCAACTCTCGGTCAATGCGGGCCCGGCAAGCGCCTCGGGCAGCATCGGGCTGCGAATCAACAAGACCCAGATGGAAATCCACGAGGTTATCCAGATTGGTGATGAGACAATATCGATCGATTTCGGGCCGGGTGAAGAGGACATTTTCGCCGCTTCGCTGTCGGATCTGTCGCTGAACATCGCCGACTTCGTGATTATCGAGGGCGACTTCTCCTTCCAGTCCGCTAACGGCCGCGAAGAAATCAAAGCCGAAAACGCCAACATATTCCTCGGCCAGGGCCCGGCGTTCGTGACCGATGAGGTAACCAAGAAGCCGACAGACGTGATCAACCCCTCAGCCCGCGGCGTGCTGCTGCGTGACGCCAGCTTCGAAGTGTTCAAGTACTCCGATCCGGCCGGCGACAAGTTCGCGATGTTCGCAGAAGGCACCGTTCAACTGCTTGGCGTCCCGGGCGTGACGTTCACCGGGACCGCTAAGATCGAGATCAACACAACCGGCGAGGCCCAGGTAAGCACTGCGGCGGACAATCCGCTGATCAACTTCAATACTGGCGAGAACATTGTCCGCTTCGTCGGCACCGGCATTGTTCTCGAGATCGCCGGACAGCGGCTCGAAGGTCGTTTTGCCTTCGAACAGGCTACTTCCGATACCGGCGACGCGGTCAATAACGTAATTACGGTTATTGTCGGCGACGCGACTGCTGAAACGCCCGAGACTACCGACGATTTCGTGACGCTGAGCCTCGGCGACGGCGATCCGGCGGCGGTAGTTGTGGGTGCTCGCGGCGTGTTGCGGATCGGTTCGGACGGCGTCTCGGGCATACTCGAAGCGACTGCCGACGTCAATGTGCCCGGATTCGACGCCAGCCTTGCCGTGCAGGTGCGGATCAATACCGGAGCCGCGCCCAGGGACGTTGAATTCGGCGTCGATACTATTAGTCTGCCCGCCGGTCCGTACGTCAAGGTGGAGGCCACCGGCGTGGAGATCGATCTGTTCGGCCAGACGCTCGGCGGAAACTTCGCCTTCGAACAGATCACGCTGCCGGCCAGCCCGCAGTCTCCCGCCGAGCCGCCGAAGGTTATTCGCATCGCGATCTCCGAGGCCTACATGTCGATGAAGGCCGGGACCACTGAGATCATCAGCCTTACAGAAGGCTCGGGCTTCTTCATGATCAACGACGCCGGTCTTGCCGGTCGAATCGGCGGAACGATCCAGTTCACCATCCCCGGCGGGGCGGTCGACTTCACCGGCGCCTTCAGCATCGCGATCAACACAACCAACGCCCCGGTCAACGAGCAGATCGAACTGGCCGGCGAGACGATCAACCTGACCCTGCAGGCCGGACCTTACTTCCGCGTTGAAGGAACCGACGTGGAGCTCAGTATCTTCGGCCAGCGAATCGGCGGCGATTTCGCCTTCGAGAAAGCCAGTACCGGCCCGAATCCCGAAGACAGCGTTATCCGTATCGGAGCCAACAACGTACACGTAGGCCTGGGCGACGGGACGACGGACTTTGTCAGCCTCAACGACGGCTACGGATTCCTGGTGATTAACTCCGACGGTCTGGCTGGCGAACTTGGCGGCAATATCAGCGTAAATGTGCCCGGGGTGAGCCTTGAAGGCGGTCTGGCGCTGGCGATCAACAATATGAAGGCCCTGGACCTTGTCTCCGGCCAGATGGTCGGCGTGCCGGTTAATGAAACATTCACCGTCGGCGGCGAGACGATGACGCTTGACCTGCCGGCCGGTCCCTATCTGCGGGTCGAGGTCAGAAGCGTTGACAACAGCGCCACCCAAGACACGTCGCTGGCTCTGGGCGATGTAGACGGCGATGGCGATACCGACCTTGTAGTCGGCGTCGACGGCGAAGTTAATCGTCTGTATATAAATGATGGCGACGGCGATCCGTTCGACACCGCCATCGGGCGAAATATCGGATTCGAGACCGACGCGACGAGGGCTGTGGCGCTGGCGGACGTCGATAACGACGGCGATCTGGACCTGATCGCAGGCAATTACCGCCAGAGCAACCGCATTTACATCAACGAAGGCGACAGCGATCCGTGGAACCTGGTGATCGGAGACGTGATCGATCCGATTATCGAAGCGACGACATCTGTGGCCCTCGGCGATCTGAACGGCGACGGATTCCTCGACCTGGTCGTCGGAAATGAATCTGACGTCGGACCGCAAGCCAACAGGTTCTTCATCAACCGCGGAGTCGACGACACCACGGGCGATTGGCTCGGCTTTGAATCGGGACAGGAAGTTTCCGCCGAGGCCGAAGCCACGACGGCCGTGGTGCTTGCGGATATGGACGGCGACGGCGATCTGGACCTGCTGGTCGGCAACTACGGCGAGGCGAACCGTCTCTATCCGGCGATAGATCTGGGATCGCGACTGGCTGAGGATCTCGAGTTCGTGCTGAGCATGGACGAGGGCGGAACAATACAGGATTACGACGTCGCCCTCGACCAGGACGATACTACGGATCACTTGACGATTGGCGAATTGCTGGTCGACTTGCAGGCTGCCGTCGATGTCGCCGTCGGAGGCGGCGAAGTCGAAGTACGCCTGGATCCGAACAATCGCATCATATTCGTCGACATCGCATCCGGGCTGCTGCAGGCTACCGATGATGCTGAAGACACCGTGGACGCCGCACGGGACTTTACCGCGGCGTTCGGACCGTCGACAGTGATCGGGCCGGGAGACGACAACACGCTGGCGATTGCGATCGGCGATCTCGACGGCGACGACGATCTCGACGTGGTTGTCGGCAATGACGGCGAGTTGAACCGGGCGTACATCTTTGAAAACGGCGCTGTTGACAGCACTGTCGATCTGGGAGCCGATACTTCTGAGACAACCGCCGTGACGCTGGCGGATGTTGATGATCAGAACGGTCTGGACATCATCGCCGCCAATCGCAACGGCGAGAATCTGGCGTATCTGAACCAGGGCGCCGCGGCGTTCGCGGCCGGTGTTGCGATATCCGCCGAAACGGCAGACACTGTCGCCATCGGAGCAGGGCTGATCGATTCGGTTGACGGCGTCGATATCGTCGCGGTAAATAACGGGTCAGTCGAACGCTTCTACTCGCCCTGGGACGCCGCGGGCGTCGATCTCGGCGATCCTGCGGGGCTGGTTATCCCGGCGAGCCTGACGATTCTCGGCCAGAAGCTCCAGGCTGACAGCATACTGTTCGAACAGATCACCAAGCCCAACGGCGAACGTCTGGTCAAAGCCGCGGTCTCCAACGCATCAATCAGCTTCGGAGACGGTTCGAAGGAACTGGTAAAGGCCACGATCGTAAAGGGCGCCTTCCTCGTGACCAGCGTAGGACTGGCCGGAAGCCTCGATGCGACGCTCGAGATCAATCTCGGTTCGATCCTGACTCTTGAAGGTCGGGCGATACTCGCCTTGAACAACACCAACCGCGAGATCCGCGAGACGTTTACATTCAACGCAGGCCTGCCTAACGAAGAGGTGTTCGCACTGAACCTCCAGGCCGGCCCGTTCGTGCGAGTCGAAGTTACCGGTATTACCCAGGGCAACCCGGCGGTCCTTACGGTCCTGGGCCAGGAACTCCGCGGCAGCTTCGTTTTCGAGCAAGTGACCGATTCGTTCGGCCAGAAGAAAATCAAACTCGCCGCGGCCGATCTCGGCATGTCGATCGGCGGCGATATCGTCACGCTTTCAGACGGCCAGGGATTCTTCCTGATCACCTCTGCCGGCATCGCCGGCGTGGCCAGTGCGACTGTCGGGCTGAATGTGCCGGGCGTTACGTTCTCCGGCTCGTTCGGGTTGGCGCTGAATACTACTAATGTCGCCGTCGCCGATTCGGTTCAGGTTGGCGGAAGGACGATCTCGTTCGACCTGCGGGCCGGACCCTACGTTCGCGTCGAGGCGATCGGAGCCAGCCTGGCAATAGGCGGATCCAGCGGGATTACGCTTAGCGGCGATCTTGCCTTCGAGCACGACTCGGCCGCCGGCAAGACCAGCATTGTCGCAAACAACATATCCCTGGCGCTGGGCGACGGTTCAACGGACTTCATCTCCGTCACCGACGGCCAGGGCGTGTTCGTGATCTCCAGCGGGCCCGGCGGCGGACTTGCCGGCAGACTGCAGGCCACTGTCGCAGTCAATATTCCCGGCGTGCAAGTCGGCGGTACGTTCGGCGTGGAAATCAACAACACGCAGGTTCTGGTCGATGAAAGCTTCGAAATCGGCGGCAATACGATCGATCTGCTCATTCCCGCCGGTCCGTACGTGCGAGTGTTCGCCGAGGACGCTTATCTTGACATTCTCGGCCAGCGACTCAGCGCCACGCGATTCGAATTCGAACAGAGCCGAGACACCGCCGGACAGCGGGTCGTACGCGTGATCGCCGTTGGCGTGGTGCTGGCCCTGGGCGACGGGACAAACGACGTGATCCGTATTGAGGGCGGGGCGCTTCTGGAGATCACCAGCGAAGGCCTGGCCGGGATCGTTGCAGCCAGCTTCGACCTGAAGATTCCGCCTGTCGACCCGCTCATCTCGGCCCACAGCGATCTTGTCACGGTCATGATAAACAATCGCGCTGTGGCCGCGAATTTCGATCCGCTCCTGCTGGACGAGATATTCGGAGCCGATCGACTCGTGCCTGATTCGCTGCAGGCCGGTCCCTACGTCAGGGTCGAGGTCATCGGCCTTACGCTGGATATTCTGGGCCAGGAGCTCTCGGGCAACTTCATGTTCGAGCAGGCGACTTCGGCCGCCGGCACAAAGGTCATAAAGATCGCCGCCAGCGATGTGACCCTGGGAATCGGACCGGTAGTTTCCGGCAATACCCAAGTCGTCGAATTCTCCGGCGGAACCGGAGCCTTGCTGATAAACAGCGCCGGGCTGGCCGGACAGATCGGCGGAACCCTTGCAGTTACTGTTCCTGGAGCTCCGATAGACTTCCGCGGCACGTTCCGCATTACGATTAACAATACAGATATCGCCGTCAGCGAAACGTTCGTTATCGGCTCGGAGGTCCTGACGCTCGATGTTCCCGCAGGCCCGTACATCCGCGTCGAAGGCGTCGGGATCAAACTCGACATCGCCGGACAGACCCTCGAAGGCGATTTCGCATTCGAGAAGATCACCTCGACAGACACCTCCGGCCGGGTCCCCGTCGAACGCACGATCGTTAAGGTCTCGGCCACGAACGTTGGGCTGCGAATTGGTGACGGGACAACCGACTTTGTCGTCGTGCAAAACGGCAGCGGGCTGCTGGTGCTCAGCGACGACGGTCTGGCCGGGCGGGTGCAGGCCGATGTCAGCCTTAACGTGCCGGGCGTGACATTCAGCGGGACCTTCGGCATTCAGATCAACAACACCAACGCCGAGGTACACGAAACCTTCACGATCAGCTCGCTGGACGATGAAGGCGAGATTGTCGAAGAAGAGGTCAGTCTCGACTTCAACGAGCGAGGCCCGTTCCTGCGAGTTGAAGGAAACGGCGTAAAGCTCAACATCCTCGGCCAGACGCTCGAAGGCAACTTTGCGTTCGAGAAAGTTACGGGCGCAGGGCCCGACGGGAACATCGCCACAGCGAACGACAATACCGATATTATCCGCATTGCGGCCTCGGAAGTGCGTCTGGGCCTCGGCGACGGCGAGACCGATTATGTCGTAGTTGAGAACGGCTCCGGATCGCTACTGATCAACAGCTCAGGTCTTGCCGGCCAGATCCAGGCCGTCGTTCGCGTGCAGAACATTCCCGGCGTGTCGTTCGTCGGCGGATTCCGCGTGTCGATCAACAACATGACCGTCCGCGACGAATTGACCGGTAATCTGGTCGGCGTAGCGGTCGAAGAACAGTTCAGGGTAGGCCGCCAGACAACAACTCTGAGCCTTGAGGCCGGCCCGTTCGTTCGCGTCGAGGGCGGGATATTCTCCGACGGAACCGGCGAGAAGATCGTGCTGAACATCCTGGGCCAGGAGCTGAGCGGCAACTTCAGCTTCGAACAGGCCACGATCCAGAAGAACGGTCAGCCGGTCAAGATCATCAAAGTAGCCGTTGCGGATGTCGGCCTGACGCTCAGGGCGGGCAATACCGTGCTGTTCAATCTCACCGGAATAAGCGGCGCGTTGATGATCACTCCGCAGGGTCTGGCCGGCGAACTTTCGCTCGATCCTCCGGCTGGGCAGACCGGCTTCTCGTTCGCTGTCGGCGATCTGTTCTCACTCAGCGTCGATAAGCTGAGCATCGCGATAAACCGGATGCCGATAGCGGTTACCGAGACGTTCGACGTCGGCGGCGAAACAATCGTTCTGGACCTGCCGGCCGGCCCGTACATGCGTCTGGCGGCGTTCGGAGCTACGCTGACAGTCGCCGGTGTGGGAATCGAAGGCGACTTTGTCTTCGAGCAGGTCACCTCCGGCGGGCCCGACAAGGACGTGACGACAAAGAGCGATAACTACAAGGTCACCCGCATCGGCGCCGCAAACGTCAAGCTGAAGGTCGGCGACGATGAAATCGTCGGCGGACAGGGCGCCTTAGTGGTCCTGCCCGGCGGAGTGGCCGGTACGCTGAAGGGTTCGATTGCCGTCAGCCTGGGCGGATTTGACGCAGGCGCCACGGTGCAGGTTACCGTCAACGCCACCGGCGAGATGGTTGACGAGACGATCGACGTGAACGGGACGATAATCACCATTCGCGCCGAGGCCGGCGAGACCTTCCGTATCGACGTGCCGTCATTCTCGCTGAATATAGGCGACTTTATCGTAATTGAAGGCGCCGTGACGTTCTCGAATCGTCCGGTCGCCGGATTGCCGGCGAAGGTGTTTGCCGGCGACGGGTTGGAGATATTTGTCGGCAAGGGTCCGCTCTATAACGATGACGGCGAGCGAAACCCCGACGCGATCGGCGTGCTGCTGGCCAACGCTCGCGTAGGCATGGTCAGCTTCAGCTCCGAGCAGGGCTCCACGTACGCACTCGTGGCCAGCGGCGACATTCAACTTGTCGGTCTGGAAGGGCTCGACGTCTCAGGCAGGGCCACGGTTCGCATCAACACCACGGGCAAGGCCATTGACGAGGTCCTGACTGTGGCCGTGCTGAACGACGCCGGAGACACCGTGGATGTAGACGTTCCGATCGTGTTCGCCTCGGCGGAAATTGTCACGACGTTCATCGGCAGCATCGCGCTGACGATTGGCGACATCCTGCAGGTCGGCGGCGCCGTCTCCTTCGGTAAGCAGCCTAATGGGACGATCAATGTCGGCATCACCAACGCGTTTATCAAGGTTGACACTGACGGCGCAGAAGGCGGCGAACCGTTCGCCGATCCGGACTTCGCCATAAGCGGCAGCGCCAGCTTCTCGATCGGACCGGTCGACGGATTCCGGCTCCAGAGCTTCAGGGTCAACGGATTCAGCATATTCGGAGCCGACGCCGGGGTCATCCCGTCAGAAGACGCCGAACCGCAGGTTAACGTGACGGCTGATCTGAAGGATCCGTTCGGCGGCCAGGTCATGGACCGCGCCGAATTTAACCGACGCAAGTACATCGACGTGGTGTTCAATGACCCCAACTCGCTGGGTCTTGTCGGGTCGAGTATTACCGACGATTCGGCGGAGTTCGCCTTGAAGATCAACGGTCAGGTCCCCGTCGGCGTCGCCGTAAACGGTCGTCCCACTCTGATCGCCGGCACAAAGAGCACCTACAGATACAGCTTCACCGGCACGATAATCGACGCCGGCGAACTTTCGGTCGAATTCCTCGGCGGCACATTCCGCGACGTCGGCGGCAACACGAACCTCGGCGAGGCCGAATTCGTTACGCTGGCCAACATGATAATCGTAAACGGCGAGGCCCAGTTGCCCCCGCCGGCTCCCGTGGCCAAGCTCAGCAGCCCCAGCGGCGGAGAAGCCCTGGCTGCAGCCTCTCTCAACGGCAAACGATACATTGACGTAACATTCAGCACTCGCGGCGACAGCCCGCTGAACACCGGTTCGATCAACGGCGACGAATTCACGCTGACCGGGCCGGGAGTCGCAGACGTGATGATGCTCCCGGGAACTTCGGGACTCCCCAACTTCGTCGGAAAACCGCAACTCGTCTCCGGCACGACGTACCGCTACTACCTCAAGGACAAAAACGGATCCAACGCCATAGACCTGTTCACCGCGGGTAAGGTGTTCGTAAACTTCCGCCCCGGATCGTTCAATACCGACGACGGCGGGACAAATGTCGCACGCACCGAGCAGTTTACCGTCCAGGCCGATGTCGAAGGCCAGAAGTCCGGCACGAAAGCCATCAAGCTCGGACCGCTGGTGCTCCAGGGTCCGTACATCGGCATAGAAGACATCGGCTTCAAAGACGGAATGCTGATGCTGACTATCGGCATCGGATGCGATCGGGCCAGCTTGTCGTTCGGCGGCGGTGGCGGAGCTGACGCCGGCGCGCAGCAGACCTCCAGCGGAATAACCGCAGACGTGATCGGCGTTCTGGGAACGTTCACGTTCGGCGTAGACGTATTCGGGCTGCTGAGCGGAAACTTCCGCATAAGCGTGCCCGGCAACTTCAGCTTCCGCGTGGCGGCTCTTGAAGTTGAGATACCCAACGTCGTGCTGATCGAAGCCGAAGGGATCGCGATCCAGTTCGAGCCGCCGCCGGAGGTTCCTGTCGAGCCGGTCGAGCCGCCCGATCCGCGCGACGACGTGAGCAATCCCGACAGCCTCTCTGACGAGGCCCGCAAGACATACGATGAGGCCCTGAAGGCGTTCGAGGCCCATCCTGGCGCCGTCGACGCCTACAACAAGGCCGTCGAAGAGTATCCCGCGTTGCACAATACGTTCATGAACCAGGAACTGATCCGCGTGGAGTCGGCCTCGGTTCTCTTCCCGGCGTTGGGAATTCGCGGCCGGATCGACCAGTTCGATCCGAATCCGTCAGTCGTCGGCGACGAGATTCCCGGGCTGGTGATTCGCCCCAACGGCTTCCAGCTCGGAACCGCCGAGATAGCCGTCGGAATCGACCAGCCGACCACCGGCGGAGCCGAATCGACCTCGCCTGACAAGAAGATCAACATCCTCGGCATCCTCGTGCTGGATGACATTCGGATCGGCGTTAACAACTTTGGCGTGACGTTCGGCGAGAGGCTGGACTTCAACGGTTCGATCTACGTGTCCTCCGGCGGGGCGACGCTGTTCCCGAACCTGCCGGTTTCGGCGTCCCTGAAGGACCGCAAGACCGCAGACGACAAGAATCCCGACGGGACGGAAAACGACGAAGCGATCCGCATGCAGCTCGAATTCGAGCACGGCAAGGTCAAAGCCTTCGTTATGGACATCGACACGCTCGAGGTCAACATCGCCGGGTTCATCACGCTGACGGCCCGCGACTTTAAGCTGAACACCGGCGCCGGACCCAAGGAAGAACTTGTCTCGTTCCTGTCGATCGGAGCCAAGGTCAGGATCGGATCGCTCGAACTGGGCGGCGAGGGCAGGAACTTCGCCTTCCTCGGCGACGGTACCTTCGTGACCAAGAAGGGGTTCGGCGTATTCCTGAGCGTAGGCTCGGCCAGCGGCGACAGCTTCAAGTGGCCTTCGTTCCTGCCGATCAAGATCAATGAAATCGGCATCGAGTGGAATGACTTCCAGGCCGATCCCGCCGACTTCGTGCTGACGCTGTCTGCAAGCGTATCGAGCATGCCCGGGGTTCCGGGGCTCGAGTTCTCCGGTACTGTCGAGGGCCTGAAGATATCGCCGAAGCTGCTGCTTGAGGGCAAGTTCCCGATCGTCGACATCGCATCGTTCGGCGTGAGCGTCAAGGGCGATCTGTTCGGCGGTTCGGTCAACGCCGGGCTTATCGGCGGAATCCTCAAGGTCGACGCCAACGGCCAGAAGATCGGCACGTTTGACACCACGACGCCTGTTGCAGATCGAATACTGTTCCTCGGGATCGAGGGCGGTTTCGAGATGCCTGGCATCGGCGGGCTGAATATCCGACTCGGTTTGAGCGAACTCGGTCCGCTCGGAGTGTTCCTGAACGTACAGGTCCCGGGCGGTATCGTTATCGAGCCGCATATCGGACTTGCGCTGAATGATTTCTCCGCCGGCGTTGAGTTCTTCACGTCGCTGCCGTCGATCGATCACCCGTACGAACTGCGCGGCGGGCAGTTTGGGCTGCCTACCGACATGACGGCCGAATCCTGGCTGGAGCAGGTCCAGCAGCAGGTCGTTACCCAGTACAACGCGCTTAAGGACATGCCTGCGGGTATGGGATTCTTCGCTGCGTTCACCGAACCGATGGTCATCACCGGCGGCGCCAAGATATTTACTATCTACACCTCGCAGGAGGTGTTCAACGGCGAGGTGATGCTCAAGATTTCGACTGACGGTAAGATCCTGATCAACGGCAAGCTGAACTTCGCGGCCGACAATATCTCTATCAGTGGCAAGCTGTACGCCGACATCTCGAAGATATCCTCCGGCGAGGCCAGTGTGCTGTTCCTGGCCGATATTCCCGAACAGGTTCGGCTGCTGAGCGTATTTGGCAAACTCAAGATGGGCTTCCGCAACGCCTCGGGCGAGGAAGTCGAATTCGACATTCTTGAAGACGACCTGATCGCTCCCAATACGCTGGCTCCGGAGACGTCACTGATCGATCCGCCGGCCGGCAGGGTCGATACCAACAGCATAAACGATCCGACACGCTTGCACGACGGCAAGAGCTATATTGACGTATCGTTCACCCCGCCGTCCGGAGCGAGTCTCGACTACGATTCGATATTCGATTCCGATCCGGAGTTTACGCTGACTGTGGGAGGATCGACCAGGCAGGTCAGCGGCGTTCCGATACCAATAGTCACAACTGTCGCCGCGGGGGTGGTCACGACAACCGAACTGGTTCCCAGCGGCGGCGAAACGCTCGCCGATGCGATAAAGAACGCGGGCATCAACCGCTTCAGGTACCTGATAACCGAGACCAACTTCACATTCCCCAAGGGAGCGGTGCAGCTTGACTTCTTCGGCGACGCGTTCAAGAACGCCGACACCGAACTTGACAGCGGCGCGACAGTCACCGGCGCCGGCAACGCCGCTACCGTGCTTGAGTTCACAGTCGAAGGTTCGACCGCCACGCTGCTGAGCCCGGGCAACGGCGGCGGGATTGACATCAATATCGTCAACAACCGCAAGTATCTCGACATTATCTTCGATCCGTCGCTCGGCGCCGTGCTTGACGATTCGTCAGTAACCGACCCGAGCGCCGAGTTCTCGCTGTCGGGCTCCGCCGTCGCAGACGTCGTCGTAAGCGACACGCCGACGAAAGTCGCCGATAATACATTCAGGTTCACCTTCACAGGTAACTTCACGCTGGGTGAAGTGTCAGTAGATTTCCTGGTCGATCGTTGGACCGATTCGCAGCTCAACTCCAACCGGGCGTTCTCCCAGACGTTCGAAGTCGCCGGCGCGACAGCCGATCTCAGCACGCCGAGGTCAGGCGGGTCCATAGGCGTTGACGCCCTGGACCGGAACGGATATCTCGAAGTGGCCTTCCAGGCTACTGACGGGAACCTGCTGGACCACAGTCAGATCGACGGAGATGAACTCGTACTCCGCGACTCAGAGGGCAATGAGATCGCCCTGGGTCTGCCGCAACGAGTGGTTGTCAGCGAAGAAATCGACGGACGCACTGTTGAAACCGCAACGAATCGATACCGTTACTCCCTCAGCGAGACACTAACGGTCGGCGATTATACCGTGGAATTCGTACTCGGCTCGTTCCTGGACCTCGCTGGGATGCACAATCTGGCTGAGACTGAAAAGTTCACTGTTGACGTCGCGACAGCCACACTGGCTGATCCGCCCGCGGGAGAGACGATCGATCGCGAAGTCCTCAATGCACGCGACTATATTGACGTGACGTTCACTGCGACTCGCGGAGCCGGATTCGACGGCGAGGCTATTGGGTCGATCATGGACAGCAATCCGGAATTCGCCCTCACCGGAGCGGACGGAGAGAACATACTTTTCGACGGACCGCCGGAGTTGATCGGCGAGGACATCGCTGGCGGGACCGTGACGTTCCGATACAATCTCAGAGGCCAATTCAACACCGGTGTGCTGACTGTCACGTTCATTGCCGGCAGTTGGTTCGACTCGGCCGGCAACGGCGGAGCCGAATCGGTCGAGCAGGTCAAGATTCTCACCCAGGCCCCATCGTTCTTCATCGAACTATCAGGCGGTGTTGAACTACAGGCCGCCGGATTCCTAGACGAACCGCTGTTCAAGGTGACCGGAAGCGTAACCCTCGAAATCGACGCGGCGCGCAAGGTCCTGGAACTGAGGATCGGCGGTCAGTTGCAGTTGATCAAGCTCGGCGTTGTAGGCGCTACCGCCGGTCGATTCGTGCTGGACCTGAGCGGCGAGTTGAGTCCGTTCCCGCAGTTCTGGGGAGCCATGACCACGGAAGTGAACTTCCAGGAACTCGAGGCCATCGGCATATTCATCTCCGGCAAGAGCGTGCTGCAGATCAACACGACTGAATACGACAAGACCGAAGTCCTGACGCTGCCGGGGCTCGGTGACAACGACGAAGACGTAACCCGCACGTTCCATATTCCCAAATTCAGCCTGCTGCTCGAAATTGTCGGCTCGCTGCGTCTGCGCCCGCCGGGGCTGAGCAGCGATCTGTTCCGAACCG
>CAYMSH010000124.1:0-15571 GCA_964392945.1 uncultured Planctomycetaceae bacterium | reverse complement strand
GTTTCCGATGTCGCCGAACTTGACGATATGGATGTTCACGCCGGCGTCGTTGTACAGCTTGCGAACGGCTTTGTATTTGTCCATCGAAACCGACTGGCGCCACTTGTTCAGTTCGCCTCGCTTGCGGGGCGCTCCGGCCAGTGCTTCGGCGACATTGCCCATGAGTTCGATCGAGCTTATGCCGCTGTCGGTGATGTTCTTGAGCATGTTGCTCGCCGGTCCGCGAACGCCGCGATAACTGTAGGTTATCACGCCGATCTGCACGCCGCCGAAAACGGAATTCGGCTTGACCGCCGGCTTGGCCGCATCCTTGGGCGCCTCTTTGGCTCCATAGGCGCCCCTGGGCATCACTGACACAGCGGCCGCCGCGGCCGCGCCGCCGAGAAGTGTTCTTCGTGACAGGTTCGTGTTCGTTTCGTTCATGGTTATGTCCTTTCGATCCAAAGCTGTATTGTGAAAGGGCCAGTGTAGCAGATTTGAGCGCATAAATGAACCGGCCGGGAGCGTAGCCGTTTGCGAGTGAGCAACTCGCTAGCTGTCGCCGCCGACCGGTTCGAGCGTCGTTTAGCGGTTTTCGTTTCCGCTACTTATTTATCAGGGCACAAGCTGAGATATGGTATCCTACACCCTTTGAGGGCTGGCCGCAAGCCTTGGGTCCCATTTCTCCGCTGCCGTAGAAGCCGATCAGCGGCATTTTCGTGCCGACGACCTTCTGCATGGCCTTCAACTCTTCGGGTCGATCCTTGCCCATGCGTCCTCGCCTTCCGCCGCAGTCAAACGCGAAGACCACGGCCGTGTGCTTGAGGTTGTCGCCCACGGCGTCTTTGAACGCCTGGCCGGCGGCGGCCACCAGAGGATTGGGGTGCACTTCTTTGGGGCCTTTGTTCAGCGTCGAGCAGCCGACGGTGAAGTTGCCTGTGATCAGGATGCCGATGTTCTTGCCTTTGCCGGCGGTCTTGCCTTTGCAGTAGGTCATTCCGCCCATCGCCGCTGCGCCGACTACCGGGATCTTCTCGCCTATGACGCTGGAGATGCCTTTTACGACTTTGTCGTTTGCCGGGACGTGGCAGTCGCCGATCAGGATGACTACTTTACCGCTGGCTTTTACTTCCGAGGCCTTCTTCAGGCCTTCACCGATCTTCTTGCCGGCGGCCGACAGGTCCTTGTCGCCGGCCAGGACCGGGGTGACGGCGATCTCGCCGCCGAGGGCCAATACCGACACGGTGCCTGCGTTGCCTTCTTCGCTGATTGTGTTGTATCCGCCGCAGCCGTATACGAGGCTGGCGTCAAAGATTGACGTTACGCCTTCCAGCGCCTTTGCCTGGTCGAAGTTCTTGGCCATTCCGAAGACCAGCACGAGTTTGGGCTTGGTCTTGCCGATGTTCTTCTTGGCTTTTGTCGCCGCTTCGACGCCGGCTTTCTGCGGGTCTTCGAGCGTCGAGTAGCCGGTTCCGGCCTCTACGGCGTGCGAGTGGGTCTTCTTGCCGGCCGCTCCGCATGCTCCACAAGCCGCTTCGGCGGGTGTCGCGGTTACGCTCAACAGCATCGCCACAGCCATGCACACGACGATTCCGGTAATGATAACTTTCTTCATGATACTGTCCTTTCAAAAACGATTCTCTGTCTCGGCGTTATTTCTTGATGCCGACCATGTTCGATACGAATGTATGCTGCTGGTACTGGTGGTTCATTCCCTGGTAGTCGCCCTGGATGCGTCCCAGTTCGCCCCACGCGTAGAACCCGAAGATCGGGACGCCTTGTCCCAGAGCCGGCAGGACCGCTTCCTTGATCTCGTCGTCGTTTCCGCTGCGGAAGGTACGCAGTCTCATTCCGCGGGCGCAGCAGTTGCTCATCATGAGCAGCGCCGGTTCGGCGGATGCGGCTTTGGCTGCGGCGACTGATTCGCTGATAGCCGTCTTGGCTGACGCCACGATCGGTTCGGGCTTCTGCTGGCAGGCCAGGCAGAATATCTTCGTGCCTTCGACTACCGGAGCTACGAACGCAAGCGATCCGTCGGGTGCGTCAACGTCTTTTCCGTCTTTGTCCTTGCCGTCTTTGACCCAGTTCAGGACCATTCGCGTGTAGTTCTTTCCGTCGCCCAGATCTACGCCGATCGGGTGCAGCCAGTCGCTGGTCAGTTCTTCGTCGGCCTTCATTCCCGACATTTCGCGGTATACGCCTTCTGCGGGTTTTCCGTCAAGCTGCACGACCCACTTGCCGTTGGCCTTGGTCACCTCGGCGGTCTTGGCTGACTTGGTGAACTCGTTGGCGTGGTTTCCGAAGTTTACGATCGGCCCGCCGATTCCCAGTGTCACGACGTGTCCCTTGAGTGCTTTTCCGTTGATGAACTGCTTGCCGGCCAGTCCGCCTGCCGAGGCCATGTCGTCAGGCATTGAATTGCCGCCGAAGAGCGTTGTGCCCTCCGGTGCGCCGTCAAGTGCGCCTTTGATGAAGTCTTCTACGCTGACGCCTTCTTTGGTCTCGAAGCTCAGTCGCATTTCGGCCAGGGCCAGGATGATCTTGAGATCTTTTACGTCTTTTACAGCAGCGGCTACCGCTTTGCCGGTGGCCAGGCGGTCGTCTTCGATCGGCGCCGCGCCGCCGGCCGCGGCGGCCCGCATTGCCCCCCAGGGCCAGAACGACTACGGCGTTCTTCAGCAGCGTTCCGCCGTTTGTCAGGCATCTGGCGCGGCAGCCGATGTTCGGCACGCCGGCGCATATGGTGTTGATAGTTGTCGCTACGAGGTCTTCGGCTTTGAGGTCCGCCTTGCAGGCCGTGGCCTGTGACGATTCATCCGGCTTGAAGTCGGCGTCCTGATAGTAGGTGTAGAACGCCACTGCGTGAGGAGTTCCTTCGATCGCTCCGATGGCGGCTTTTGCGGCTTTTTCCGCGGCCGACGCTGCTCCCTCGGAGCACGAGGAATAGCCTACGGCGAATTGGATCGTGTCCGGCGATCCGGACGTTACAACATCAGTCATTTTTGCTCCCTTGGAATCACAGTCTTTCTTTGTTTGGTTGTCTGGTTTTTCCGGGGTTTCGGGGGTTTCCGGGGCTTTCGGGCATCCAGCTACGAGCATCCCAACGACTACGAGCAATACCAGTTTTTTCATTCTGCTCTCCCTTACACTATTGTAAAAAATGTGATTGTGATGCGCCTTTCGCTATTCTTCCAGCGCTAGAGAAACGTATTTGGCTTCGAGATATTCCAGGATTCCTTCGCGTCCGCCTTCTCGGCCGATGCCGCTCTGCTTCAGACCGCCGAACGGGCTGAGCACAGTCGCCGGCGAAAAGTCGCCTACGGATATGATCCCGGCGTCCATTTCTTCCGACGCCCGGATCGCGGTGGTGATGTTGCGCGTAGCGATATAACCGGCCAGTGCGTATTCCGAATCGTTGGCCATCGCCATCGCTTCGTCGTACGTCTTGAACGGAATGATCGGCATGATCGGGCAGAACGGCTCTTCCTGCATCAGCTCCATGTCATTGGTCACGTTGGTCATAACCGTCGGCTGGACGAAGTAGCCCTTGTCGAATCCTTCGGGCCTTCCGCCGCCGGCGATTATGTTGGCGCCCTTGCTGCGTGCGTCTTCGATCAGGCGGAGCGTTTTTTCAAGGTGATTGGGCTCGGCTACCGGTCCCATCGTTACGCCGTCGTCCATACCGTTTCCGATTGTGATCGCTTCGGCCTGTGCGACGGCCTCGGCGCAGAATTCTTCGTAGATATCCTCCTGCACGTAGAAGCGGCTGGCGGCGATGCAGGATTGTCCGCAGTTGCGGAACTTGCTGAGGGCTGCGAGCTTGGCCGCCTCCTTGCCGCCGTAATCGGCGAACGCCAGGAACGGGGCGTGTCCGCC
The DNA here is from genome assembly GCA_964392945.1 of uncultured Planctomycetaceae bacterium. GTDB lineage: Bacteria > Planctomycetota > Phycisphaerae > SM23-33 > SM23-33 > BS750m-G57. Next base: position 11,716 of record CAYMSH010000124.1, on the reverse strand, counting down.
GAGTTCGATGCCGATCTTCTTAACGTGATCGGCCGAACGCTGCATGATCTCTTTTCCGATCTCCGTCGAGCCGGAGAAGCTGATCTGTCGAACGCGGGTGTCGGCGTAAAACGCCTCCATGCATTCGCCCGCCGGTCCGACAATCAAGTTGGCCACGCCTGCGGGCACTCCGGCGTCTTCGATGATTTCGAACAGTTTTATCAGGCTCAGCGGCGTTTGCGTTGACGGTCTGCAGACACACGTGCAACCGGCCGCCAGCGCCGGGGCGATCTTGCGGCCCTGCAAAAACAGCGGAAAGTTCCACGGCGATATCATCGCGCAGACGCCGATGGGCTGGTGGAAGTGGAACAGTCGCTTGTTGCTGAAGTGCGACGGTACGATCTCGCCGTAGACGCGAGTGCCTTCCTCTGCGTACCACTCGAAGAACGTTGCGTTGGCCAGTACTTCCAGGCGTGCCTCTGCCAGCGGTTTACCCTGTTCGAGCGTAAGAGCCACAGCGACATCGTCAACACGCTTGCGGATCAGGTCGGCGACTTTGCGCAGCGGAACTTCTCGCTGGTAGGGAGTCAAGGCCCGCCAGGCGGGGCCGGCATTGTATGCGGCGTCTATCGCTCGCTGGGTGTCGGACCGGTCGCAGTAATCGATCTGGCAAACCGCTTCTTCAGTCGCCGGGTTGATAACGTCGATCGTGTTGCCGGAAGTGGTCTTGGCCCACTGACCGTCAATGAAAAGTGAACCGCGGAGTTGAGGCGTCGCCATTGAGAAGCTCTCCTGATTTTATATGCCGATTAATACGCCGCCCGACGCACCAGCGTCGGGGCCGCGCATTATACGAGCCCCCCGCGGACAGCGGCAAGCCCCGTTTGCAGAAATATGGGCCCGCCCCAGCCGGCGGTATACAATGAATTGGTGAGATCATGGAACACCGCATTGCTACAAAGGTAGCCGACCTCGTCGAACTGCGGGATCATGTCCATCTGTTCGATGATCGTTGTGAGGCCGGGGCGATGCTGGCTGACATGCTGGCCGGTCAGGTCGGGGACGATCCGATGGTTCTCGGGGTGGCGGCCGGCGGGGTGGCGGTGGGGGCCCCGATCGCCCGAGGCCTGGGCGCCGGCCTGCACGTCGCGGTGGTCAACAAGATCACGCCCCCGTGGCACACAGAATGGGGGTTCGGCGCCGTGGCGTTCGACGGATCGGTGGTTTTCGACGAATCTTCACTCAGGCACGCTGGTGTTGACCGGATCGAACAGGGGCAATGCACCCAACGAGCCCGCGACACAGTAAACCGACGCCTGGAGTTGCTGGCCAGTCACCTCCCGCCGGCGGACTTGTCCGGGCGAACTGTTGTCGTAGTCGACGACGGGTTGGCGACCGGGATCACCATGCGGGGCGCGATCGGAGCCGTCCAGCGGTCCGGCGCGGGCGAGATCGTAATTGCGATTCCGACCGCCCACTGGGACCCGATTGACTGGTTTGCCGCCCAGGAGGGCGTTTCGGCGATCTACTGTCTCAATATTCGCAGCGGCTCCAGCTTCTCCGTCGCCCAGGCCTACAGGAACTGGACAAACATGACCGACGCCGAAATCCAGGCGATCCTGGCCGAGTTCTGAGTCGGACGGTATTGCCCGCGGAGTTATTCAGGCGGTGTTCGGCGCGGCTTATTTGGCCTGCGAGACCAGGTAGTAGCATGTCTTGTCGCGGGCGCCGTTGATTTCAAAGGATCCGTTCGTCACCGGCAGCGTTCGCCCGGTTTTTCTTCCGGCGTGGTCGAGTACATGCACTTTCGTGACGCCTGTCTTGCGTATCTCGATCTTCGCGGTGATCGGCTCCATTATTACCGGCCCGGAGCCTCGGTTCAGGATGCGGCTGTCGAGGTGGACTCTCATGCCCGTGTTGCGAGCCCTGGCTATCGCGGCGATCAGCAGATCGCCGGCCGATGAGATTGTCGCTTCGGGGTCTCTCGCGGTTACGTATATTGCTCCGAAACGGATTTGCGGGGTGATAGTTACGTCGCCGAGCTTGCAGGTTTTTCCGGCGGCGAATCCGACGACGGCTTTTGTCGCCGGGCTGTCGATTGTGAAATAGCCGCCCATCTTTTGCTTGCCCGGGGTCCAGTGCAGTTGCCCGTTGGATGATTCGTAAACTCCGTTGCGAACGTACTTGCTGATGTCAAACGCCTTTGTTGCGGTGGGGCGATCGGTGAATTTCACCACGCATTTCGCCACGGCCAGTGCGGCCGCCGGGACCTTGTCGCCGTCGAACGTTTTGACATCATGCTGCTGGGTGACCTTATCGCTGAAGCCAAGTTTGCCGTCGGCCAGTGATTTGACATGCACGTTCCGCCTGGCCACTACCTTCGATTCGGTTACATCACCGCGAAGGACCTGTCTGGCCACCGCCGGGAAGATCCCCATCACGTTCGGCGCCGCGACATCCCATCGCTCCTTGCCGATCTGCGTGCTGAACTCGCCTGCGTCGCGGTTCTGGAACATGTACGACACGTCCCATCCGTTGAGTCCCATGCCGTACGCTCCGAGAATCGCCGGTCCCTCGACACCCCATTCGTTAGGAGTTACGTGTATCCATTCGGAAAGCATGAAGGGGCGATCCTCGGCCTGCTGCATGCCGGTGCTCAACAGGCCCGAGCCGGGCACGCGCAGCATGGTCACGTTGTTAATCTTCGCCCCGGACCCGCCGCCGATGTAATTGTGACGATCGATCATGCCGATACGCCAGTCCGAGTGCAGGTTGTAGTAATGACTGTATGCTCGACCGGCCTGCCAGTTCGACGAGAGTATCTCGCCTTCGTACCCCGCGGCGCGAATCGCTTTGACGTAACGATCGTAGAATTCGTTCTGGATTTCGTACAGGAACCGCATCGTGTCCAGGGCTCGTTGGCGTTTGGCTTTTTGCGAGCCGGCCAGTTGTACAGGGTCCCAGAACCACGGATTGCCGGCCGGGGCGATCGTCTTCTTCTCCCAACTCTCGTTGCGAAAACCCTCATTCGCATAAGCGTTAAGCCCGCCGGAGCCCCAGGCCCTCAGACACGCGGCTTTGCCGCCGTACCTGGCTTTCAGCCAGTCGCAGAATTTCACCGACGCCATTTTTCTAAGCGTTGGGATCTTCTGCAGGCGTCCCAGCGTTCCGTAGAACAGAGCGCTGTCTTCGTTGAAGAGTTCGACGACCGCGACGCACGGATCTTTGGCGTATGTCAGCCCGGTGTAGCGGTTCTTGTGCTTGAGGATATTTACGATCTGGCGGATCTGCAGGTCCTGGAGCTGCGGCGAGAGGAATACGCTGCCGTGGCCGGTGGCTACTCTGCCTTTGGAGCCTTTGGGCTTGCCGAATTCGTCCATGTAGGGGACGGTCTTGCGATCGTCGGGCCCGAGCTTGACGCCGAACGTTGACGACAGTTTTACGTATATGCCTTTGGCCTTCAGTTTTGCGATGAAGTAGTCCAGGCGGTCCAGGCCGTCGGGGTCCAGTTCGGCGAAGCTTCCGGCCGATTGGATTCCCGCCCAGCCGGGTCCGTCGGCGTACTTGTGCAGGCGCACCGAATTCACGCCGTACTTGGCGTAGAATCCGGCCCGCTTGTCGGCCAGTTCCTTGTCCGGGGCGCAACTGGAGTAGCAGACGTTCAGCCCCCAGAGCTTGATCGGCTTTCCGTTGTAGATCAGGTCGTCGTCCTTGCGTGAGATTCTCCCGTGTTTTCCCGCGGGCTTCTCGAGCCATCCGGCCAGCGATATCTCATCGGGTTTTTCGTAGTCGGCGCCGGGTTTGAACGTGTACCAACCGTTTGAATCGTCAGCGGGCGCCTTCTGCGTGCTGGCGTGATACGCCAGATCGGCCGGGAGATCGATAGTGATGCGCGCCTTGACGGGTTTGTCGGCCTCCAGGCGTCGGGCCAGGACTATGCGGATGTCCTTGTCGCACGTCACATCCAGCCCGGGGTCCAGCTTGATCGCGGTTTTCCGGCCCGAGCGATCAACGAGCACCAACCGGCTGACACGCGTTCCGAGGTCTCCTCTGCCTACCGGCACGCTGATAGTTTTGGTTTTGCCGCCAGCGGCGGTAGCGGTGAGTTTGCCCTTGCCGAATTGTTTTGCACCGGTCGATATTCCTGCGATTAGAAACGTAAGATCAGCGCTCTTGCTGGTGCTGAGGCGGATATCGAGCGTGAGCTGTCGCGGTCCGGATTTGGCGACTTTCGCCGCCAGCGTAATCTTCGCTCCGGAGCTTTTCACTGCGGCGGTGCAGAGGGCCGTTGTCGTCCCGTCAGTCTCCGAGACGCTTCCATTGATTCCAAGCCAGGACCATTTCGGTCCCCAGCCGCCGAAGTTCAACTCCAGGTACGTGTTCCCATTTTCAATAAATGTAAATGTCTTGTGACTCTCCGGCAAGGCGGTGATCCCGCCGTCGGCGCCAAGACACGCAGGCTGGAACGCCAGCATTATCACAGCAAGAACAAGAATCCGCACGGCGGCAATTCGCACGTTAACCATATAGCCTGTATCCTCAAATAGAAGGCGTCGCGTGAAGCGAGTTTGGTTGGGCCGGTGATCCGGCGCCTCAATTATTCTGCGGTTCGACCTGGATTACTACTCTGAATCCGTAGCCGCATCGAGTGGTCGTGGGGTTGGCTTTGGCGCGGTATGCAGAGCGGCAGGAGTCGGGATACTCGCCGAACTGTCCGCCGCGGAGGACTCGTTGCTCGGTCTTTGTGCTGTTTAACGGATCGGCGGCGGGCGCCTTTTCGTAGAATTTCGCGTCGTACCAGTCGCTGCACCACTCTGCGGCGTTACCGTGCATGTCGAAGAGGCCCCACCTGTTGGGGGTCTTCCTGCCTGCGGTGTGCGGATACGCTTCGTTTGCGATCAGCGTGTTGGCCGCGTACCAGGCGTATCGCTTCAGCCGCGAATCGTCATCGCCGAAACTGAATGCCGATTTGGAGCCCGCGCGGCAGGCGTACTCCCACTGTGCTTCACTCGGCAGGGCGACTTTGAGCCCGGTTTTATCGCTCATGGCCTTGCAGAACTCTGCGGCCTGGTCCCAGCTTACGTGGTTTGCGATATTGCCGGAATTGGGCTTGTCGCATTTCTTACTGTCCCAGGGGCGGGTCTTCATCAGGGCGGTCCACTCGGGGCGGGTGACTTCCCATCGGCCCATGTAAAACGGTTTGCTGATAGTCACTTTTCGCTGCGGTTGCTCTGCGGCGTAATGCTCTGCCGCGGCGCCGTACCGTTTAAACCTGGCGGCCAGTTCGGCGGGGGGGGCTTCTCCGCCCATCATGAATTTACCTGCCGGCACCAGCGTGAGCTTCATCTTGACATCCTCGGCCAGTTCCACGCTAAGCGAAGATGGGATCCGAGGTTTCTGGGGTTTTGGCGCCGGTCTTGTCGCGGCGGCATTCCCGGAAGCCTGATTTCCCGGCCCCGCGGGCGCCGCCTGACGCCGTTTCGAACACGCCGACAGGCACGCGCTTACGATCAACATCCCCAGTAGAAGCCGAGTCTTCATCCCTTGCTCCTTGAATTTCAAGATAACTGGCCGGACCGAATATGATTTGCCCGATACCCTCAAATCGTACCGCGCCGGGTCAGCGGTGTCTATTGTTTGATCTCCGGCCGGGATTTATTCTGACAAGATGTTCCATGTCCATTATAATTTTGAAATGGCCCGCCGAGGCGGCCGGTCGCAGACTATCCGGGAATTCCCCGCCGAAAGGATACGCACGATGAGACACTGGCGCCTTCTTACCGCCCGGCCGCTGGGTATGCCGAGCCCCGGCGCGTTGGTTACCGCCGCATTCATGGCGATCCTGGCGATGGCGACTTCGCCGTTGCTGCACGCGGCTGGGCGGAAGCCCGCCCCGCGGGTAAGCGCGACGTTTCAGCCCCTAAAGACCGACGGCGCCTACGTGAAGCAGGGCTCCTGGCAGGACTCGCTTCTGGCTTCGATGAAGAAGATCGTCGCCGACAACCCCACCGCCGGTCTGGGACGCGTTCAGATTACCAGGTCCTGGATGGTGCGGGGGCCTTTTGTGTGTCCTGAGGGCGAGAGCTTCGCTGATTTCGATTTTGGCGTTCCTCTGACGCGGCCTGATCTCAGGAAAAAAGGGGCCGACAACAAGCCGATCTGGAGCGGTTCGCCGAAAGTGCAGGACCGCAAACTGACGGGCATGAAATTGCCGAAGCGATCGAGCATCTTCCTGTACCGCAGCATCACTGTCGCCAACGCCGGTCCGCTCGATGCGTATGTGGGTTGTGATGCGCCCCTGACGCTCTGGCTCAACGGCAAGAAGGTTGTCGAGACAAACGCCGCTCAAGCCGATGCGACAAAACCGCAACTGGTCACACTGGAGTTGACGGCCGGCAAAGGAGCGCGAAATGAGCTTTTCATCCGAATCGACAATGCCGGCGATCCCAAAACACACCGTCTATATACGGCGTTTGACGACAAGTCCCGCGGGCTTGCCGAAGTCCAGGCCGAAATGATCAAGAAGATCACAAGAGACTTCCATACCCCTCTGGATGTTTTTCAGCAGAACGAGGAGTTCAAGATTCGCTCGCAGAGGCGCAGTGTCTGGACAGGCGTCAACTGGTCCGCCGACGACAACCAGACCCACAGAAGTCTCGTCGGAAACTACCTCAAGCTGATGAGGCGAAAGGGCAATGAGCGGTTCCTCAAGACCTTGTCGCAACTGGGCGGGAAGACCTGCAGCAGTGAGACCGTGGCGATGATCCGCACCGCATTCTACAATCAACAACTGCGGGAGTCGCTTCAGCTCAAAGCCAATCTCCCTGCGCTCGGCCGAGCGGTCGCTAATGCCCAAAAGACATGGGGCGCCGCGGCGGCGCCTCGCGTGGCGAAGTATGGTAGTCGGATTGCCGGACTGGCCGCTGAATACGCCGACCTGGAAAAGACGGTGTTGTCGCTGGGGGAGCCGGGCGACGTCACCGCAGAACAATTGCGCTTGCTCAAGCCGATGACCGGTGCGGGATATGAAAAGCTGACGGCGATAGTTGACAGCGTCGAGAAGATCAAGCGGGAGCTTATGCTGCTGAATCCCTCTCTCGATTTTGACAAGCTGCTGTTCGTCAAGCGTCCAAGCGCCCACGGTTTGCCGGCCAACTGGCTGGGCAACTGTTCGATGAAGCGCAATTTCGACGATGAGCTGGTGGTCATGAATATGCGCGATCCGGCCGGCGGGCTGACCAGAGTGTTCAAGCCCGGGCGCAAAACTCTGGTTGATCTCGATCTCAACTGGGACGGCAAGCGAATGCTCTATTCGACGGAGGATTCCAAAACCCGTCGCTGGCGGATCTGCGAGATTGTCCTGGACCCGAAGACGGGCAAGTTGGTCAAGGAGTCCCGCCCGGTAACGCCTGATATGGGCCCCGGGGCGCAGAACTATGACGCATGCTACCTGCCCGACGATCGTGTGATCTTCTCGTCTACGGCGGTGCGCCAGGGCGTGCCTTGTATCGGCGGCAGCGCGCCGGTTGCGAATCTGTACCTGCTGTCGGCCGATCGCAAACACGTTCGCCAGCTCTGCTTCGACCAGGACCACAATTGGAATCCCGTAGTCATGAACAATGGGCGCATCCTCTACACCCGCTGGGAGTACATGGATATCCCTCACTACTATTCGCGGCTGCTGTTTCACATGAATCCCGACGGCACGGACCAGATCGCCTATTACGGAAGTAACTCGATCTGGCCGAATTCGATATTCTTCGCTCGGCCCATCCCGGGCCAGCCGCGGAGAGTCGCAGCGATCGTCTCGGGGCATCATGGCGTCGCACGGGTTGGTGAGCTGGTGATTCTCGATACCGGCAAAGGCCAACACCGCGCCGAAGGCGTAGTCCAGCGCATACCCGGTTACGGCAAGGAAGTGAAAGCCGTTATCAGCGATTCGCTGGTCAACAGTTCATGGCCCAAGTTCCTGCATCCTTACCCTGTCGATGGTGATACGTTCATTGTTTCCTGCCAGCCGACGGGTGACTCCCTGTGGGGCATTTATCTGGTCGACAGGTTTGACAATATGCTGCTCTTGAGCCAGCAGGCCGGAAGCGTGCTGGGCGAGCCGCTGGCGTTGCGTTCGACGCCTAAACCGCCGGTTATCGCCGATAAAGTGGACCTGGCTCGCCGTGATGCGACGGTCTATATCTCAGATATCTATACCGGTCCGGGCCTGAAGGGAGTGCCCCGGGGCGCTGTCGATCGACTGCGAGTCTTTACTTTGCATTACGGTTACAACGGCGTCGGCGGATGGTCCGCCGTGGCGATCGAGGGCAGTTGGGAGCCCAAGCGGATCATCGGGACCGTACCGGTCGAGAAAGACGGTTCGGCGTTCTTCCGGGTCCCGGCCAATACCCCGATAGTGATTCATCCCATAGACAAGCAAGGCCGCGCCCTGCAGATCATGCGCAGTTGGTTCACCGCGATGCCCGGCGAGAACGTTTCCTGCATAGGCTGCCACGAGAACAAGAACACCGCTCCTCCGGTAAACACTCAACTGGCCGCCCGCAGCGAGCCTCGAAAGCTGACTCCCTGGTACGGGCTGACGCGGGGCATTGATTTCGGCCGGGAGATTCAACCGATCCTGAACGCCAAGTGCATCAAGTGCCACGACGGCACGAAGAAGAACGGGCCCAATTTCGCCGACACGAAGCTGGGCAAAGGGCAGCGAGTAATGGCGACTTTCCCCTACTCGTACAATCAGCTCCATCCTTACGTGCGACGCCCCGGCCCCGAGAGCGATTACTTCGTAGCCGAGCCGCTTGAGTATCACGCCTCGACAAGCGAGTTGATCCAGATACTCGAGAAGGGGCATTACGATGTCAAACTCAGCAGCCAGGACTGGGACCGCCTGGTGACGTGGATTGACATGAACGTGCAGGCCTACGGAACCTGGGCCCAGCAACCCAAATACGATAAGGTCAAGCTGGCGGCCGAGCGGAAATTGCGCATCGAGTTGCGTAAGAAATACGCATTTCTCGACGAGGACGGCGAACTGGCCAAAGGCGCTGAAAACGAGACGGTCAATGTGGTCCTCTCCCAGTCCGGCCCGAAGTATGTGCCGTTGAGCCCGCCTGAGCCGCGCCGGCCCGCCAAGACCAGCAGCCCGATAGAAGTTAAGGGCTGGCCCTTCAAAGTCAATGCGCCGCCGATCGCCGCCAAGGTCACCCTTAGCGACAAGATAACGCTGGATATGGTGCGAATCCCGGCCGGAGCCTTCGTGATGGGATCAGACAAGGGGTACGCCGACGAGGGGCCTCGTCGTGAGGTGCGGGTCAAGAAAGCCTTCGATATCGCCGCTACGGAAATCTCCAACGAGATGTACAACCTGTTCGATCCCAGGCACGACACGCGCTATGCCGACGTTCACGGAGTGCTCAAGGGCGGGATAGGCGTCCGTCTCAATTTGCCGACTCAGCCGGTGTCTCGGGTGACGTGGAAAGAAGCGATGGCTTTTTGCGCCTGGCTTTCGAAAAAGACCGGCGACACATACACGTTGCCTACCGAAGAGCAGTGGGAATGGGCCTGCCGAGCGGGAACAGACACTCCGCATTTCTTCGGCAAGCTGGGGGCCGATTACTCCAAGTATGCAAATCTGGCCGATACCTCGATGAAGGGGTTCGCCGATTACGGCCGGGATTTCCTGCCGCGCGATCAGAAGATTTCCGATCGAAACAGGGTGGCCGCTTCCGTCGCTTCATACCTTCCCAATCCCTGGGGACTGCACAACATGCTGGGCAATGTTTCAGAATGGACCCTGTCTGACTACGGCAAGTGCGGTTCGGGGATCGATCGCAAGGTAATCCGCGGCGGCTCGTGGCGCGATCGGACGAACAAGGCCAGAGCCTCGTGGCGATGGGGCTACTACAAGTTTCAGCCCGTCTTCGATGTCGGGTTCCGGGTCGTTCGCCTGGCCCGCTAGGCGGCCAGTGGTCGGGGCGAATGTAAACAAGGCGCCGAGGCTTGCGGACCTCGACGCCTTGTTCAATGAATCATTCTAAACGTCTATTCGGATTTCGGCGCCGTGCCTTTTACGCTGGAGATGAACTTCGCTCGTTCCTCCATGACCCATCTCTCGCCGCCGCCGGCTTCGAGAGTGGGGCGCCATCCGCGTTTGTTTTCATTGGACTTGCGGACGATGCACTTGTCCACCAGCGCCAGCATCTTCTTGTACTTCGGATCGTTTTTCGAAGCATATCCGGACATCTGCCCCCAGCCGCCGGCGGTCTTGGCCAGCGGGGCGGCCAGGATTCGCGACTCGTCGATCTGGACGGTGTTGATCAGCGCCCGGTCCGGCTGGGCTGCGATCTTGTCGCCGAACAACTCTTTTACGTACGCTCGCAGGGCGCCCATCGCCTTGGAGTCGATCCTGCGTTCTTCGAGCTTGTTGGGGAACAGGTCGCCGTAGCACTGTGCGTTTACGTCCATCCACTCGATGATCCGCATGTAGCTGTCTTTGTCCATGTTGCACTTGCCGTGGTTCTTGACCATCATGTGCGCCACTTTGTTGCTGAATGCGTAGAATCGGCGCGGCTTGGAGATGTTCCTGTCGGCCTCCTGGTGGTTCTTGCTGCCGCCCATGTAGCCCTTGTCGCCTACGCGATGATCGCCGCGTGCGAACAGTTCCTTGTACGAACTGGGCCAGGTTTGTCCGTCGTGGACGAGGTTGATCTTCTGGGCCTTCTTCGATTTGTCGTCGGTTTTTGCGTTGAGTCCGTGGCACTTGATGCAGTAGCGATCCAGCACGGGCTGTACGGTTCGCATGAAGCTCAGGCCGCCTTCGTACGCCGGGCCGGCCGCAGGTTTCAGATCGACCGGGCGGAGCCTTCGCAGCTTGGCCATCGCGCTTACGATCGGGCTGGAGCCTTCGGGCTCGTGGCATCCGACGCAGCTTCTGTTTTCGCCGGGCTGGAGGTAGAACAGGCTCTTTTCAGTCAGGATCGCCATGCCGTTTTCGTCCAGCGTCTGGACCTGCAGCGACAGACCGGCGGGGGCCTTGAAATACGCCGAGCCGCCTTCGTCAACAGGCACAGTGCCGATGACCTTCTTGGGGATCTCGACGCCGACTCGCATGTTGCACGCCGTCCGGTTGGCTCGCGGTTGCACGCCGAGCGCGATAACGCGGAGGGCCTTGATCATGCCGGGCTTGATGATTCCCTTTGGATCGTTTTCCTTACGCGTGAGGTATGCGTTCTGCAGGAAGACTGTTCCGTAGTTCGGCGCGTCGGGCCGGACCATTGAAGGCATCACCGGCGGGCGTTTGCGCTTGATTACGGGTATCGGCGAGAACGACGCGATGTCGGGGTTCTCGTAGATCAGTTCGCGTCCGCCGGTCGGATCGATAATGTATATCGCCCGGTTCGCCGGCGGGGGCGTCTTGCCTTGGGGATGAACGTTGTGCCTGGCCCGCGAGACGAGCATCAGGTCTTCTGTGATCGGGTATGGGTGTGAGTAGTGGGGCTTGGGCCATCCGCCGCCGGGCGACTCGGAATACGGCGTTTCCGGCGTAAGGTGCGTGATCGCCTCTTCGGTGTTCTCGCCGATGTTCGTGTCGAGGACAACCGTTGTTCCGGTGTTGTAGCTGTGGTGCCCCTGTGCGGTCGTCACTACCCGATGCGTGCCGGGAATGGCGGTGGTTTCGACCATCATCATCGGGTGCAGCATGTCGTTTCCGAAGAAGTGGGTCACGTTC
>CAYMSH010000123.1:0-15575 GCA_964392945.1 uncultured Planctomycetaceae bacterium | reverse complement strand
GAAACCCGATCCCTGCGTACCAAAACACAGACAAAGCACCCATGTTTGTCTTCCCGGAAGCAACCCGTTTCTCACCAAGCGCAAAATTCAAAATCGATGTCTCTGGCGTCGAGAAACTCTATCTGGGGTCAGCTGACAGTATGAGGCTGAACCGCATCAGGCTGGACAAGGGTGACGGCACAGGACTCGCAATCAGAAATAAAGACAACAAAGTCATTGTCGGTTTTAAGGAACAAGGAAAACAAAAGGTCGGATGGCATGGAAGCGACAACATTCACATCAATGGAGCCGAACTGACACTTGAGCTGAACAGACAGTACAAGTGGATTTCCGGCACAATAGATTCCTCGACAATAGCCTGGATTGATACATCTTCGCATCATGATAAATGGAAAGGCGCAAAACGCAACCGCGACCTGGCTCGCGGCAAGGCGCGCATTCCTGGAAACACCATCATGCCGGCCGGATACACGTCTATTGACTTTAAAACAGTCACAAGCACCATGGCAAATCATCTCAAGGCAAGACAGGAAAAGGATAAAATCGATCCTGAATTCATTGACATTATACTGAAAAGATTTAGCAACGCCAAAACAGGCGCAGACTACATAAAAGCCCTCGAAATGATGCCGGCCGTAGATCAATACCAAAGTTTCAAACGGTTGCGCAATAAAGTAGCAGCAGTAAAAGCGGTGCCAGGTCTGCTCAAACGATTTGATGAAACAGGTAAGCGCGTTTATTACCAGATGGACCCGGAGAAATTCGACTACAACAACCATAACGGGCTTCGCGCTCTTGATAAAAAGTGGAGCGGAATCATTCAGGAGATAAATAGTTCTGTTACCTATCCAGCTGAGATAACAAAGTCCATTGATTCAAGGATCAAAGAAGAGAGTGAAGCTGCAGCCGCAAAGAAAGAGCTGGAGAGACTTTCTGCCAGGCTGACCGCCGCGTCCGGCGACCTGGACAACTATAACTCGGTAGTCAAAGAACTGGAAACATTTCATCTCAGTCTATACAGCAATATGGACGAATTCAACTTTGATGCCATGCTGATCAACCGCAACCCGCCCCCAATTCGTGCCGCACCCAGTTTCGGCTCCCAGCATCTTGGCAGATACAGCCGGATCGGCAAGGGCCTGGGAATCCTTACAGGATGGAAAGACGGCAAACCTGTAGTTAAGAACATACTCGAAGGCAAAATGCCTCCAGGAGCATACCGCAGCCCCGATCTCAGCTATGACGCGAAACGTGTTGTCTTCGCTTTTTGTGACCATACGGAAGAGAATCCCAAACATCGGCGCTATTTCATCTACGAAGCCGCCATTGACGGCTCATGGGTGCGTCAGCTGACAGGCACAAAGCGGGACAAATTAGCAACATGGGATAACCGGGCAACGGCTATGATTGAAGATAACGACCCCTGTTACCTGCCTGACGGAGATATAATATTCATTTCCTCAAGATGCCAGTCATTCGGACGCTGTTTCAGCCCAAGTTACATCCCCGCAAAGACACTGTACCGCTGTGATAAAGACGGCAACAACATCAAGCAGCTCTCATTCGGCAATGAAAACGAATATGAACCATCCGTCCTGAACGATGGCCGAATCGCCTTCACACGCTGGGAATACACTAACAGGAGCGAGATAAACTTTCATAAACTATGGTGGTGCCGTCCTGACGGAACAGCTGTTTCTCATTTCTTCGGAAACGATATGCCTAATCCACACCAGTTTAACCAGGTATCGGCCATTCCCGGTTCACGCAAGGTTGTCGCTACTGCCACTGGCCACCACAGCCAGAACACTGGAACGACTGTTGTTCTAGACACGAATATCGACGAGAACGGGGAACACGCAATTACGCATATCACACCGGAAACACCGTATTACGAAAGCGGAGGTGTAGCAAATAGATGGGCTGTGCATTCAGATAGACAGGTACATTATAGCCATCCCTATGCTCTCAACGAAAACCTGTTTCTGGCGTCGCGAGCCAACTACCCGCAAGTTGCCAGCCGTGTTGCCGATAGAGGAATCTATCTTGTTTGCACTGACGGAGCGAGAATCAGGATCTACGAAGACCCGGAAGTCGCAACATTCGCACCTATCCCCATTAGAGAGCGCAAGGTTCCTCCTGTTCTCCCGTCGATGGTCAAGAACGATGCTGAGCCTTACGGAACGCTCTTCCTTCAGAACGCGTATCTCACCCGTAATGACCCTAAAGGTCTTATTAAGCCGGGTATGATCAAGGCGATCCGCGTTAACGCACTTGGCGTTCAGCCGAGCAACGGCAGGCCCAAGTGTTCACCCACGATGACGGTTAACGTTGATATTCCGAAGAAGGTGCTGGGGACAGTCCCTGTAACAGAGGATGGATCAGCCGCATTCAAGGTTCCTGCAAATGTTTCCCTGCAAGTCCAGATTCTTGACGAAAACGGCATGGCAATCATGACAGAGAAAAGTTTCTTCTACATGCAGCCTGGTGAAAGAAGAAGCTGTGTAGGCTGTCATGAACCTGTGGGATCAACTCCTGATATGAAAAAGGCTGCTAAGATGGCCCAAATGAAACCTATGGACCTTAAGCCTGCTGCCGGGCCGCAATACAAGGGCGGTATGAGTTTCGCCAGGACTGTACAGCCGGTCCTGGACAGACATTGCATCAAGTGCCACGGCCTCGAAAAGACAGAAGGTAAAGTCAACCTGATATATAAAGACAAATCAAAAAGAGGAGGCTATCCAAAGTCGCTGCAGGAAATCGTCAAAAGAGGCAAACACGGAATCGGCGGCAAAGGCGTTAGCAATAGTAAATATAAGGAATACAAAGTAAGCCAGAACATCAGTCGCCCTTTCAAGTTCTTCGCGTACGAGAACAAGGTCGCCCATATGCTCGCCAAGGGCGACAAGCACCATAAAAAGCTCAAAGACGTCGACCATGAGAGCTACATGAGAATTATCGAGTGGCTTGACCTGAACGGCCAGTGCTATGGAGACCTCTTCCCGAACAAAATCGAGGACAGAAAGTTTGACAGCGAGGGACTCACGGCTCTGCGCAGCTACGCGAAAGAGCTCTTTGGCGACGAGATAGCCAAACAACCCGAAGCAACCCTTGTGAATCTCTCACAGCCTGACGAAAGCCGCATTCTTTTGATGCCGCTCCCTGAAAGCAAAGGCGGTTGGGGTCAAATCAAAGGCTATTCCAGCAAGAGTGATGAGAAATACAAAAAGATGGCCGAACTGGTCGAAGCCTGTATCAAACGGCTGCCCAACGAGAACACAAACGGCTGGCAGCCTACGCTTGAGATGGGCGGCGGTATAAAATGGGTTATGGACGCCCGTGCTGACTATCTCAAGAAAATCAACCAGGCGGCGACTACGGAGAACAAGTAAGAATTTGGGTCCCGGAGGGGCAGGCCGCTTCGGAACAGGTGCTGCTCCTTCCCTCAGGTTCCCTCAAAATGGTCAGAAAAGCCAAGTGCTGTGTGCCTAAACTGTAAAGGGCGAGAAAAGATGAAAAATAAAGTTCCATTCTGCGGCGATTCTGCGGCGTCAAAAACATTTTCTTTATCGCGATTTAATTCGGCGCACAAAAAAACCCTTGAAAACAAGGGCTTTTTCTACTGAGCCGTACTGGACTTGAACCAGCTTGGCCTGAGCTTGCCGAAGGGTGACCTCCTGCTGCGGGGGGAATCCGGGCGTCGTTGCCCATAGCCTTTGTTGGGAAATACTATACGGTATGGTCAAGAACTCGTGTTTGCTCGGGCGTTGTGCTGGGCAACAAACTCCCTGGTTCGCTTCAGTGATCGATGTTCGCTCGGCTTGAGGCTTTAAGATCCATTCCTACTGCCAGGCGACAGAAGGAGCCCTCGACACAGGCTCGGCCGCAACCTTTGTGACGACTATTCGTCAGAACCACCCTTGGCGGATATTGTGTTACGTGGTATACTCAGAATTCGCATTCAAGACCATCGAACGACGAATAAGTGGTAGGCCAGAGGAAGTGCACCTTGTTGGGTCAGGCGGTTTCCCAGTACCGGTGTCGTAGGATTCTTGAGGAGGTCGCTGTGACAAACAGCAACACGAATGGACCTAAGGGTCTTCCTGTCTTTGAAGCGCTGGAACCCCGTCTGCTGCTCAACGGCGACGTCATGATTTCGGAGTTCATGGCCCTCAATAAGAACGGGTTGCTCGATGGAGACGGCGAGCATTCAGACTGGCTGGAAGTTCACAATTCCGGTGTCGCTGAGGTCGATCTCACCGGTTGGGAGCTCAGGGACGGAGCCGACACGTGGACGTTTCCGAGCGTATCGCTGGGGCCGGGCGAATTCCGGGTTATCTTCGCTTCCAACGGTCGAGAAACCGTAGTCGATCCCCTGGATCCCTATTTGGATCCCGAGGGTAATCTGCATACGAATTTCAAGCTCAGGGGAAGCGGGGAGTATCTGGGGCTGTACGATGACCTCGGCGCGGTTGTTCACGAGTACGACGAGTATCCCGAACAGTTTGATGATATTTCGTACGGTATCGCGCAGAACGTCGAGACCACTGAGTTTGTAGTTTCCGGCGACCCTGCGCGGTACATAATTCCCAACGGCGATCCTGGTAACTGGACCGAAGGCGGTTTCGACGACACTGGTTGGGACATTGGCGATACGGCTATCGGGTTTTCGGATCTGGTGGCCGGCTTCGCGGTCCAGAACTTCAAATCCAATGTCTCTCCGGGTAATCTGGCTACGGCGTTGCAGATTATCGATACTCCTTCGATGCAGTCGTATATCAACACTGCAAACGTACCGGTAATCGATTTCCTCAACAGCGGCGGCGGGGGGCATTTCACGGCCGGCCAGACCAACTATCCGGGCTTCTTCGGCGACATGGACCAATTCGTTATCGAGGCTCTGGCGATGGTAACGATTCCCACGGCCGGGCAATGGTCATTCGGCGTCAACAGCGACGATGGATTCTCGCTCGAACTTGACAACGGTTCGGATAACTTCTACATGGAGTTTCCCGGAGGGCGCGGCGCAAGCGACACTATAAGCACGTTCAATATCACTACCGCCGGAGTGTACAATCTCAGGCTCGTGCAGTTTGAAGGCGGCGGCGGGTCGTCTTGCGAACTGTTCGCCGCCCAGGGCGCATACTCCGTGTTCACTTCCGGCGCCTTCGATCTTGTCGGAGACACAGCCAGCGGCGGACTTGCGGTATTCAGCGAACCGGTCGACGGGGGCGGTGGGGGAGGAGGCGCGTTTTCCGACCTGATCGAGACGAACGTGGAAGACACGATGAAGGACATAAACTCCTCGTCTTTCGTTCGCCTCCCATTTACCGTCAGCGACCCGGCCCAGATCGAGTCGCTTACGCTGAAGATGAAGTACGATGACGGGTACGTCGCCTACCTCAACGGTGTGGAAATCGCCAGGAAGAACGCTCCCCCAACGCCCCTGTGGGATTCGAACGCCACCGCCGAACGCACCGACGCACAGGCCGCCGCGTGGGAGAATGTCAACGTTTCGGACTACATCGACGAGTTGCTCGTCGGTGATAATGTCCTGGCGATTCACGGTCTGAACTATGCCACCGACGACGGCGACTTCCTTATCCTTCCGGAACTTGTCGAAGTTACTTTCCTTGGGCTTGGCGAGCACTTCTTCGCCACAGACACTCCCGCTGATGCGAATACCGAAGATTTCTGGCTTTTCGTGGAGAATGTCGAGTTCAGTCACGACCGAGGGTTCTACGACGATTCCTTCGATCTTACTCTGAGCACCGACACCGCCGGAGCCGAAATCCGCTACACCACCGACGGTTCGGACCCGACTGAGACCAACGGTACGCTGTACGTCGCCCCGGCCCAGATCCCCATAACCACCACCACCGCCGTTCGCGCCACAGCATTCAAGTCTGGTTATGCCTCTGCGGGATCCGTAACGCACACCTACATTTTCCTTGACGACACGCTCCAGCAGCCGGCTGTTCCCGATGGTTTCCCCCCCGATTGGAAGGGTGTGGCTCCCAACTACAACATGAACCAGACCGTCGTCAACAACACCGTCACGATCAGGGACGACATGAAGGCCGTCCCGGTTGTCTCGATCGTGACTTCCGTAGAAGACATGTTCGGCGTGACGGGCATCTACTCCAATCCGGGCGGTCGAGGAGAGGCCTGGGAGAGGCCCGCGTCGGTCGAGTGTATCAACACCGACGGTTCAACACTCTTCCAGGTCAATGCCGGCGTGCGAATCGTCGGCGGCGCCAGCCGCGGGACCGGCACCAAGAAGCACTCATTCCGCCTAACTTTCAAGAGCGAGTTCGGGCCGACAAGGCTCAATTATCCCATTTTCGACGACACTGAGATCGACAGCTTCAATACAGTCACCTTCCGTGCGGGTTTCAACGACACGTTCTGGGGCGGAACGATGCTGCAGGATCGCTGGGCCGCCGAGAGACAAATAGCCGCCGGCGGCTTGGGCCCGCATGGCCGCTTCGTTCACCTTTACGTCGATGGTCTGTACTGGGGACTGTACAATCCCCTGGAGCGCACTGACGATGCGTTCGCCGCCAGCTACCTCGGAGGCGATAAGGATGATTACGACTACTACACCAATCAGGGCATAGCCGGAGGCAACTCCACCGCCTGGAATCTTCTGCACTCACTTGCCAACGATGCGGTCGGCAACTATGCGGCGATCGAGGAGATGCTTGATATCCCGGACTTCTGCGACTACCTGATGATTAATCAGTTCGCACACAACGGGGATTGGCCGCATAACAACTGGCGGGCGACGTACAACCGTGAGGGCGGCGGAAAATGGCGGTTCCACATGTGGGACGCAGAGTTCGGTTTGAGGAATGTCAACGGCAATAATGTTAACTCGTTCGGCGGGCCTCCGGGCCAGCTCTTCCAGAAGATGCTCGCCTCGCCGAAGTTCGTATCCACGTTCCAGGACCGCGCTCACCGTCTTCTGTTCAACGGCGGAGTCCTGACCCCGCAGGTCAATATCGACTGGGTCACCGAGGCTGCGGCGGAAATATATGATGCTGTCATGGGCGAATCGGCGCGCTGGAGCGGGAGCCGCTCGAACTGGGAGTCGCGAATCAACAACCTCCGCAACAATTATTTCCCGCAGAGGACCGAGATCTTCATCAACCAGCTCAAGGCCGTGGGCCGGTACCCGAATGTTGACGCACCGTCGTTCAATATCAACGGTTCGTACCAGCACGGCGGGATCATAGAGCTGGGCGATTCGCTGACGATCGACGCTCCGGCGGGCACGATATACTACACGCTTGACGGCGGCGATCCGCGCGAAGATGGCGGTGGGGTATCGCCCGGCGCGATGGTCTACTCCGGAGCCATGACCCTCAACGAGAGCGCGTTTGTCAAATCGCGGGCTTACGACTCTGGCACGGGCGAGTGGAGCGCGCTGAACGAGGCGGTTTATCACGTGGACCTCGCCCCCGATATTCGGATCACGGAGGTTATGTACAATCCGTCCGATCCGACTGCGGCGGAAATTGCGGCCGGCTATACAAACAACGATGATTTCGAGTACATCGAGATCAAGAACATTTCGGCGACTGAAACTCTTCCTCTGGCCGGACTGCGATTCAATAACGGCATAGATTTTACTTTCGGCGACGTATCGATCGGCCCGGGCCAGTTCGTAGTCGTCGTAAGCAACCAGGCCGCATTCGAGTATCGTTACAGCTCTTTCAGCGGCGTGATAGGCGGGGAGTACGGTTCGGGAATAATCGATGGGACTTCACTGGACAATGCCGGTGAGAAGGTCCAGCTGGATTCGCCCAATGGCGGAATTATTCTCGATTTCAAATACGGCGACGGTTGGTACGGCCACACCGACGGCGACGGTTTCTCTCTGACCATACGCGACCCGCAGGGCGCCAGCGAGCTTTGGGACCAGAAGATAGGTTGGCGCCCAAGCGCCGCCCAGGGCGGGTCTCCGGGGTACGAAGACGTACTGACCGATCCGGGCACGATTATCATTACTGAGGTCTTGGCGCACAGTGACGCACCGTTTGTCGACACCATCGAGTTGTGCAACACTTCGCTGGAGTCTGTAGACATCAGCGGATGGTTCCTCAGCGATTCAAAGGCCGATTTGACCAGCTACCAGATTCCCACGATGGCTCCGATCCTTTCGGGCCAGTACGTTGTCTTGTACGCCGATACGCACTTCGGCGGGAGTTTCCTGCTGAGTGAGCACGGCGATGACGTGTATTTATCATCGAATTTCAGCGGTCAGGCCGGCGGATATCGCGAGCATGTAGATTTTGGCGCATCGCCTAATAACATCTCTATCGGCCTGCATACCAAAAGCACCGGAGGTACGGACTTTACGCTGCTTAGCGCTCATACTTTCGGTGCGGATAACGCATCGCCGTACTTCGAGCATCTCGTGATTAACGAAATGCTGTATCACCCGCTCGATCCGACCGAAGCGGAAGTCACTGCCGGGTACGACGACAGCAGCTACTTCGAGTTTATCGAGATATACAACTCCTCGGCTACTGAGACGTACAATCTGACTGATTTTCATCTGTCCAGCGGGATTGGCTTCACGTTCGGATGGTATGACGCCGACGACAGCGGCGAGGAATCCTGGACGCTGGAATCCGGCGCGACCGCCGCCTGGGACGCGGTCCTGCCGGCCGGGCTGGGATCATACGAGGTCTTCGCACGCTGGGATCTACTTGACGGGCTTGGCGCCGAGCGTAACCTGGATGGGCGGGCGGTCTACTCCATCACTCATAACGGCGGTACGACGGCGGTCGTCCGAGACCAGAAACCGGAACTCGATGATGAGGGTCCGGACTACATCGACGAATTCGGCTGGGTGTCGCTCGGTACTTACGACTTTGATTCTGTCGGACAGGTGGTGCTGACCAGGGGCACCAGCGATCCGGACAACTGGACCATCGCCGACAACATAAAGTTTGTTCGCCCCGGTTTCAGCGACGTTATTGTGGACAATCCGACTCTCGATTCGCGGTATACGACCAACGGTACAGGCACGATCGGCCCGGGCCAGTACGTCGTGGTTGTCAGCGACTACGACGCTTTTGACGGTCGTTACGACATTTCGTCCAACAGCATACCGGTTGTGGGGCAGTACACAGGTACGCTGTCCAACGATGGCGATAAGGTCAAGCTGATGCGGCCCGGGGCGGCGGATCCGTTAACCGACTTCATCCCGCATTACCGCATCGATTACGTGAATTACAACGATGTTCTTCCGTGGCCTGAGGAAGCCGACGGAGCGGGCTATTCGATGATGCGCCTGCGCGGCGGTCCGGGCGAGTTGTACGGCAACGATCCGGCCAGTTGGGCTGCAAGTGCGTATCGCGGAACCCCCGGACTGTTGAACGCCCCTATAGATCCCACGCCGCCGGTTGTTCCGACGGGGCTGGGCGGTACGGTCGTTCTGTCGGGAGGGACGCAGATAGAACTGACATGGGCGGCGGCTTCGGATCCCGACAGCGGCGTGGACCATTACCTGATATACCGTGACGGCGTGATTATAGGAACTTCGTTCGGCACAACCTACAACGACACACTCGTTTCGCCCGTAACGCAATACTCTTACCAGGTTGCGGCGGTCAATCGCGATCAGTTCGACAGCGCGCCGTCGTCGGCTGTCGATATTACGATACCTGGTCCGATGTTCGTTGAGATTACGAATCAAACTACGTTGCGACTGGTGTTCACCGAACCGCTGGTCGAAGCCTCAGCCGAAGATACAGGCAACTATACTTTCAGCGGCGGGGCGATTTCCCAGGCTACTCTGATCGCCGGCGATACCGTTGAGTTGACAGTTCCCGCGATGGCGATAGGCCAGGCCTCCACAGTAACCGTAGACGGTATAGACACCGTTTCGGGCCTGCTCATGCCCGACGGCCAGCAGCTTGATCTCGAGTACTACCTGCCCGGAGGCGGTATCCTGCGGGAATACTGGTCGGGCGTCAGCGGTTCGGCGGTTTCCAATCTGACCGGAAACGCCGCCTACCCCGACAATCCCACGCGGCGGAACTATCCGACTGTTTTTGAGACTCCGAATGACCTGGACGATGACTACGGTACTCGGATGCGAGGTTATGTGCATCCGACGGTTTCGGGCATGTACACGTTCTCAATCGCCAGCAACGACTCGAGCGAATTATACCTTTCGACGAATACCGACCCGGCGAACGTGACGCGAATCGCAAACGTCAGCGGTTCGACCGGTTGGCGAAACTGGACTCAGCAGCAGTCACAGCAGTCCGTCCAGGTATTCCTGTCTGCGGGCCTGACGTACTACATAGAGGCGATCCACAAGGAAGGCGGCGGCAGCGACCACTTGGCTGTTGCGTGGAAACTCGACAACGGCCCCTGGGAAGGCCCGATACCCGGGGCGTATCTCTCACCGTACGTCATAGACACCCTCGACCACACCGGCCCTTCACAGCCCGGTAACATAGTTGTACAGTCACTTGATTCGGCCCGGACGAATGTCTCGTGGGATGCTTCGGTAGACGCCGAGTCCGGCGTCGCGTATTACGTGGTGTATCGTGACGGTCTGGAGATCGGTGCGACAGATACGTTGAGCTACATTGACACCGGCTTGAATCAGACCCAGACCTACGTTTACTCCATAACCGCTGTGAACACCGATGATTTCGAGGGCGATTCGGCCTCGTCGGCTCCGATCAGCCCGCGTCCGAGCATCGCAAACGTTGTGGCGGTAAGCACAACCGAGGTCGTGGTGACCTTTGGCAAGGACGTTACCCAGGCCACTGCCGAATCAGTGGGCAATTATTCGGTTACTGATGGCGCAGGGGCGCTGCTGACAGTTCTGTTGGCCGATTGGGATCTGGCGAAACCCGACGAAGTGACGGTAACTCTCGCCGATGTGCTGGCCGAGAATGTAATCTACACGGTCACCGTGCAGAACGTTGAAGACTCCAATGGCCTGACTGTCGAGCCCAACGCCTCGGTGCAGTTTGTTTACGGTAATCTTGATGCGGACTTGCTGGCATGGTGGACGTTTGACGTTGACAACGAGATCGTCGCCCATGACCTCACGTCGAACGATCGTGATTTGGCTGTTCTCGGAGCCGAATGGGAAGCGGCCGGCAGGATAGGAGGAGCGTACCGGTTCGATGGCAGCGTCGGCGACTATCTCGTCCACGAAGATCCGGAAAGCTACATCAACGGACTTGCGGGATTCACCTTCGCCGCCTGGATCAAAGCCGACTCAATAGGCTCCGACAGAGGTTTCTACTACGTGAGAGATCCCAACGGAAGCGACGAGTACGGTTTCCGCCACGATGCCTCGCTCCAGAATCAGGGCAATCAGCCCAATGGCTTCAGGGGCGGGATTCGCACCACAGGCGGAACCCAGCGTTGGGAGTCCGCCAGCGGTGTGCAGACCACTGAATGGCAGCATTTTGCAGTTACGTGGGCCTCGGGACAGAACATCCAGGTCTATCTGGACGGTGTTCCCGTATCGGCGGGATGGATAGATCCGTCCAGGGAGGGGACAATCAGGTCGTCTTCCAGAATGATCATCGGCAGGGGGTCTCAGGACGGTATTTCTTCGTGGCAGGGCCTGATCGATGACGTTCGCATATACGGCGCCGCTTTGTCGCAGATGCAGGTAACCGCCCTCATCGACCCGCGCCCGGTTACGCAGGATGATTCATACCAGGCCAACGAGGACGGCGTTCTCACAGTTGTGGGCAGCGGCGTTCTGGCCAATGATTTCGATCCGGATCCAGGTCCGGCGGCGATGACGGTTGAACTCCTGGACGACGTCGATCACGGTGTGCTCAATCTGAATCCGGACGGATCCTTCGATTACACGCCCACGCCGGGTTACATCGGAGCCGACAGCTTCACCTATCGCGCTTACGACTCAGAGGAATACAGCGAACCGGCCAACGTCAACATTGCAGTGATGGATGCTGTCAGGGTCTTGTCGGCTGAGGTCATTGACAATACGCACGTCGATCTGCTGTTCAGCACGGATCTCGAACCGACGTCGGCCCAGGCAATTGGGAACTATCTCGTCGATGGCGGATTGGCGGTCACTTCAGCGACCCTGGGCCCAGACGCCAGAACGGTCTCGCTTACACTGACTCCGGCGATGGTCGACAATCAGCCCTACGAACTGACCGTCAACAACATACACGATATGGCCGGCCCTGCGGACCCGTTGGGCGTGGTAGCCAAACTCGGCTTCAATCGCATTACGTGGACCGGCAGTGATATCGGCCAGGTAGCCGTTGCGGGCTCCAGCAGCGAAAGCGATGGAGTATGGACCGTTGAAGGGTCGGGCGCCGATATTTGGGGCAACAGTGATGAGTTCCATTATGTCTCTCAGCCTTTCAGCGGAGATTTCACCGTCACCGCTCGGGTTGCAAGCGTGGAGAACACCAACAGTTGGGCCAGAGCCGGTATGATGATTCGCGAGACGCTCGACGCCAATTCCGCCAACGCCTTTGTCTGCGTCACGCCGAGCAACGGCGTTATATTCCACCGCCGTAAAGTCACCGGTCAGCAGAGCACGCATTCGCAGAACGGCGGATTGTTCGCCCCGCAGTGGGTGCGATTGGTCAGAAAAGGCGATGTGTTCACAGCGTATCGCTCTGTCGATGGGGCCAGCTGGACCCTGATCGGTACTGATACTGTCGTGATGACCCAGCCGGAGATATACGTGGGCATGGCCGTTGGAAGCCACAACGATGGCGTCCTTTGTACGGCGGAATTCGACAACGTTTCCGTTGTTGCGGCCGATTACGAAGCACCGACGGCTGATATCGCCGACGTAGATCCGGACCCGCGCGACGAGCCTGTGGACGCCGTCAGTATTGTTTTCAGCGAGGAGATAGAAGGCCTGGATATCAGTGACCTGACCTTCACGTTGGACGGTGGTCCGAATCTTCTCAGCGGAACAGAGTCTCTTGGTACGGTTGACAACAGAACCTGGACGCTCGACGGGCTGAGGGACATGACGAGTGTTTCCGGCGTGTTTGAATTGACGCTGCACGCGGCCGGTTCGGGTATTCAGGATATTGCGGGCAATTTGCTGGCCGACGATGTTTCCGATAGCTGGTTGACAGTGTTGGTCGGACCGATTCCGAGTATCGTCAATGTCAACCCCGACCCGCGCAACTCCGCGGTCAGCACGGTCCAGATCGTTTTCAGCGAACCGGTCACCGGTTTTGATACAAGTGATCTGAGCCTCGTGCGAGACGGCGGGGCGGACCTGCTGGATGGAGCCCAGACGCTGGATACGCTCGACAACGTCACCTGGACCCTGGACGGACTGGCGGGACTGACCGCAGACGAAGGCCCTTACACGCTGACCCTCATTGCCGCGGGGTCTGGAATCAAGAACGGGGCGCTTGAAGATTTGCCGATCGACGCATACGACACCTGGGTGACCGATACTCAGGCTCCGATAGTAACGATCACCCCCGTCGACCCCGATCCGCGCAGCCTGGCGCTGGGTGAGGTCGAGATAGTCTTCACCGAGCCGATTACCGGACTGGACGTGAGCGACCTGAGCCTGACCCGTGACGGCGGGGAGGACCTGCTGACGGGAGACGAATCGTTGACGACCGAGGATAACGTAACCTGGACCCTGGGCGATCTGCTCGACGTGACCGGAACGCCCGGCGGCGGGGGCGGGTTTGTGGCGTTCAACGATCAGGCCATAGGCAACGCCACGCACTCTAATACCACGGTTTACGCTGGCAATGGCACTACTTCGGGTGAGTTGAAGGATATCAATACCGGACTTGGGACCGGCGTGATACTGACGGTTTTGCAGAGCGGAGTCAATTACGCAAGCGGCGCCGCCCAACCCACCGCTGGAACCGACGCATATGACATTTTCAACGGATATGTCGACTTCAGCGCCGCCGGCGGGGCAAGCCTCGAAATTCAGGCGAATCAGAACGACTTCCATACGCACACTTTCTCCGGCCTGGACGAAGGCAATGCGGTAACATACAAGTTCCACGGCACGGCGATTCGGGGCAACAGCGGGTACACAAACCGGTGGACAATCGTCACGCTGGTTGGAGCTGAGGCTTTCACCGCCGACCACAGCAGCGGTATTGGCGTGGTGACCGCCGGGCTTAACGCCAACCAGGTCGCCATCTGGGTCGGGCACAACAGCGCCACGGCCCAGGGATTCGTCGCCGGGTGGGTCGATATCGATCCGGGTCCCGACGGGGTCTTCTCGATACTCTCAACACAATACACCGGCGCCACGCCCGGCGTTGGCTCCGGGACCGCCAACGGAACCAAAGGTTATGCAATCGCCGGTCTCAGGCTGGAGGAAACGGCTCCGTCCGGCACGGAAGGCGAGTATGCGCTGCAGATGACGGCTGGCGGGTCCGGCATCCAGGACACCGCGGGCAATGCGATCGCCGACGATGCAATCGAAACCTGGGTCATCGACACCAGCCCGCCTACGGCCGACATAATCGACATCGATCCCGATCCGCGCCGTGCGTCGGTAGACCAGATCGAAATTGTCTTCAGTGATGTGGTCACCGGCTTTGATATCGATGATCTGGAACTCGTGCGCGACGGCGGGGGCGACTTGCTCACGGGCCTCGAATCATTGACGTCATCCGACGGAGTTCACTGGATACTTGGCGGATTGGGGGCTCTGACTACGCCCCAGGGCGATTATTCGCTGATCCTGACCGCCGCCGGATCCGGAATCAAGAATGTCCTGGATTACCCTCTTGACGGCGACGCTGCCGATGCGTGGGTTAACGGAATCAACTCGTCGCCGTATCTGGTCGATCCCATCGCGGACGTAACCGTTGACGAGGACGCCGGCGACGACGTTCTGGACCTGTCTGCTACGTTCGGTGAGGATGATGTTGGCGACTACCTGGTGCTTTCGGTTTCGGATAACAGTAATCCTGGACTGGTCACCGCTTCAGTGGTTGGAACTGATCTCACTGTCTCCTATGCCGCCGATCAGCACGGCGCGGCGGACATTACTGTTCGCGCCACCGATTCAGGCGGGCTCTGGATTGAAGATACAATTACCGTCACAGTCAACCCGATCGGCGACGATCCGACGGCGGCTAGTCCCATCGACGATTTTGCGATCGATGAGGATTCCGACGACACGATTATTGATCTTTCCGGCGTGTTCAACGATGTTGACCTTCCGGGCGACACCTTGACCTACGAGATTATGAGCAACTCGAATCCGTCTCTGGTAACCGCTACGCCGAGTGTTACAGAACTTGCACTTTCTTATGCGGCCGACCAGAACGGCTCGGCCGACATCACAGTTCGCGCTACCGACCTTCTGGGAGCCTGGGTTGAAGACAGTTTCACCGTGACTGTAAACCCGATCAACGACACGCCCAGACACGTTGCTCCGATCGGCTCGTTCTCAGTCGACGAAGACGCTCCCGACACGGTCATCGATCTTTCGCAGGTGTTCGACGACGTCGACGCCGGCGACACGCTTGTCTACTCGCTGCGAACCAACACCAACGGATCGCTGGTCTCTGTCGATATCAACGGATCAATAC
>CAYMSH010000122.1:0-15594 GCA_964392945.1 uncultured Planctomycetaceae bacterium | reverse complement strand
TGAGTATCGCAATCGCCCCGTTGGCGTCGAGCCGACTTGCGGCCAGATCAGCGTTCTTGTGCGGCTTATCGACTAGCGTTCCGTTGGGCGATGTCGGATCTCCGTGGGCCCGCGTGGTTTCGATGTCCCATATGCTCTTGTCGTGCACGAACGCGTTAGGCCACCTGGCCGGGATCATCATCTCCCCGGCGACGAACAGTTGGCTTACATCGCAGTCGATCCGGGTCTTGTAGATACTCCCCTTGTGTTTCGTCCATGGGCCTTTGATGGCGACAGTACCGTCAAACAGAACCTCCCCGCCAGCGGCCGCGCGAATGGTGATCGGGCGGTCCTTCGTTCCTTTCAGGCCGGAGATCGTCGCATGCTGGTGATATCGACCGGGCCGGAGCGTGATGGTGTCGCCCGGGGCGGCGCGTTTGACAGCAGCACTCAGAGATTCACCCGGCGAGACGAAAATCTCCGTCGCACGGCAAGCACGAGACAGCAGCACGATCAGAACAGGCAGTACAGCGTTGCGAATCAGAGTCATATTAATTCCTTTGGAGCATTATATGACAATAACGCCGGCACTAGTGTGCGTATTGTCCAGGAGTCTTGAGAATATGCCTATGGCCCCCGCCTGGCGGCTTGTGCTGGTTTCAACGCTACGCGCAGTTTGCTATACTACGCCTGCTAGCGAAAGGGTCAAACCACATGAAGCGATACTGTTCACATCGGGCGCCGCGTGCGATTGGTTTTCTGGTGCTGACCGCTTGCCTGGTGAGCCTGGGAGCCAACCCGCCGGCCGGCGGGTCGGACCCGGCCCGGCTGAAGCGAATTCGCCTGGCTCAGAAGACCGCCCCGAAGGTCAGCGAGCCGATCATGTTCAACACGCCCCGCGCCGACAAAGTGCTCGCGGCGCTTGAAGTTTTCCCGCCTGACAACCCGTGGAATCAGCTCATCGACCGCCGACCGCTCCATCCGAACTCCAAGGCGATCATCGCATCAGTGGGGCCGAACAAGCCGCTGCGGTACAATCCGGACATGGCGTTTGTCATCGTGCCGCCGGGCCAGAGGCGCGTTGGCGTGAAGATCACCGCCTATCCCGGCGAATCGGACAAGGGTCCCTACCCCGTGCCGGACAACGTTCCGATCGAAGGCTGGCCGGTCTACTACCAGCGGCATAGTAAACAAAAGAAGCTGACGCTGCTGGACGTCCAGCGAGACACGATGAAGCAAGGCGGCGATCGGCACGCGATTGTAATCGACCCGACAAATCGCATGCTGTACGAGTTCTACGCGATGCGAAAAACACCCACCGGATGGCGGGCCGCTCAAGCGTCGGTCTTCGACTTGAAGACAAACAAGCTGCGCCCCAAAGGCTGGACATCCGCCGATGCTGCCGGGCTGCCGATCTTCCCAGCGATAGTCAGATACGACGAACTCAAACGCGGCAGGATCGATCACGCACTGCGAGTGACGATCCGAAAGACCCGCCGAGCCTTTGTCGCCCCGGCCACGCACTTCGCCAGCCGCCACACCAACAAGAACTATCCAAGAATGGGCGAACGTTTCCGCCTGCGAGCTGATTTCGACACATCCGGATTCTCTCCAAACGTCCGAACGATCCTTACGGCGCTGAAGCGTTACGGAATGTTCGTAGCCGACAACGGCATCGAATGGGCCATCTCCGTAGCCCCTGACCAGCGGATCGGCTCCCTGCACGACGAGCTTCGCAAAGTCAAAGGCTCTGACTTCGAAGTTGTCGCCTCTCCCTAACTGCCGGCCGCATCATTCCGCACACAAAACATCTCTGAATCAACTCAAGTCGCCTATTTCTTCATCCGATGCAACTTATGGAGCTGAGGCTCTTAGACATCAGCATTGCGCCAACTGGCGTTGGTTATTTCGAGGTAGTGCAAATGGCTTGCATAACAAGCAGACGTCGCGGTTTTAGTTTATTGGAACTCGTTATTGTCGTGGTAATTATGGGAATTGTCGCGGCCGTGGCGATACCCAGGATCAGCCGAGGGACAGCCGGAGCTTCCGACTCGGCGCTGGCGGCGAATCTTTCGGTTCTGCGAAGTGCAATTAACATGTACGAAGGCGAACACCCCGGCCTGCACCCCACTGCGGCGAATATTGAAGATCAACTCACGAAATTCACCGACATCTTCGGCGCCGTCAGCGACACGAAGACAGCGACTCACGTATACGGTCCGTACATTCGCCGTATCCCGGCTCTGCCAGTCGGCTCCAGAAAAGGCAAGACGGCTATCGCAGCCAACTCCGGCGCCAACGTAGGTTGGAGGTACTATCCGACAACCGGCGAGATCCACGCCAACACGACGGCATCGGAAAAGGATTCCGGCGACACGCTGTACAGCGACTACTAATCGCCTCGGCCCAGGCGATACCAGGAAAGCAGGAACGTGGAACTCCACACATCGACACCGCCGCCTTTCAGAGTTTCGACGCCTCCGCCCCCGCCGGTGCGCCGATCAGCTCAGCAGCCCGCTGAATCGGGGCCCCTGAGCGACTCGCACCTGGACGAGATCACCCTCGCCAGGCAGCGAGCCCGGAAGGTCCGCAAAGCATGCACCGTCGCCTTGGTCAACGCTTGCATTCTCATCGGGTTTTCGAGCCTGACCCTTCTAATGACGATGCTGGCGATGATATTCGGCCGGTTCGACATTCTCGGTCTGATCATGGGCGGCGCCCTGGCTGCGCTGGCCTGGAACGAACTCCGCGGACGAAGCCTGCTGTCCCGCATCCAACTGCGAGCCTGCGGCGTTTTAGGCTGGAACCAACTGGCCCTGATGGCGATAGTGCTCGTCTACTCGACATGGATGATCGGCCAGGCAATCTGGGGCCCGAGTCCGTACGACGAGGCTATAGCCCAGGAAAAGATGCTGGCCCGATCGCTTGGCTCGATCAACGCGCTGCACAAGATCATCTCCGTGGCGATCTACGGCGGCCTGATCGTAGCCACGCTGGTCTTCCAGGGTCTCAACTCGGCGTACTATTTCACGCGTCGCAAACACGTGGAAGCCTACATAAGCCAAACGCCTGACTGGGTGCTCCAACTCCAACGAAGAGGCGCCGCGATCGGCGGCGACTGAGGCGACTACGCAAAACGACATGTGATTGTACGTCCTTATCCGGATTCGCCAAGAACATCCTGCATTGCGCAAGTCTGTTTGGCACTGGTTTTTCAGGCGTGCGGGTCGGTATAATGTCCGTATTCATATTCACCGGCGAGTGTTATCATCAGCAGGTTACTCTTACAGCGGATGGACAATTATGGCCAGACGACGAAAGAACACCGGCGGCGCCGGTAAGAAGGGAATGCGAACTTCGGCGCCGGTGTTAATGGCGGCTCTCATATTCGCCGCGGCCGGGGCGATATACTACGGGCTGGGAGGCCTCGTTTTCGCCGGGCAGTTCAAGTTCGGCCTGTGGGCCTGGCTGGGCGCGGGGCTGCTGCGCGGACTGATCGGCGCAGCGCTCGGCGCGGGATTCGTAGGTCTTGTAACACTGATCTTCGGCGCCAGGCTCGGTCCGCGGTTTTCCTATCCGTTCGCACTGAGTCTGGTAGCGGGCCTGGGGGAACTGACATCTTCCCTGGTCCAGCACTTCGGCGGGCCGACATACGCTCAATCGTTCTGGACAATCGGAATCGTGGTGTTAATCGTAGCGTCGCTGGCGGCCGAAGGGCTGTCATCGGGAATCTCCGGCTACGGAAAACGTTCGCGCAACTGGGCCGCGGCCTGGTCGCTGGCCATACTGGTGATCGGTACGGTCCTGTTCTACTTCAACTCAGGGTCCGATTCGTTCAGCTTCTGGTTCGTGATCAAAGCGATGTCGTACGCCGTCTACGGCGGCTCGCTCGGCGCGGTGGCCGGTGCGATCAAATCGGCGCGATAAGGCGCCGACCAGCCGTCTATTCCCAAAGCCCCAGAGACGCAGAAGCGTTCTACTTGACGATGATCACGCCGTCTTTGTCCGGCGTCTTATAGATACCCAGGGCCTTGCCCTTCTGGTCTACAATGAGCCAGTAGTGACCTTCCCAGGTGTCCTGGAGCAGTTCCTTGCCGGCCTCCACGTCGCGGTACGGCACACGCTCGCCGTCGATCTCATCAAGCCAGTACATAGTCAGCGTGCCGGCGGTCTTGTTCCTGACAGTCAGGGTCACCATTACTTCAGTGTCCGGAGAGATCAGGCCCTTTTCCATTTTCGGATCGATGCGCGGCACGACATTCTCAGCCGGCGCCTTGGGGGGAGCCGGAACTTTGGGAGGGACCGTGACCTTTGGGGGGACCGGGACCTTAGGGGGGACCGGGACCTTAGGGGTCTTGACTGTGACACTCGTCGGAGCATCCGGAGGGGTTATCTTGCCGGTTCCATTCTCGCCGGTGTCACACCCTGACATCACAACGGCCAACAATACTGAAAGACCCACGATAGCGGCATTCTGGAACATGACTCGACTCCCTATGCTGGATAACTGAATAAAGCTGTCGTTTCACATGACAATTGAGTTGATACTACAAGACCGACGTTCACATGACAATTGCTTATTTATCAATTCTCAAGAGTTTGTTCGCTGCTAAAGGAGTGTCTTTGCTTGTCCGAAGTAATTACAAGAGCGAGGTTAACGTACGCACTAATGACCTGGCCACGGAGTTGCGGATATCTCATCGGAGTTATTAAGCCCGCGGAGCGTCTCAAATGCGCATAAGAACAAAACTGGCCGTCGGATTCGGAATCGTCCTGACGATGACCACTACAATGGGCCTGATCGTCCTGACGAACATGGACCGGGCCAAGCGAGCATTCTCCGACGCTATTGAACGCGACGCCCCGGTAATGAGCAATGCAAGGCAACTGTCAAAACTGGTCGTCGATATGGAGACCGGCCAGCGCGGTTTCTGCATCACGGGAAAAGACGAGTTTCTAAAGCCGTACAAGAAGGGGCTGATTGCGTTCAAACGCCTGGCCGATATCGAAAAGCGAATGGTCGTCAACAACCCGAATCAGGTCTCGCGACTGGAGAGGATCGAAGAACTCGTGGACAAGTGGCGCCGCAACGCCGCCGAGCCGGAGATCGCGGCGCGGAGAATGTCAACGAAGAACACCCACAATCTCAACGATGTTGCAGCGATGCTTGAGGCGGACACCAGCAAGACGATAATCGATCAGATAAGACGCGAGTTCGACATTTTCATCGACGTAGAGAGGAAGTTGTCGGATCAGCGTTATCGCACCGTTTCTGAAGCGACGGCATGGACCGGCCATCTGGCTACCGGGATTCTTGCGGCCGCTGTAGCCCTTGGCGGACTGGTGGCGATCATGATAAGTCGCGCCATCGCCCACCCGCTGACAAAGCTGGTCAAAGGCGCCGAGGCTGTCGGGCGCGGGAGCCTGCACACTAATATCGAGATCGATTCGAAGGACGAAATCGGCGATCTGGCCCGTGCATTCAACGCCATGACCGAGAGCCTCAGAAATGCCGAAGCCACTAGCCATCGCAATCAGCAGGAACTGACAAGCGCCCAAGCCCAACTCCGCCAGCAGGTCGTGCAACTGGAACAGACCCAGTCGATCACGATGGGAATGATGGAGGATCTCGAACAGGAAGTCGCCGAACGAAAACGCACCGAAGACGCACTCGGCGAGGCGAACTCAGGACTTCAGCAAGCGATCGAACGGGCCAATCTGCTGGCCGAGGAAGCGGCGACCGCCACGATCGCAAAGAGCGAGTTCCTGGCCAATATGAGCCACGAGATCCGCACGCCGATGAACGGCGTGCTCGGGATGACCGGATTGCTGCTTGACACTGACCTGACCCAACAACAACAGGATTACGCCGGGATCGTCAAGACCTGCGGCGAGCAGTTGCTGACGTTGATAAACGACATTCTGGACTTCTCGAAAGTCGAAGCAGGCAAGCTCGACATGGAGACAATCGATTTCGATCTGCGAAGCACCGTGGAGGACACCTGCGACATAATGTCCGGCAAGGTCATGGACAAGGGCCTGGGATTCTCGTGCTTCATCGATCCTCAAACTCCCACGCTCCTGCGAGGCGATCCGGGCAGGTTGCGGCAGGTGATGATAAACCTGGCCAACAACGCGGTGAAATTCACCGACAGCGGCGAGGTGGCGATCTCCGTGACGCTGGAGTCCCAGACAGACTCCCAGGCCACAATACGCTGCGAGGTGCGCGACACCGGCATCGGAATACCCGAAGACCGGATGAACCGCCTGTTCAAGACATTCTCGCAGGTTGACGCTTCAGCTACGCGAAAGTACGGCGGGACCGGATTGGGCCTGGCGATATCAAAGCAGATCACCGAGATGATGGACGGCAGGATCGGCGTTAGAAGCCGACAAGGCTAAGGATCGACATTCTGGTTCACCGCCGTAGTCGACAAGCAGACTTCCTCGGGACTCCAGACACCGCCAGTGGGCGACGACATCGAGCCGTTGCGAATCTTGATTGTCGACCGGGACGAGGCCAACAGACAAATACTCCGAACGTACCTGTCGGCGTGGGGTTGCCGCCCTGTCGAAATAGACGACGCCGGCCAGGCTGTCGCAACACTGCAAACTGCGATTGATGAAGACGACAAGTTCGACATGGCGATACTGGACAACTCCGCGTCGAACCCGGAGACTCTGGAGTTGGCGCGAAACATCAGCAGCAGCCGACAGTTCTCCGATTTGAAACTGGTCGCGATTACTTCCACCACCCATCGCAGCAACGCCGCAGAGATCACAGACGCCGGCTTCGCCAACGCAGTCAGCAAACCTTTCAAACAATCCCAACTGATAGACTGCCTCGGCGGCGTCATAGGCGGTTCTACGGAGCACCGCGGACAGTCTTGCGACACTGCAGGCGAATCCGAATCGCTGTCGGACGAGCAGAAGAGAAACGTTCGAATACTCCTTGCTGAAGACAGCCCCATGAACCGGACCGTAGCCCTGCGGATTCTCGAAGTGAAACTCGGATATACCGCCGACACCGTCGACAACGGGCTGGAAGCAATCGCAGCATTGTCAGATCGCAATTACGATCTGGTGCTGATGGACTGCCAGATGCCCGAAATGGACGGATACGACGCCACACGCACGATCCGAAATCCAAGCTCCTCGGTTCGCAACCACGGCATTCCCATAATAGCGATGACCGCAAACGCCATGAAAGGCGACCGCGAGAAATGCCTCGAGGCCGGCATGGACGACTATGTATCAAAGCCGATCAATTCCGGCGACCTGTCGGCGGCCATTGAGCGAAGCCTGGCCGGAAGAGAACTGCAAAACGATTCGGCCGACCCGCAACCCGACACTTCACCGTCCGCCTCACCCGACGCGCAGGTTGACCGCCCCTACGACAGGCCCCTGGCGATTCAGCGAGCAGGCCAGGACGAGCAGTTGTTTGGAGAACTCGTGGAGGTATTCCTCGGCCAGAGCGATCAAATGCTGAAGCGATTGCAGGATGCAATTTCCCATCAGGATCCGCGGACCGCGTTCCAGGCCGCACGCGCGATGAAAGGCTCCCTGGCGATCCTGGAGGCCAATGACGCCGTCGAGGCCGTCGATACGGTAGAGGCCTCGGCCCAATGCGGCGATCTCCAGAGTCTCCAGGAATCCGCGGCGCATTTGTCAGTGGAGATCAAACGATTGAATTCCGCACTCAGTCGGGAAGTCACCGAAGCCGGCGCCACGGGAACCTGAAGCGGCCAGCTCAAATTGCAGTTCCCTGTCAGCCGTCGGTGACTATAATAACCCCCGTATCCGACCAAACATATTTGCAAGCCCCTGCCGGAAAGTAACATGAACATACGCACGAAGCTTACACTGGCTTTCTTATGCGTTGCGCTGATCGTGGCGCTTGTCGGCTATTACGCCGTCGACGTCAGCGAAACGGCCCTGCAGGCCGGCATCGGAGAGCAGTCGGTCATTCGCGCTCGCGAAATGCTGTCCCGGATCGACGCGTCGGTTCATGTACGAATAGAACAGCTTCGAGCCTACGCCGACAGATTGGCGGCGAACCCAAAACTGGCCGAGTCAAATCGCAAGTTCGAGAAGCTCGACGACATTCCGGCGTACATAGACCAACAGGATCTCGCCTGGCAAGACGCCGGGGACAAGAAGATCACGCCGTTCATGGCCGAACTGATCGAAGGCGAGTTGTCCCAGAACCTTCGCGATCAGCTGGAGCAGAAGGAGTTCTATCGCTGGCGCCTGGGATACGAACTGTTCAGCGAGGTCTTCGTAACAAACAGATACGGCGCCAACGTCGCACAAACTCAGAAGACAACCGACTACTACCAGGCCGATGAACAATGGTGGAAGGAAGCCGAAAGCCTCGGACTCTACGTCGAGGACGTCGAATACGACGCCAGCGCCGAGGTCTATTCCACGAACATCTGCATAAGAATCCAGGACAAGAGCGGCAAGTTCCTCGGGGTCCTCAAGGCTGTCGTTAATATCGAAGCGACGATATCCCCGCTGATAGAGGTCGGCCAATCCGAGTCGACCAGTTTCAGACTGTTGACCGCCGACGACAGGGTAATCTACGCGTCAAAGGAATACTCCATTCTCGAACCGCTGCCTGAAGGTCTGTCGTTCAATTTTCGCCAAGGCTACGAGGGCGACTATTCAGGTTACTTCATATCGACAAGCAACACTACGGAGCAGACCGAGACCCTCTACGCCCTTGCGGGATCCGAAGGCTTTCGCGACTACGAGGGACTTGGATGGGTCCTCGTAGTGGAGCACGACATCAAGGACGTACTGGTGCCTGTGGCTTCGCTGCGGCAAAGAGCCCTGTGGGTCCTGCTGGGAGTAACCGTCACTGCGATGATACTGGGACTCGTGACCTCAAGGTCTGTCGCTAATTCGCTGAAGAAGCTGAGCAGTGCGGCCAGGAAGATCGGGCAAGGCGATCTCAGCGCTCGGGTCGCCGTCAAATCCAACGACGAGGTCGGGCAACTTACGCGAGTCTTCAACGGCATGGCTGAAAACCTGCAGTCGACTATGGATAAGCTCGAGCGGGAAATCGCCGATCGCATACAGGCCCAGGAGGACCTTACCAGAGAAAAGGAGTTCACCGAAAGCGCTTTGAACTCTCAGCCTGACACATTCTTCCTGTTCGATCCGAAGACCGGCCGGGCCGTTCGATGGAACAGCGCCTTCAATGAAGTCAGCGGATACAGCGACGAAGAAATCGCCGCCATGCCGGCGCCGGGGTCTTACTACAGTCCCGAAGATCTCCAGCGGGCCGGCGAGTTCCTCCAGGACATCCTCCAGACAGGAGGCGGAACGATCGAACTGTCCCTGATCTGCAAAGACGGGCGAAGAGTCCTGACCGAATACAATGTTTCAGTCATCAGCGACCAGGACGACAAGCCGAAGTTCGTTATCTCCATCGGGCGCGACATAACCGATCGCAAACGGGCCGAAGCGCAGCGATTGAGCCTGGAAAGACAGGTCCAACACGCCCAGAAGCTGGAATCTCTGGGCATACTGGCCGGAGGAATCGCACACGACTTCAACAATCTGTTGATGGCCATCCTGGGCAACGCCGACCTG
This sequence comes from uncultured Planctomycetaceae bacterium, assembly GCA_964392945.1. GTDB lineage: Bacteria > Planctomycetota > Phycisphaerae > SM23-33 > SM23-33 > BS750m-G57. The sequence continues at coordinate 6,015 of CAYMSH010000122.1, read as the reverse complement.
GCGATGGACGAACTGCCCCGTCACGCTCCGGCCAGGTAGAATCTAGTCGAGATCGAAAACGCCGCCAAACGCGCAGCGGACCTGTCGCGGCAGATGCTCGCCTATTCCGGCAAGGGCAAGTTCGTTATCGCGCCTATCGACCTGAACGAGTTCGTCGAGGAGATGGCCCACCTGCTGGACGTGTCGATCTCGAAGAAGGCGATTCTCAAGTACAACTTCGCCGACAACCTGCCAACATTCGACGGAGACGGCACCCAGATCCGGCAGGTAATAATGAACCTGATCACCAACGCCTCGGAAGCAATAGGCGACAAGAGCGGCGTTATCGCTCTATCGACAGGCGCGTTGGACTGCGATCGAGCGTATCTCGACGCAGCCGACAGAACCATGCACGCCGGACGCGACAAACCGCTTAGCGAAGGCCTCTACGCCTACCTGGAGGTCGCAGACACCGGATGCGGAATGAACGCCGAAACGATAGAGAAGATATTCGACCCGTTCTTCACGACTAAATTCACCGGTCGGGGCCTGGGAATGGCCGCCGTCCTCGGGATCGTACGCGGACACGACGGTCTGATCAACATATACAGCGAACCGCATAAGGGCACGACGTTCAAGGTGCTTTTCCCCGCCAGCAAGGCCTCCGACGGCGCGACCAGAGCCGATGATGTCCAGGCCGAGCAGAGCCGCCCATGGAAGGGATATGGAACAATCCTGATCGCAGACGACGAAGACACCGTATGCGCAGTGGGCAAACAAATGCTCGAGCGAATGGGCTTCGATGTCCTGCTGGCCTCTGACGGTAAACACGCCGTAGATGTCTTCGCCGCCAACAGCGACAAGATCGTCTGCGTTCTGCTGGATCTGACGATGCCCCACATGGACGGCGAGCAGGCGTTCGCCGAACTTCGAAATATTCGACCCGACCTGGCGGTTATACTATGCAGCGGATACAACGAACAGGACGCCACACAGCATTTTGCCGGCAAGGGCCTGGCCGGGTTCGTACAGAAGCCCTACAGTATGATCGAATTACGAGATAAACTAATTGAAATCCTGCCCGGCGACGATCGAGCCGAAGCAGACTCATACGAATAATATCGCTAACTGAAACAGGACATGAATATGAAACTCAACGGCGCACGAACAATCGTAATGCTGGCGGTAGTGGTTTTCTCGGCCTCGTTTGCCATAACCAAGCCGAAAGACAAGACACCCCAAACCGGTCCTATAACATCGGCGGGGAATCCTGCAGAAGGCCAGCTCAAGCCGTTTATGGGCAAACCCAGCCTCGAAATGACCCAGGTCTTCAAAGGCGGTCGATTCCCCAACGTAGCCGTGGCGGTCGATGGTACTGTGCTGGCGGTCTGGAACGGCGTGAAGGTGCGTCGCAGCGAAGACGGCGGAGCGAGTTGGGGACCGGAAATCCTGATCGGCAAGGGATTCATGGGCGGCGGCGTAACAGTCAACGAGAAGACCGGAGATGTATTCGCCTTCGTCGAAGCGCATCATCCCCCCGCGCCGATAACGGTTTACAGCAGCAAGGACAACGGCAAGACATGGGCCAAGGCCGACGTCAAGATCAAGCCCGACTCCAAGGGAAATGCGCCCAGCATGCACATGAACGAGCACGGAATCACGCTGCGGCACGGCAAGTTCGCGGGACGAATCATCCGCCCCTCGCGATTCTACGCAGGTAAGAACGATCGCAGGAAGTGGCCCGAGCACTACACCAACGCGATCTACAGCGACGACGGCGGAAAAACCTGGCTGACCAGCGAACCGTTCCCGGCGCAGGGAACCGGAGAGGCCACTATCGCCGAACTGTCAAACGGACGCATCTACTACAACTCGCGCAGGCACTGGGCCCAAAAAGGAGCCGACCCGCGAAGACGTTGGACCGCCGAAAGCACCGACGGCGGAGTAACCTGGAAGAACCTTCGATTCTGCCGAGAACTGCCCGACGGACCGCAGAACACGAATTACGGCTGCATGGCCGGATTAGTTCGACTTCCCGTAGTCGGCAAGGATATCATTCTATATAGCAACTGCGACTCGCCCGGCGGAAGACACCACATAACCGTGTGGGCCAGCTTCGACGGCGGAAGATCCTGGCCGCTGAAACGACTGGTTTACGAAGGACGCGGCGCATACTCGTCAATGACCGCCGGCCGGCCCGGAACTAAATCCGAAGGTTGGGTTTACCTGAATTTCGAAGGCGGACCCAAAGGCGGATCGACTGTCGCCAAGTTCAACTTGAGCTGGCTGCTGGAAGGCAAGATCATCGAGAGGCGAAGATTGCCCGAATGGATCGCACCCAAGGAAGAAGACCCGAAAGCCAAGAAATAGCAGGGAGTTGGAAATGTCTTTTACGCTCGAACTCGGCCGCGACGCTCCGGATTTCGATCTGCCTGGAGTCGATGGAAAGAACTACAGCCTGTCGAGCTTCTCACAGGCCGAACTCCTGATAGTTGTCTTCAGTTGCAATCACTGCCCCTACGTAGTGGGCTCCGAAGACAGAATGAACGCACTTTACGCCGACTACGCGCCGCAAGGCGTGGCGATGATCGCGATCAACTCAAACGAGATCGAAAATCATCCGACCGACTCGTTTGAACACATGATCGCACGAGCCGAAGAAAAGGGCTTTCAGTTCGCATACGTTCGCGATGAGTCCCAGGATGTCGCCAAAGCCTACGGCGCCCTGCGAACGCCGCACTACTACGTTTTCGACGCCGATCGTAAACTCCGCTACACAGGGCGCATGGACGACAGCCCGCGACAGCCCGGAACCGAAACCACCCACGAACTTCGCGACGCGCTTGACGCCCTGGTCGCCGGCGCGGAGCCGCCCGAGCCGATCACAAATCCCATCGGATGCAACGTGAAATGGAAGGACCAGGACGCACACTGGATGCCTCCCGATGCCTGCGATCTGATCTAGATGGATAAAAAACAGACAAATTTGGATTTTTGAGCCGCTCGACTTGACTATTCAAAAAACGCGGCCTATACTAGAATAGTAGTACAAGATTACCCGAACCCACCCGACTCTGTTCCCCCGGAGTTGGGTGTCCCCGAAGAAGACCTGGTCTCCCCCGCCAGGCCTTCTTCTTTTATGCGCCATCTCTCAGAATCCAATCCGCTGCACAACTTGCTGTAACGATACGCCATGTCCAAGCGTATTGATAGGTGAGTTACCTCGAATTGAAAGGACACACACATGCTTTTGAAGAAGGCTGTTCTCCCTACTGCGTCGCTGCTGATTCTGACAGTCCTAACGCAAATCGCCGGAGCCGAAAACTCCGCCCCAGAAGCTAACCGACTGATACCCGGCGACGCGATTATTGTTGTGAACATCGCTAAGCCGAAACCGATTCTGGATTTGCTGTTGCGACCGGGGCTGATCCAGGCCGTCGAATCATCGCCGCAGTGGAAGGCCCAGACCCAGAAAAAGGGATTCAAGCAGTTTCGCAGCGTGGTGCGACTTCTGGAAAGGCGCCTTGAGGCCGACTGGCAGTCGATCATCGCAAGACTAACCGGGGGCGGAATGACATGGTCCGTCGGTCCGGGCGGCGCCAACCTGCTCATAATCGACGCCCTGGACACCAAGGTCCTCAAGGAGACCCACGATCTCATACTGTTCCTGATCGAGTCTGAAGCCGAGAAGAAAGGCACCACTACCGGCCTGACCCCGATAAAGCACAGCGGCGTAAAGATATGGTCAATCGGCCCCAACGAGGCCCACGCGATTGTCGGCAAGCGTCTCGTAATCGCCAACTCTCTGGCGGGTGTCAAGGCGGCGATCGACTTACCGACGGCGGACAACGCCAAGTCGATCGCCTCAAGTCCCGGATATGTCAAGGCCATGAAATCCGCCGACCCCGAAGCGGTTGCGACAGTCTACGCCAACACCGCGGTCCTGAAACGCATACCCAAGATATCCAAGGCTTTGTCGGCGTCTGCGAACCCTTTGGCGGCGCTGCTCATCGGTCCGATTACAGAAGCATTTGCGGCCTCTTCACGCGTGACCCTGTCGCTGACGATGAAGGACGACACGCTCAGGATTAACGCCGTCTCGGACGGAATCATCGCCCCGAACGGAGCCTCTCAGTTCGCCGTACCCCGGGGCGCCTCAGGCGGGGCGCTGCCTAACCTTGCAGTTCCCCGCCGAATAGCGGCGATGAGCCTGCATCGCGATCTGCAGGGATTCTACAGCGCCAAGGACAAGTTGTTCGGCGAGCGGACCGACGGACTGGTGTTCTTCGAGAACATGATGGGGATATTCTTCACCGGGCGGGATCTCGGCCAGGAGGTGCTGGGGCAAACCGGTCCGAAAATCCGCATGGTTGTCGCCGAACAGAAATACGACCCGTCGGCCGGCAAGCCGCAGATGCAACTTCCGGCCTTTGCACTGGTCCTGCCGCTGAAGAACGCCAAGACATTCTCTCCGATCATGGAGGAGGCCTGGCAGAAGGCTATCGGGCTGACGAACTTCACCCGCGGCCAGAAGGCCGAGCCCGGTCTGATAATCGATCGCCCCGTCTACCGCAAAACAAAATACACCGTAGCGGGATTCACGCCGCCCGGACCGGACGACCCAAAGGAGGCCGACGTCAGGTTCAACTTCCGCCCCACCCTGGCGATGCCGGGCCCATGGGCGATTCTCAGTTCGTCGGACTCGCTGGCCAGAAACATTATGGACGCACTGGCGAAAGAAACCGCCAAACCTCCCAGGCCCAACCCAACGGTCCACAGTCGAATTGACATCAGCGGAGCCCAGTTGGCCTCAATCCTGAAAGCCAATCGTTCGAACCTCGTCAGGCAGAACATCGTCGACAAGGGACACACGCTGAAAGAAGCCCAAACGGAAGTCGATACCCTTATCATGCTGGCGAAAGCCGTTTCACAAGTAGCCCTGAGCGCCGGCGGCGACAAAGACCAGTCAAAGATATCTCTCGAAATCCGCCTGAGTATCCCATCAGGCAAGACCGGAGAATAGCAATGGCCCAGGCGACCAAGACTCACCTTTGGCGGCGATACGAACCGTCTGCGCGGTGTCCGTGGAATCTCGCGCGGGCGGCCCATCTGTGGCGGCGAGCCGGGTTCGGAGCTTCGTGGCCCCAACTGCAGGAATCCGTCAAGGCCGGTCCGCAAAAAACCATCGATATCCTGCTGCAGCCCAAAGGCGACATATCGAGTTTCAACGCCGAGTGCGACAGCTTCACCGAATCAGTCGATTCGCCGGCGGCGCTGCGCCCCTGGTGGCTCCGGCGAATGATCCTGACTCCCGATCCATTGCGCGAAAAAATGACGCTGTTCTGGCACGATTTCTTCGCCGCCAACGGAGCCCGAGGCGTCGGCGGGGCGCAAATGCGAGATCACATCGCCGCCCTGCGGACCGATGCACTGGGGCGTTTTCCCAAGCTGCTCGGCAAGATCGCCCGCGATACCGCGACATTCCTTTCGATCGGGACCACAACGAACGGCAAGACAACCCCTGGCGCCGCATTCGCCGATCAATTGCTGGGACGATACACTGTAGGGACCGGGAATTTCTCGCAGGAAGATGTCCGCCAGACCGCCAGGGCGATGACCGGCTGGTCGGTCCTCCGCAATAAAATGCGCTATTTCGCAGATCAGCACGACGGCAAAAACAAGACCCTGCTCGGCAAGACGGGAGCATTGGATTTCGACGACGTTGTAAAGATCGCATCGCGCCATCCGGCAACTGCGAAGAACATAGTGCGGCGGCTGTACAAGTTATTCATCAGCGAAACCGGCGAGCCGGCGGAGATTCTCGTCACCCCGCTGACCGAATCGCTGGCAAAGGACTTCGACATCTCCAAACTCGTCGAGACCATGCTTCGCAGCAGCCTGTTCTTTTCCGATGCAGTGTTTGGCCAGAGAATCAAGAGCCCCGTCGAGTTTGCAGTCGGAATCATACGGGGCAAGGAAGCAAGCCTATCGACAGTTCGGCTGGCCGATGATCTTGCGGCTTTGGGCCAGAACCTC
>CAYMSH010000121.1:0-15643 GCA_964392945.1 uncultured Planctomycetaceae bacterium | reverse complement strand
CTTGTATTCTCGGACCCCTTGCACGCATGACGCGAGCGCCCCTGGGCGGCGGGCTTTCTGTATTCTTGCGGATAAGCGCTTCGATCTTCCCTATAGCAGCGCCGAGCTTGGCGGAATCCTTGACTGAAACAGTAAGGACCGTGCCGGTTCCCAGCCCGCCGAGCGAAGAGGCGCTGGTCAGCGTCCAGGTGTCGCCGAGATTCGCCAGAATGTCTTTGGGCAGCGATATCCCAAGCTCATCGCCCATCTGGGCCACGGCGCTGATTATCTTCTTTTCGGCGCCGGGCTCAATGCGTTTGGCTACTTCCAGGAGTTCGGCGTAGAACGCGGAGGCCGAGAACTTCGTGGCGCAAAACAGAATCGAATCGTCGGGAGCATCGGCGAGATCAGCATCGCTAAGCTTGCCGCCGGTGAAAAGCTTCAGCACGCCGCGGTGCGGAGCGGGAGTGAGAATTCTGGTCTTGGTATGAAGACCCTTATCGACTATGCGGGTTGACCCCGAAGCCGATGTTATCTTTCCCAATCCCAGCGCGTTTATGATCAGGGTGACCTTGTCCGTCGCCGGGGCCTTGCCTGTTCGGCCGCCGTCGCGCGGGGCGCCATTGAACAGGGCCGTAGCCTTGGGTAGAAGCGTAGCAAGATCGACGCTATAGGCAAACTGCTCGGCGTCGCCGGAGACGCCTTTTCTGCGTGCGATGAACGCCTTGTCGGCCTTGAGGCTCGTGGCGGGCTTGACCGACAGCAGCTTGCGTGCGGTCTGGTCGCCCAGAGTCAGGAAGAACGTGTTGCCCTTGTAGCCCAGCGTAATGGCGCCCAGCGGCGATCCGGTCGTCCTGCAGGCGACTTGCCCAATTGTGGCCTGATTCAGCCGCAGGTTGCCGCTCTGGATCAAAGCCTCCAGGTGCTTGGCGAACGCCGGTCGATCCTTGCCCAGATCGATCATCAGAACCATCGACACCCCGGGGGCTCCGTTGGGCCCGGCCTTGAGGTCCATAAGTGAAATTGCGACCGGATGCTGCCACACTATTCCGCCGATCGCCCAGAGGTGTGCTACGTTCTTGTCGGGCATGTTTTCGATGCTCTGGTTCAGCGCCCCGATCATGTTCGCCACGGCCGGTTCCTGCAGCAGTTGGCCCAGGTGCGATCCGTCGAACGGAAGGCTTCGCCCGGCCCATCCGACGTACGCGAGCGAACCGGCGGGGAGTTGTTCGGCCAGCGGCGCTTCGGCCCGCAAAGTTGAGAACGTGGCGAGACAGCAAACAATAACGACAAGGATAGTTGAGCGTAATTTCATGACCGCGTCTCCAAATACAGTTTCGCCCGTGCGATATGCAATCGGGCTCCTGGGTTACCGTAACATGCCAAGACCCTTGACTATCGACATGTTATCGCATACTCGCGTCAAGGCGCCATAGCTTTTTGCCGCACAATTAAATTGTAGGCCCATCTGGCGACCTATTGCGTATACAATGTCGAAATGAAAACGCGAATTTTACTGCTGCTGGCGGCGATCTGGCCGATGGTTATCGGATGCACTAAACCGACGCCTGAAATACAACCGACGCGCCACCCTATAGTTATCGATGCCGAAACCCGCGACTGGAACACGGGCCACCGCCCGGGAAGCATACTTACAACGGACCACTACCGCATTTACACGACAATCAAAAGACGTCCCCTGCTGACGTATCTGCCCGGACTCATGGAAGCCTCCCACAGTCGCTATCTGGAGTTGACCGGTCTGGGTAATCGGGAATCGAGCGAGTTGATGCCTATGTACGTGATGGGGACACGCGCGGAATGGGCCGCGCTGACCACCGCACGGCTCGGACGTCGCGCCGGACCGGTCCTGTCGATAACCGCCGGGGGATACTGCTACGACGGAGTGTGCGTCCTGTGGGACATCGGACATCGAGGAACCCTGTCAGTGGCCGCACACGAAGGACTCCACCAGTTCTTCTCCCATCGTCTCAGCCAGTCCCTGCCGATGTGGCTGGAGGAGGGAATATGCGTATTGGCCGAAGGGCACCAGCTAAGCAAGGGCCAACTGGTCTTCACCCCGAAGAACAACCCGTCGCGAATAACCGCACTCAGAACCGCCATCGTTGACGGCCACTGGGTCGAAACCGCCAAGCTTCTGCCTATGGACGCAGGCGACGCAGTCGGAACGGGCATCGCCAAGAAAGCTGTCGGATACTACGGACAAGTCTGGGCCCTGTCGATGTTCATACGCAGCGTCCCGGAATATAACGCCGGCATGCAGCGCATGATCGCCGACGCCGAGAGCGGACAGATGCATCGCGGCATCGGGCTCAGCGCAGCGGCGCTGGCCAAGCTCAAGAGACACGGGCGAGCCTACAACAAGACCATCGCCGTCCCGCTGTTCAAACACTACATCGCCAGCGATCTCGAGGCTTTCGAAACCGGGTATCTGGCGTACGCGCGAAAACTGGCCGGCCTGAAATAATCTACTCCGAGCCGCGGACTTCGTGCTCGACGACCACCCGGAAACCGACGTTGTACACTTTGCGCCATCCCTCGTAGCCCAGGCGAAACGCCGATGCGCACCGCTTGGGCCTGTCGCGCCACGAACCGCCGCGAACGACAAGCCGCTCGGTATCCCGCGGCGAGTTGCGCCCGTCATCGCTCTTGTACGGATACGCGCGGTGCGCCGAACGGGTCCACTCGGCGGCGTTTCCGTGCATGTCGAAAAGGCCCCAGGCATTGGGTTTGTAGCTTCCGACATGAACCGTCACCAGACCGCTATCGTCGAAACGCGCATCTCGCGGCGCAAGGTCGGCGGTGTAGCGCCCGTCGGTATCGTAAGCCAGCCTCTTTATGTTCGCGTCGGCCATGTTTCCATGCGCCGAAAAATCGCCGTCCAACGGACCGTATGACATCGCCTTGTCGGACCCGGCGCGGCAGGCGTACTCCCACTGGGCCTCGGTAGGCAGGCTGACTTTCGATCCGGTCTTCTTCGACAGCCAGCGGCAGAACGCCATCGCCTGTCGGGCAGATATTCTTACAACCGGCTGGGTGTCGCCGTCCTGCTCCCAGCCCAGATGACCCTGGCTGAACTTCCAGGAGCCCTTGTGTTCAAAGCGAGTTTTGTGGCCCGGTTTGAACCGTCGAAATTGTGCGTTGGTGACTTCGAACCGGCCCATCCAGAAGGGTTTATCGATATTGGCCTTCGCTGCGTTCGATTCGTCGCCCCGAGCGTTGGGGTCACCGATAACAAACCGTCCGGCCGGGATTTTCACCAGGTCCAGCGTCACCCCGGCGCCGAGATCGAAGCTCTTCTTGACCGGTCCGCCGGCGGCCTGGAGACGTTGGGCTGTTTTCGCATCGAAGGGCCAGCCCTCGCATTCGATCGGCTCCGGTTTGCCCCTGATCTGTCGCGGCGGCATTATCGGTTTGATCGCCGCGACTTTCGCCGCAGGGAGGTCCTCGGGATCTTCATCTATGCCGGCGTACAGTTTCCGCAGTTGGCGCCTGGGCTCATGGTCGCGCTGAATCCTGCCGGCTCCGGCGGTGTCTCGCCACGTACCGTGACATGGAGCATTCAGGTCGATCCACGTTATCAGGCGGTCCCACCCGTCGGGGTCTATCTTCACGCCATGATGCCCCTTGGCCAGTATCTGGACCAGTTCGTTTGTGGATGCGTGAAATTCGTACGGATCGAGCATCCGCAAATCGCTTTCGTAGCCATGGGTTCGCAGGTAGGCCCTAAGTTCAACAAATGACGGGTCGAACACCCCTGAGTACTTGCCGAACAGTTCATGTTTGGCGACATTCTTCACAACGCGCGGCTTCGGATCCCTGTTTCGAAAAACAATGTAGCGATTCTGGTCTCGCCTCAGATCCGGGATCGGACGGTTCTTCCGCAGTACGCCGTCGTGGCAGCCGACACAGTACTTGTCGAGGACCGGTTGAACGTCGCGCGAAAAGCTGAATCCGCGCACCGGACCCTTCCACGGCGTGATCTTCCGCGGCGCTTTCCTGGCCGCCAGGGTGCGATGATTGGTCGCCAGGTCCTTATTGCTTTCGTGGCAGCCTACGCAGGAAAGCACCTCGCCGGGCATCGCCGTCATCCAGCTGCGCATCAGCTGGACCGCCATCCCTTTTTCGTCCAGCGGCTGGATCGAGATCGGCGTGTTGGCGGGAACGGAGAACATCGCCGAACCGTCGGCCTCGACATCAACGGTTCCCAGCACGCGTTTGGGTTCCCAGGGTCCGTCCAGGCCGACAAGGTAGTTAATGCCCGCCGAACGGCGATAGGCGAAATGGTACGTAAACACCCGCAGCTTCTTGACAACGCCCCTCGGCACGCCCGCCAGGCCGGGACCTCGATAGATATTCTCGATGTAAATCGAAGCGTCCTTCCGCGACGGATCGACCTTGTCCGGCAGCACGGGCGGTCTCTTGCGTTTGACAAGCGGGATCGGCTCGAGGAGCACGTGGTCTTCAAGCTCCTTTATCAGCGTCATGTTGTCGTATATATCGACAAGGTATACGCCCCACAAATCGCGCGGCGTCGGTTTGGCCGAGACGATGAAATACTTGCCCGCCCCGCCGGGAGTGTTCTCGTCGCCCAACGGAATCGGGTGCAGAAACTTGGGCCAACTGTTATGGGTCAGCATGTCCTGGATCACCGGCTTGACCTTCTTGCCGTAGCCCGGAATGCGCTGGACTACTCCCTGGGTCGATTTATTACCCAGCGCCGGATCGAAAATAACCAACTCCCCCACCCGGCCGACATGATGACCGGTGACTATGGCCACGACCCTGGTCGAATGACCGGGAATCGACCGGGCGTAAAACATGCCGTTGGGCCAGTACGAACCGCTGCCGTAATACTCCCTCTGCGAGGTCCCGTCGGGATTCATCGTAAACAGGAACCGGCCCCAGACGTGCGGCAGGTCGGTGTACTCCCATCGCAGGTAGAGGATGCGGCCGTCATTGGTGACCGTCGGACTGTAGTTGTGATCCTGGTCGAAGCACAACTGCCTGATCTGCTTGCCGTCGGCGTTCATTACGTACGCCATTGCGACGTTGACCGACGAGTTGCACGGCACGGCCTGCAGCGGCGCGGTCGAGAGGAACACGATATTCCCATTCGGCAGATAACACGGGTCGAAGTTGTGAACCCCGTGCTTGTTAGTCGGCGATATCCGCCGGGCGGTCTTGTCGCCGCCGGCCGCACCGGTGGACGGATCGATCCTGATCTCGAAAACCTGCAGGTTCCGATCCTTGTCGGGAAGCGAAAACAGCAGCTTGCCGGCGTTGTAATGCAGATCGATGTCCGACAGGAGTTTTCCGCCGTCGGGGCGGTAGACTTGCCTCAGGCGCCCCGACGGACTCAAGGGCGAGAGCAACTCCAGCGAATTGATCCATCCGGTCAAGTTCGGAACGTTATCGAGTTGCCAGGAGCTCTGTCGCGGCAGGCCTATGAACTCGCCGAGTCCGCGTCCTTTTCCGCGCGCCCTGCGAGCGTCGCCCATCGGCTTGCGTTTGATCACAAGCAACTTACCGAAGTCCAGCAGCGGATTGGCGAGCATCGCTTCGGACTGAAACTCCGAGAGTTTATCGACCAGCCCGATCGCCTTTGCATCCCCGGCGGCCAGCAGCTTGCCGATCCGCTCGAACGAACCTTCCAGCGCCGTGAGTCTCTTTAAATACTCCGGGGCTTTGGGGTATCGCTTGGGAAAAGTCTTGTGCAGATCGGTTATCGCCATTCGCAATGCGCGAACCGAGATGCGATCGAACCGGGCCTTGGCGTCGGCGAGTTTTTTAGCGTCGCCAGCGTTTGCCCCCGCCGCCGTGTTGCACAAAAACAACAAAGCCAGCGCAGAAAACAACGCCTGCTTCAGATATCCGCAACTCATAGATTCGCCTCTTGTATGGTAGTATTCGCTCTACTTTCCGACTTTAACGCAGACCAGATCGCCAACTCCGTTACGCAGGTATATGAGCCCGTCGGCAATCGCCGGAGGCGACCAGCAACGCTTGCTGTTCTTGAGGGCTACGCCGGAAGACAACTCCTTGTATCCGTCAGGCGAGGCTTTGGCGATCACGAGCTTACCCTTTTCCGACATGACAATAAGCTTGCCGTCTGATAGGATCAGCGCACCCATTCCCAGGCTCGACTCAGACCACTTGGCCTCGCCGGTCTTGAGGTCCAGACACGTGAGTTTGTTCTTGTCGAAACCGTAGACATGTCCGTCCAGCATCACGCAGCCGCTCAGCCAGCTCTTCATGTTTTTGTTCTTCCAGATCGGCTTGGCGTCCGGCTTGCCCAGCGGCACAAGGCAGCATCCGGTTCCGAATCCCGTGGAGATGAAGACGTTCTCTCCGACGATTATCGGATCCGGAGCGTTTATGTCGTGCTTGGTTTCCCAGGCGAAGCTCCAGGCCTTTTTTCCGTCAGCGATCGCCACCAGAACCGCGCTCTTGTACGAGAGCAGCAACACGTGCTGTTTGCCTTTGTATTCAAGGGGCACCGGCGTTGCGTATCCGCCGAATCCCGGACCGCTGGACCAGACTGTTTTTCCGGTGGTCTTGTTCAGTGCGGTCCCCGCCGAGCCGGCGTTGAGGACCAGCAGATCGCCGACAACCAGCGGCGAGGCCGAGAAGCCCCACTTGTGGTGCTTGCTCTTGATCTGCGAGGTCCACTTGACCTGGCCCTTGTCGGCGCTGAAGCAACGCACCGCACCGAGCTTCGAAACGGTGTAGACATTATCGCCGTCGATAGTGGGCGTGGCGTTCGGTCCGCCTTGTGCGCCCTTGAACTCCTTGGGCACGTAGAGTTCTGCGTCGTAGGAGAATGACCATATTTTCTTGCCGGTCTTGGCGTCGAAGCAGTAGACCGTGTCCTTCTTGTCGGCGTTGCCAACGGTGAAGGCTCTTCCGCCGCCGACGGCGATCGAGGCGAATCCCTTGCCGACTTTCTTTTCCCAGACGACCTTGACTCCGGCCGCGGCGTCGAACCAGCCGGTCTCTTTGGAGATCCCGGTATGGTCCGGTCCGCGGTACATTGGCCACTGGCCGGCGTCAAGCGCCGCAACGCCTGAAAGAACGGCGACGATCGCAAACAGGGAGACCAACGCGCCAAATCTCTTTCGTGTCAACATTCCGCATTCTCCTTTCGCCGACGTGCATCGCCGGGCGCCAATCGTTAAAACCGAGCCGTGATTATAGCATTGACGGCTCCGGCCACAAGCGCAGCAAAACCGCCCGCTATGAATAACGGGCGGCTCTGGCGTCAGTTGAGAATCGTGCGCGGCGTTATTTTCCGACTTTTGCGCAGACCAGATCGCCTGCGGCGTTGCGAGCGTAGATGAGACCGTTGGCAAGCGCCGGCATCGTCCAGCATCGCGTTCCGGCTTCCAGGATCACACCGGACGACAGTTCCTTGTATCCTTCGGGCGAGGCCTTGGCGATCACGAGCTTGCCCTTTTCCGAAAGAAGGATCAGCTTTCCGTCAGCGGCCATCAGCGTGCCCCGCTTGAGGCTCGATTCAGACCACTTCTGCTCGCCGGTCTTCAGGTCCAGACACGCCAGTTTGCTCTCGTCGAAACCGTAGGCGAATCCGTCGAGTACGACGCATCCGCTCATCTTGTTCTTCATGTTCTTGTTGCGCCAGATCGGCTTGGGATCGGCCTTGCCCAACGGCAACAGGCAGCAGCCCTTGTTGTACGCCGACGAGATGAACAGATTCTCTCCGACGACGATGGGATCGGCGGCGTTTATGTCGTATTTGGTCTCCCAGGGCGCCTGCCAGACCTTCTTGCCGTCGGCGACGGCTACGATCACAACGCTTTTCTGGGTGAAGATTATCACGTGCGGTTTCCCATCGCGTTCGATAGGCACGGGAGTCGCGTATCCGCTGAGGCCCGGACCGCTGGACCACACCTGCTTGCCCGTGGTCTTATTGAAGGCGGTTCCCGCCGAACCTGCGTTGAATATCACCAAATCGCCGGCAACCAGCGGTGAGCCCGCGAAACCCCAACCGGGCTTCTTGGATTTGATTTTGGCGGTCCACTTGACTGCGCCTTTGTCGGCCGAGAAGCAGCGCACCTCGCCCTGCTTGGAAACCGTATACACGTTGTCACCGTCGATAGTGGGAGTTGCTCCGGGTCCGCCTTCGTGGAGCTTGGGCTCCAACTCCGCCGGGTAGGAGAATGTCCATATCTGTTTGCCTGTCTTGGCGTCAAAGCAGTACACAGTATCTTTGGCGCCTTTCTTCTGGCCACTGCTGCCCATCGCATAGGCGCGTCCGCCGCCGATGGCGATCGATCCGAATCCCTTTCCGATCTTCTTTTCCCAGAGAACCTTCACGCCGGCGTCGGCATCGAACCAACCGGTTTCAGCGGAAATGCCTGTGTGGTCCGCACCGCGGTACATCGGCCAGTCGCCGGCCTGGACCAGCGTCGCGGCGGACAAGGCGATCACGAGGAGCAACGTCAATACGGGTAAGCCAAACTTGATTCGTGTCAGCATTATGCAATCTCCTGTTATTGGAATCTGGTGTCCGGCGCCATCGACTGCGCCGACGGAACGACCTACAAACGTGCAACTGGCAATTATATCGCCGGCGACATCCTCCGCAAGCGCCGGATCATTGCAGGAATTCGGCCAGGCGGTCTATCACCTGCCCTACTACGATCTCCGGGCTCGAAGCCCCGGCCAGAACGCCTATCGAAAGCGGGCGGTCGGTCGGCAGCCATCCTTCCAGCGCAACCGGCTCGCTGAGGTCCGGGTCGAACGCAATTACGCTATCGGCCGAGATGATCGCGTCGGCGTTTTCGATAAAGAACGCCGGGGCGTATCCTCGGGCCAGTTCGTGCAGGTGTCGAGTGTTCGACGAGCCGAATCCGCCGACAACCATCACCAGATCGCATCCCGACGAACACAACATCGCCGCCGATGTCTGGTGGTCCTGGGTGGCGTGGCAGACCGTGGGCTCAAACAGCAGCCTCTCGGGCGGCACTCGCGCCCCGAGCATAACGCCGAACCGCAGACCGAAAGCCCGCTCCATTATGCGACGAACCTCTTCGGTGTCGCTGTAGAGCATAGTGGTCTGGCTGACTTGGGCCAGACGCATGAAAGGCTCGATCGAGTCGGCGTTGGTGCATGTCGGCGAGAACAGTTCTCCGAACTTCTCGGCCGGGACCGCCCCGGAAATCATATCGGCCAGCATTCCGGTCTCCACGAGATCTCCGGCGACGACATACTTGCCGCCGACGGCGTCGAGCCTGGACTTGGTCACCACTGTTTCATCGTGCTCGGCTCGGCCGAATATCAGTACGCCGAACCCCTTCTTGGCGGCTCGACACGCCCACAACCACAAGCGGTGAACATCTCCGCAAGTGGTGTCGAGCACTTCGCAGCCTATCTTCTCGAGCCTGCGTTCGATATCGACTGTCACGCCGAAAGCCGGGATCACGGCTCGATCCGCCGGCGTGATGAACTCTTCGAGGCGTTCGACCTGCTCGGCGTTCAGGATCCGCACGCCGAGATTGGAGAAGTGCTCGTTGACCCACGGATTGTGGATTATCTGTCCCAGCAGGAAAAGGTTGGACGGCTCGGCGTCATCGGAGACGCAAGCGTCTTCGAGCATCGCCAGGGCGCGATTGACGCCGCGACAGAATCCGAATGAAGTTGGAAGGCGAATGTCCCCTCCGGACAACTTCAAGACGTTGCCCAAAGCGCGCATGGCGTCGATCGTCTCGCTTACAAAAACTGTGGAGTGTCTCATAGTATGAAATGCCCGATTGATCGCACCAAGATGACTCGACCCGCTGGGATTTACTTCTTGGCGGGCTTGGGCTTGATCTGCTTTTTCGTGGACTTCATCCATTCGTCTACTCGCTGCTCGACTATCTTCTTGCGGGCAGCCTGGCGATTGGACAGTTCTTTCCGCAAGCGGGACAGTTGGTTGTGAGCCTGGTCGAGCTTGTATTTGGTGACCTTGAGCTGCGCGTCGAACTGCACGCCAGCCTGACGGACCAACTCGGATCTGAGCTTCTTTATATCCTGTTCTGAGGAGGCCTTCTTTATTCTACCGAGAATTTTGCTGATTTCAATTCGGGCCTTCTGCTCGCGATCGACTGCGCTGCGAACGGCCTTGTCGAGATCCTTGTAGCGCTTGTACCACTGCCAGGCGAACTTGAGCGTTCCGCGGTATCGATGATCGCTGGTCTTCTTCTGGGCCATCAGCCCGTCGTAGAACTCGCGTCGATTCTTTTTCAGGAAATTAAGCAGATCCTTCTCTTCGGCCGGCGTGGGAAACTGGCTTCTGGGCTTGGGCTTAGGTTTGGGTTTCGCCGCAGGTTTGGCTGTCGCCTTTGTCGCCGCTGCGCTAGAGGTCTCGACTGTCGCCGGGCGTCTTTGCGATACAGAGACAAACAGTACGCATACCAAAACCGCGGCCAGTATCGCCGTCAGGTGTCTTGCAATTCCAGATTTCACGCAGCTGACCCTATTAGAGGTTATTACAGAGTATCGGAGTCACCGGGGTGTTCTTCGATCCATATTCGCCAGAGTTCGTCGAGGTCCCCGTCGGAGTCCTCCACGACAGGCGCTTCGATGGGAAGCGGAGTCGGTTCGGGTGTGAAAAGGGCTGTCTCGATCTCGTCCAGATCGCTGGCCAACAACGCCAGTTGCGGGTCCTGTTCAGGCATTCTCCAGACGTCCTGGCTTTCTTCGCCGCCGTCAAACAGCCAAGCCAGCGAGTCGTAGTCCGACAGGATCGAGCCTGTCGTCATCAGATTGATCAGTCCCAGCGATATAACGATCATCGCGGCGGCCGACACGCCTGTCATAAACGCCAGTCTGACGCGTTTTCGAATTTTAACACCGCGCAATGCGGCCGCTATTCTACGGTTAGCGCGCCGATCGGCCGAGTCGGGAAGCGCAGCGCTGAGCGTATCGCCCAGGGCCTGTTCGCTGGTCTGGAAATCTTCAGCCAGTTCCTGCTCGGTTTGCGTAAGTGCGATCTCCTCGCCATCCAACCATCTGGCCACCCTGTCAAATTGTTCTTCGTTCCACGTAGTCATTTTCGTCTCATTATTTTCCTTAGAGCCTTTAGTCCCCTGTGGACCCTGGCTAGTACTGTACCAATGGGACATTCAAATATATCGGCTAATTCTTTGAAGCTCATCTCTCCAAAGTATCTTAGCAGGATCATTTCCCGCGTCGTCACATCCAGGCCTTCCATCGCCGTCTGCAGCGCCTCGGACAACTCACCGGCCAAAATATCTGCATCTATCTCAACAGGACGCCCGGGCATCTGCTCGCCGAGAGTCTGCCCAGTGTCGCTCTGGGCCGAAAGACTTATCGGCGTCGGACGTGCCTTGCGGCGTCTGATACGGTCCCGTACCATATTAGCCGCTATTCTGAACAACCAGGGCTCAAATCGCCCGCGATGCTCATAATTTTTCAACGTACGAACTAAACGAAGCATTAATTCACTAAGCAGATCTTCTGCATCGTGATGACTTGCCGTCGCCCTGAAGAAATAACCGTACAGACGCCTGGAATAAAGCTCCTGGAGCTTGGCGAAGCCCGAGGCCTCTCCGGCCTTGGCAGATTCTATCACGGCTCGAAACTGCTCTGTATCCATGCTTCAAATCGCTTAACGATAGTCCGATAGTTATATTGCAGTGGTAATTCTGCAAACAGTTTATATTATTCTCTGCGCACAGGCGCCGCCAAACAAGCCCAAAGCTGGGGAACATCTCAAACGAATCTCCAGGCGGGCGCCCCTGTCAGGCGTTATGCAACTTGCGATTCAACTGCATGTTGCATAACCTATCATACAGTTATTAAGCGGAGAGGCGATGATAATCTGGGCAATATTTGCTGCGATAGCGGCGGCTTTCGTACTTTCAGCGGTAGGAACTTTTTTTTCGCGACGCCTCGCAATGCGCCTCGGAATGCTCGACAAGCCCTCGGCCCGCAAGTCTCAGGCGGCTCCGGCGCCCCTTCTCGGCGGCTCGGCTATCTTCACGGCGATCGGGATTCCGGTCATCGCAGCGTCGTGCCTGGCGATGATCTTGGACTCGATCGGCGCGCCGCAATGGATGGGCCGGACCGTCGCCGATCTGATCCCGCCGGCCGCAGCCAGGGCTCCCCAGGCCCTTGGGATACTCACCGCCGCTCTGGTGCTGCACGCAATGGGCCTATGGGACGATCGCAAGGCGATGGGTCCCTGGAGCAAACTGCTGATCCAAACGCTCGTCGCCGGCGGCGCGGTTCTATTCTGCGACGTCAGGGTCCTGAGGATCGCCGGACCGGCGGTAAGCTGCACAGTCTCGATCCTCTGGCTGGTGACGATCACCAACGCGTTTAACTTCCTGGACAACATGGACGGTCTGTCGGCCGGAGTCGCCGCAATATGCGCCGCAGCGCTGCTGGCGGCCGCGATCAGCCTGGGACAACTGTTCGTCTCGGCGTGGCTCTGCCTGCTGATCGGGGCCCTTCTGGGCTTCCTGCCGTATAACTTCCCGCCGGCGTCAAGCTACATGGGCGACGCCGGATCGCTGGTTATCGGGTTCCTGCTGGGCGTATTGAGCTGCCTGACAAGCTACGTCCAGCCGGATCGGGGCTTCACGATCTACGGCGTGCTGGCGCCGCTGGTCCTGCTGGCGGTCCCATTGTACGATCTGCTCAGCGTGGTGATCCTGCGCCTGCGGGCCGGGGAAAACCCGCTGTCGGGAGACAGGCGTCATTTCTCCCATCGCCTGCTTCGCCGCGGCATGCACGTGCCGGCGGCCGTGCTGACAATCTACCTGTGCACCGCCGCGACAGCGATCGCCGCATCACTGCTGCCGCATGTATCGACATGGGTCCCGGCGATGATGATATTCGCACAAACCGGCGTAATCGTGCTGGTCATCGCACTGCTGGAATCGACCGGAGGCGAGTCATGAGCGACATCGCCGACACCATAGAGGCCCGCGAACCGCGGAGCAGTGTCCCGGACAATCTTGCGACAGCCCTGCTTGTAGCGACGCTGATCGGGCGAATAGTGATCCCCGAACTGCCGTTTCGCACTTCGCCCTTCATGGGTATAGACTCCGGCGACGGGATAATCCTCGCACCGCACCACATCGACCTGGCCAGCATGACGTTCGGCGCGGCGATCAGCCTGGCCGGAGTCTTGTGGCTAATCGGCCAGGCGATGCGCAAGCAGCTGAGAATCCGGGCCGGATGGCTGGCGGTCCTTATAGCGATGTTCGCCGCATGGTCCCTGGGCTCGGCGCTGCAGGCCGGAGATCGGCGAGGAGCACTGGTGTTCTGGAGCAATCAGGTGGGATTGATGCTCGCCGGATGGCTGGCGATTCAACTGTGCGTTCGAGCCAAACACCGCGCGATGCTCCTGGCGGTGCTCGCAGCGGCCGGCGTAATGCTAGCAGTCGTGGGCCTGCGGCAGGTGTTTATCGACGCGCCGGAGCGAATAGCGGATTTCGAGGAACGCTGCACGGAAATATTCGCCGCACACCGATGGACTCCGGACTCACCCGAAGCGATCGCCTTCAAAGAACGCCTGTTCAAAGCCGTACCGCTGGGGTTCTTCACGCTGGCGAACATATTCGCCTCGGCGATGATCGTTCTCCTGGCGGCGCTGATCGGACTGATCGCCGACAGGTGGCGAAGGGTCATTCCCGATCGCAGGAGTTCGGCCGACTCTCGCAAGAAAGGCGACATTCACCTGCCGACGCTCTCGGCGGTGCTGGTGACGCTGACCGGACCGTTGTGCGCCGCGGCGCTGGTTCTGGCGTTTAGTCGAGGCGCCCTGGGCGCAGCGGCGTTCGCCGCCGGAGCCGCGGTGATCGTGCTGAAGTTCCGCCACCGGCTTGCAGCCCGCTGGCGAAGATGGATGCTGGCGGCGATGCTGGCGACAGGACTGGCCGCGGGAGCTGTTGTGGCTCACGGACTCAGGCACGATTCGCTCGTGGCCAGGACAATGACATTTCGATGGTATTACTGGACCGCAGGCGCGGAAATAGCCGCTAAATCGCCTGTCTGGGGCGTTGGCCCCGGCGGTTTCGCCACGGCGTACGAGGCGGCCCGCAGACCGGCGGCCGAAGAGTCGGTAAAGACCCCCCACAACTTCGCGGTCCACGCCGCGGTGCAATACGGACTGCCTGGGGCATTGCTGTATCTCGGCGTCCTGGCGATTGTAATATGCCTGATATGCCGACCGGTGGACAATTGGCCTGCGAGACTCCCGGCGGAACCCGGCTCCCGCCGGCCCAGCGCGGCGATCGTGTGGATTCCCCTGATCGCGATCGCAAGTCAATGCGTCTTTGGCGGTGCTCGCGGAGGCGGCGGAATAATGCTTTTCAACGCCATCGAGCCTGCGGTGGTCCTGGCCATCGGCCTGACCGTAATGTTCTGGATGGGCCCGCAGTTTTCACATGCCGCCGCCGAAGGAGACCGAATCACTCGCGTGGTGCTGGCCTGCGGTCTGCTCGGATTCCTGGCCCACAACAGCGTGACTTTCAGTTTGTGGACCCCGGGAGCTGCTATCCTGTTCTGGCTGGGCGCCGGGGCGGTCATATCGATCCGCCGTCCGGCGGCGATTGACCTGAAGCAGTTTCGCTGGCCGGCTGTCGGGGCGGGGCTGGCTGGCCTGGTCGCCGCTGTGGCGCTGCTCTGGCTGCCTGTGGCCCGCAGATCGTGGGCTACCGAAATGGCCGTAGACAGCCTGATCGCACGCGACGGCGACGCAGCTTTGGCCTGGTCGGAAAAAGCGGCGAATTGCGATCCGCTTGACCCCCTGGCCGCGATGGATATCGCCAGCCTTCTGCGTCGCTCCGGGCGACCCGAAGACCTCGCCGCGGCGTATCCGTGGGCCAAAGAAGCGATACGAAGGAACCCGCTGGCCTCGTCGAGTCATCGACTGGCGGCCGACATTTTGTGGGATTCCGGTTCCAGGGGCTCCGACTGGAGAAGGCACATGCTCGAGGCGATCAGGCGGGACCCACAGTCAACCAGAATGCGGATCCGATTCGCCGAACGGCTCGTGACTACGAAAATGGGCCGCCTGGCCGGCGAGCAACTACGCGCCGCCGAAGCGACAGACAGCGCCCTGGCGCCGGACAGTATCTTCAGGCTCAGCCAGGCCCGCCTGGCCCGAGTCGCGGCGCGCAAAGCCCGCGCCGCCGCACGGGGGCGCACCCGCGAATAAAGCCGGGGCAATCAGGCGTCCTGGGCCGCGGCGATGATTTCTTCGGACATGTCGAAATTCGCGAAGACCTTCTGCACGTCGTCGTGATCGTCGAAGGCGTCCGAGAGGGTCAGGAGTTTCTTGGCCAGCGACGGATCGTCTACGGTGACCATCGTCGATGGAATCATGGCGATCTGGGCCGAGAGCGTTGCGATTTCCTTCTCGGCCAGCGCCTGCTTGACGGCGGAAAACGCGGACACTTCGCAGGCGACCTCGAATCCGTTTTCGTCTGCGATAACGTCGTCTGCTCCGGCGTCCAGTGCGATTTCCATCAGCGTGTCTTCGTCAGTCGCATCCGCGGCGATCAGGAACGAGCCCTTGGATTCGAACATCCACGCCACGCAGTTGGTCGAGCCGAGCTGTCCGCCGCTGCGTTCGAATATCTTTCTCAGTTCCGGCGCGGTGCGG
>CAYMSH010000120.1:0-15682 GCA_964392945.1 uncultured Planctomycetaceae bacterium | reverse complement strand
GTTCATTGTAAAAGGGCTCATCTAAAACGTGTTCCAGCAAATCGATCAGCACGCCGTTGGCCATCGCCACGATAACGGTTACTCCATACTGGCCCGTGACGTCGCAAATCTGGATCAACCAGGGCCGGCAATACTGACTGTGGGCCAGCAGGAACCACGGGAACGCCAGAACCGGAAACTGGGCCCTGACAAACTCCAGAGCGCCCCAGACCACGGGAAGGCATATCCACATAGGCCAGGATCGCAGCGACGTTCTTCTCAGGATGATCGCGGCGATCAGCCAGTAGAGCGACAAGTACAGCAGCCCGGCGATGTACCCTGGAAGAGTGATCCACCAGAGCCAGTAAAGGTTGATGGCCCAGAAGACCACGCCGCCGAGCCATGCCCAGAAGATAACCCATCTTTTGTTGACTGCTCCGCACAACGCCAGGCCCCAGGGGACCATTGCAAAGAACGCCACGTAGGGAAGGTGAACCCACCAGCCCACGAAGGAGACCGTAAGCAGCACGCAACTGAGCAGCACCAGCAGAGGAACGAGCACTCCGCGGAGCTTCAGTCGCTTTTGAAAGACCTCCGGCGGCGGCGCCACTTCACGCGGATCGCCGTCGGACCGATGCTTATTATCTACAGCTTTGTCAACAGATTTCAAATTCAACTCCGCCGGTCCAAAGAGGCCGGATTATGCGCCGCAGCGAGTACAGGGCAGGTATTGTGGTCCAATCCGCAGGCGTAAGTCAACCCTGTGTGACAATCACATACTTTACATCGGGTCACAGGTCCAAGTACCATAAGCCATATGTACTTAATGAAAAACGACACTCCGCAGGCCCGTCACAATCTTGTCGCAGCGGTGATGATCTGCGTATTGGCCGGCTCGATCGCTCTGGCGTGGCTGACGACCCAAAAGCAGAAGGCCTTTGTATATTCCGGCGCCGACGTTCTGGCGAAACTTGCTTCTGAGAAGATCGACAAGTACTGGTCACCCGAGAAATCGACCCGTTGGATGGTCGGCCTGGTCGCAGACGACAAACATGTAGGCTGGGAGGTCTCATCGATAGAATCGGACATGCCCGCCAAGTTTTCCAGCTTGCAGATAGGTGGTCCTAAAGGCATGTCGCACAAGGTCAGATGGACCCTGAGTTCGGATTTGTCGCAGGGACACTACTCTGCGACAGTCTACGGAAAGGACGGCCGAGAGCTTTCCCAGACCCAAACAACGCTTACAAAAGACCGCGTGAATATCGCCCGTCGGGTCGGCCAGGCCCAACTGGCGGCCACGGCCAGGCGCCCGATGAACTACGTGCCTGAAGGCGCCCTGCCCCTGGTGATGCGGATCGTGGCTGACACGGGAAGCGAAATTGTCGTCAAGATGGTTTTCGACGAAATCTCGATCAAGGGCGGGAGCATCAATTTTATCAGCGTCAGGTTGAGCCCCATGCAATCTGGTGTCGTCAGATTCCAGCGAGTCGGGGGCGGGGTGTTGGGTTCAATCGATTACCATCTTGACTCGGAGAATCGAGTTTCTCGCTACGAGTACCCCGGTACAGCTCTGTTCTACCGACGGTGTGAACCAGAGCTGATCTCAGAACTGTTCGGGCAGGACAGCAAGGCCCCGACGCTGGAAGCAAAACCGTGAATTGATCCCGCCTCTACAGCGGCGGATTGACCGGTTCAGTCTTCGGCTCGCGAGTTGCGTTCGCCCATCTGTTCGGCTCGCTTGATGAGTATTTCGTCGCTGACGGGATTGAGCTTGTTGAGCTTGTAGTGCAGGTATCGCTTGTCGCTGACCTTCCAGGGCGCTATGCTTGCGAACAGGTCGATCGGCGGGTATCCCCACCATCTCGGCGAAATGTCGGCGTGAGTGTTCAGTGTTTCGTAGCCCTTCTCTGGATAGCGAAGGATGATGTCGTAGTCGCCGTACCATGTAAAATCAATGGTCAGCGGAGTACGCCCCACTTCCTTGTCGGAAATAATGACCAGCGCTCCTTCGGGTTCCGAGGTCACCGTGAGCTTCTGTTCGAGGCAGCCGCTTGTAACGGCGAGACAACACAGCAGTAACAATGCCAACTTCTTCATGCCGGGAATTATCACAACACCAGCCGTCGCTGACAAGTAGAAAATCTCGTCGTTCGGCAAGCAACTGTAAAACGGCTAATTCCGGGTAGGTCTATCGCCTAAGTCAAGAAACTGTTTGTGACCCGCCATCAGCCTGCTACAATGGGTTATGCACATCGCCGCCAGCGGCGATTCGGCCGTGCGCAACATCAGAATCGAACTAATCGGAAAATCGCCATGCCGCCTGAAGAAATGAATCTCGATCGACTCAAGATACCGGCCCCGGCCCAGCGACCGGCCGGTAAGGCGTGGAAAACGTGCGTCTTATGTATCTTGTGTCTGGCGATAGGATTCGGAGCATCTGAGGCGTGGCGTCGATTTGTTCGCCCCGAACCGCTCAAAGTCCAAACCGTGCTGGTCCAGACCGCCAGCAGCGCCCAGGCCAAGCAGTTCACCGCCGGAGGCTGGATCGAAGTGGCTACGCCGGCCTGGCCGATGATTGTCTCGTCAAGGATTTCCGAGCGTTTAGAGACCCTGTCGGTCCGCCAGGGTCAAACCCTCAAGCCCGGCCAGCCTATCGCAACGCTATACGACAAGGACGTCAAGACGCGTCTTGCCCTGGCCCAGGCCGAAGTCCAGGCCGCGCTGCGAGGCCTTGAAAAACTCCAGGCCGGATACCGCAAGGAAGACATCCAGGCCGCACAGGCGCGCCTGGATGAGGCCGAGGAGATCGAGCGAATCGCCAAAGCCAACTACGAGCGAAGCAAGGCCCTGCCCTCTGGAGCGATATCGGCCGAGTCGCTTGACAACGATCTTTCAACGTTCAAGAAAGCCGCCGCCGTAAGCGCACAGATTCGAGCCGAACTGGCCAAGCTCCAGGCCGGATACCGGATCGAAGACATCGCCGTGGCGAGAGCCAAACTCACTGCGGCCCAAAGCCGCGTACAACTGACCCAGCGAGAATTGAGCTACTGCACTATCGCGGCGCCCGAATCGGATAAACCCCTTCGCGTGCTGAAAGTGATGCATCGGATCGGAGAATGGATCAACGCCGCCAAGTCGCCGGAACTTGTCTCGCTGTACGATCCGACCCAAATGCAGGCCCGCGTTGACGTGACCCAGGCCAGCATCAAGTCGATCGTTGTCGGGATGCCGGCGATCGTCGTAACCGAAGCCAATCCCGATCGACAGTATGCCGGAACCGTCCTGCGGGTCGAACCGCTGGCCGAACTCGCCAAGAACACCGTTACGGTCCGTGTGAAAATCAACGAGCCGGACGAATTGCTCTTTCCGGAAATGGTGGCCAGGATATCGTTTGTAACCGAGAAGGCGCCCGCGGCGTCGTCTGACACCGCCCTGCTGGTTCCCACTGAGGCGGTGCTGGCCGATAACGGCAAGCACTACGTCCACCTGATGGACGCCGGACAAGTGCGCCGGCAGGATGTAACCGTCGGCCGAGCCGTAGGAGCCCGAACGAATATCCTCGGCGGACTGCGCCCGGGTCAAAGAGTCATCACCAGCCACGTCGCTTCGTTGCGGCCGGGCATGGTTGTTCAGGAGAAGTAATGGAACCGTATATCCACATAGAGAACCTCAGCAGAACGTACGTTCGCGGATCGAACGAAATCAGGGCCCTCAACGAAGTCACCGTAGACATTAACGAAGGGGAATTCGTAGCGCTGATGGGCCCCAGCGGTTCGGGTAAGACCACTCTGATGAACATCGTCGCGGGCATCGATGTGGCGACATCCGGGGCTGTCTCTGTAGGAGGGCTGGACGTCCTGGCCCTCAGCGACGCCGAGAAAGCCTCCTGGCGCACGCGGAATGTCGGATATGTGTTCCAGTTTTACAACCTCATGCCGATGCTGACAGCGTTTGAAAATGTCGAACTGCCGCTCATGGTCCTACCGCTGAATCGCAAGCAGCGCCGCGAGCACGCACAGGCCGCCCTGGAGGCCGTCGCCATAGACCAGAGACGCGATCACTACCCCAGGCAGCTTTCCGGCGGCGAGCAGCAGCGAGTGGCGATTGCTCGCGCGATCGTGACTGACGCCAAAGTTCTCGTCGCCGACGAACCGACCGGCAACCTCGACGCCGAAAGCGAACAGGAAATCATGACGCTCCTGAAGCGTCTTAACAAGGAACTGGGCAAGACCATGTTGATGGTGACCCACGACACGGCGGCCGCCGCGTTTGCAGACCGGACCATCCGTCTGGAAAAAGGCAGCCTCAATACCGCCGAACCCGTAGGTGCGTAAATGGCCTTGAAACTACTGACATTGGCTATAAAGAATATGTTTCGCTCCAAGACGCGGCTGATCGCCACTACCGGCTGCTGCATCATCTCGTCGCTGATTGTCTGCTTCCTGCTGACGGCCCAGAATTCCCTGGGACGCGTCATGGGCTCTGCCGGAGACTCTCAGAATCTCGTGATGATGCAAAAGGATCGATACTGACCGACTTCCAGCAAAATCTCCGATTCGGACACGGTTCAGATCGAAGATCTTCCGCAAGTGGCGGAAGTCATGCCAATCAAACTGCTGATGACCTCGTGCCAGTCGGCCAGCGATATAATCGCGATGCACGGCGTGGACAAGGACATCTTCCGGAAGTTCCGGGATTACGATGTCGCCGCCGACGCCGTTGCGGCGTTCCGGCGAGACAAGTCCGGAGCGCTTGTCGGCAATATGATCGCCAGGCGCTACGGCTGGGAAGTCGGGCAGAACGTCGTGCTGCAGGAGTTGGACGGAATAAGTTTCAACATCAGCGGCATATTCACCACTGACGGATCGGCCGACGATTTCCTGATCCTGGCCGGCCGGCGTTTCCTGCAGGAAGCGGTAAAGGAACAGGGAGTTTCCAACCGAGTGATGATACGCCTTAAACCCGGAGCGGACACCGACGAGGTCTCGGCGGCGATAGACGCCCTGCCGCTTCCGATCAAGACCGTCACCCAGCGTGAAGAATCGTTTATGTCAGCCTCGATCGACCAACTGAAAGACATGGTGACTATAAGCAGAATCGTTATCGTCGTGATCATCGCGGTGATCCTTATTGCCATGGGCAATGCGATCTCGATGACAACCCTGGAGCGGACTCGTGAGTTCGGTATTCTCCGCACATTGGGCTTCAGGCCCGGGGCGATTCTCACGATGGTCCTGTCTGAGGGCGCGGTACAGGCGTTTGTCGGAGCCGTTATCGGATGCGTGATCGTACAGATATTAATCAGCGCCAACCTTGTCAAAGCCGTCTCGACCTGCGGCGTGACGATAACGCTTACCGCTGGACCGATTGTCTGGGGTGCCGGCATCGGGATTATCTGCCTTGGCGGTCTTGTCGGCAGCGTGACTCCGGCCTGGCGGGCCTCGCGTCTGGAAATAGTCAACGCCATAGCGCACGAGGAATGATCGAACGATGAATCTGCCTTTAAACTATTCGCTGCGAAACCTCAGACGGCGCCCGTTGCGTTCGGCGGCCACCGCCCTGGGGATCGCCATTGTGGTCTTCGCGGCGGTATTAATGCTCTCGTTGTCACGAGGGTTGTTCTCGCGTCTGGACATTACCGGCTCGGCGTCTAACCTGCTGATGATCTCCCGCAAAGGGCAGAACGCCATGTTCAGCAATATCGATTCGCCGGAACTGGTTCACGTAAGCTCCATGCCCAATCTGGCGGTCAACGCCTCGGGCCAACCGCTGATTTCCCCGGAAATCCTGCACATGTCGATGGTCGGCTCGGTATCGCCCAAACCTCTTCCCAAGGCCGCCGTCAGCATCCGGGGCATCCTGCCGATAGCACTCGACGTGCATGACGGCGTAAGGTTAATCGAGGGCCGCACGCCCCAGGCCGGAGCGTTCGAAGTGCTGGCCGGATCAATGTCGCACATCAAGTTGGGCCTGGCGCCGGAGGATCTTGCTGTCGGAAGAGATGTCAAGTTCGAAGGGATGCACTGGCGAATCGTCGGGAAGTTCAGCGACCGCAATTCGCTGATCGAATCGGAACTCTGGGTCCCGCAGGACACGCTGATGACCGTGATGCGGCGGAGAA
This sequence comes from uncultured Planctomycetaceae bacterium, assembly GCA_964392945.1. Classification (GTDB taxonomy): domain Bacteria; phylum Planctomycetota; class Phycisphaerae; order SM23-33; family SM23-33; genus BS750m-G57. The sequence goes on along the minus strand of CAYMSH010000120.1, from coordinate 9,582 downwards.
CTCACACACTGGTCGTCGCCAAATTCACCAGCCCGCAAAGAGCGATCGAGGCCAAGGCGCTGTTCGGGCAATCCGGCGCTATTGAAAAATTCTTCAAGGGGTGGGTCGAACGCGACTATTACGGCCAGTTCACCGAGGGCCTGGCGTGGGTCTTCTGGTTGTCTGTCTTCATGGTGGGCCTCGTCGCCGTCGCCGGACTGCTCATCGGCGTCAACACGATGTACACCGTAGTAGTCAGCCGCATGAAGGAACTGGCTACCCAGAGAATTCTCGGGTTCTCGCGTTTTGACATTACGATGTCGCTGATGACTGAATCGGTCTTGATCGCGCTACTGGGCGGGCTGATCGGCACGCTCGGCGGGATGTACTTCGACGACATGCCGATGAAACTGTCTTACGGGGCGTTTCGTCTTTCTGTCGACTGGATAGTAGTCACCGCCGGGGTGGGCCTGGCTTTGCTTGTCGGCCTGCTGGGCGCCGGACTGCCGACTTACAAGGGGCTGCGGCTGACGATAATAGAGGCGTTGCATTATGAATAGGCTCGCGATGCTTCTTACCGGCGCTCTCCTGGTCAGCGGGTGCTACAACCCATTCGACCCGCCGGACGATATCGTCGCATCAAACGATCCCCCGTCGGCATCGCTGCTGACTCCGGCTCCGAAGGCTCCTCCGGTAAAACCGCCCAGCCCGTTTTCAGTATCGACGGCGCTGCAGTACGCCTGGCGATCGCATCCGAGCATGATCCGCCATCGCCACTTGATCCTGGCCAGGCACGGTTACAAAATCCAGGCGGCGTTGTGGCCCAATCCGGTTGTCGGCGGCGCCTTTCAGGAAGAGCCTGGAAAGAAGACCCGCGGGATCGTATCGATCGCACAGAAATTCGAAATTGGCGGAAAAGCCGACGCGCGAGTTTCGCTGGCCGCGGCGAATATCTTCCTGGCCGAGACCGAACTGCTGGCGACATGGTCGGCGCTGCGGGCCGATATCAAGGAGGCGTTCGTTCGCCTGGCCTATGCGCGATCGTATCGCAAACTCGCCGGCGAGATGGCGAGAGTCCAGAAGGCAAGGCTCGATCTTACCGTCGGACTGTTCAAGGCCGGCAAGGCTTCCGAAGCCCAAACGCTGAAACTCACGCGCCAGGCCGCGAAGGCCAAGTCGATGTTCGACCAGAGCGAGCACATGGTCTCAGACGCTGCCAGGAGCGTGCTGATCGCCGTGGGATTGACGCCGTCGGGCAAGGCCCCGGAAATCACCTGCACGATGAACGCCGACTCGCCGCTGGCCGGAGATTTCGAGTCGCTCCGCAAGGCCAGCGACGCGACGAACCCGCAACTGAAAACCGCCATGGCCCAGACGGCAGTGGCCCAGGCGAGCCTGCGACTGGCCAAGACTAAGCGATGGTCCGACCTGACGGTGGGCTTGTCGTATTACCAGACCCACTACGACACGGACTCCGACGGCGGTTCAATCCGCCTGAACGTTTCGGCTCCGCTGCCAATCTGGGATCGCAACCAGGGCAATATCGCCGCGGCCGGGCAGGACATCGCCGCATCCGAGCGCCAGCAACGCATCGCCGCGTTGAACGCCGCCAGGAGACTCTCGCAACTGTTCTCCAAACGACAGCAATGGCTTGTTGAAATCAAGTCGCTGGACGATACGATCATCCCGGCCGCAACCAGGGAGTTGAAACTCATTCGCACCTCACTAGGCGGCGGCAAGGCCTCGAAGCTCGACGAGATCAAACTGCATCGAGAACTCATGTTGCTGGACCTCCAGAAGCTGGAAATGCAACTCATGGCGTCAGTGGCGACTATCGAGTTGGAGAATATCGTCGGCCTGACCGCTGGCGGCCCGAACTCGCCGAAGAACTGACCGCCTGCGGCTCAGCGAGTTTCGTTCGCCCCGATATCCGACGCTTTGCCATTGTAGTCCAGTGTCACCGGTGTGTTCTGCGGCCAGGAAATGTCCCGATCCACGGTGATCTGCCTGTCGCGGTGGTTGATCTTCACAATCGTGACTCGTTGGGAGCCTACAAGAATCGTGTCGGCCTGGACGAGTCCGTATCCGTCGCTGAAGCACAGCACGTCGCGAACCGTGATCGTTCTGCCTTTGCCGCGAAGTTTGGCGGTAGTCAGCGGCATGCCCGCATCAATGCAGGGGCTCTTGGCGGCCAGGCGATAATCTCCCTTGTCGGCATCGACAAACAGAGGCGCCATGCTCTTGTTGGCGGTGGAGAACTTGGGGTATCGCTTCTGAAAACTCGCGACTGATCGATTTCGCGATTCGGGCGGTTTGAGATACGCCGCGTCGCAGAAGTAAAACGCTTCGGCCCCGGCCTGTCCGCTCCAGAAGACATTGCCCGCCAATCGCCCAACCTGCGGCGTGGCGTTCCAGTCGAAGGCTACGTGCGTTGTTATCGAGGCGGTCTTGCCCTTCTTGTCGGAGCCCTGGGTCGTCGATCCGTTGCGAGAGAAGATATTGTTGATCACGATATTGTCGCCGTAGGCGCAGTCGTCATAGCCTTTGAGCTTCGGGTTGAACATGTTCGTGGCGAAGACCATCGCGTATCCGCGCAGAGGTTTGCTCTCGGCCCGCTCGATCCCGGCGGCTTTGGCTTTGGCGATAAGGCCCAGAACCGTCGCATTCGGACCGCACTGGTCAATAATATTGTTATAGAAACGATTCTCCTCGTTGTGCCAGGCCTCGGGAGATCGCTTCTTGGAGCCCTTGTTGCTGCCGACATAGTTGGCCCAGTTCATGCCGGCAAGACATCGCCTGATAATGTTCCGCCTGATAATCGAGCGATTGCCGGCGTACTGGATCGCCGAGCACGGAGAGTAATCGAAAGTATTTTGCTCGATGAGATTGTACTCCGACAAGCGGTAAGGCTTGCGGCGGCGGCTCTCGACTTCCATGCATCGCCATCGCCGATTGCTCAGCTTGTTGCCTCGCACGACAGACCGCTGCACGCCGAGCAGAACCAGGCCGGTGTGTGTCGCATCGCCGAAAAAGTTATTCTCAACAAGATGCCCGTCGCCCCCGTCGATGCTCACGAGATCCGTGCCTTCGTGGAAATGGTTGCCTCTTAAGCGGATCCCGTCGCCATTGTCTTCGAAGCGGCAGGATATCCATCCGCTGGCTTTTTCAAACTGGCAGCCGGTCAATTTGATATAGCTGGACTTCACGCCGATCAGCCAGCGTTTGACACCGCTGACCTTTATCCCTTCGACGGCGATCCGTGAGCGATTGCTGACGACAACCGCGGCGCCGGCGCGAAACTTGCCGGACGCACTGTTTTCAGTGAAGACCGCCTTGTGGCGATTGGCTGCGCGATAGGTAATAAAACCGCCCACCGCTCCGGATCGGGCCGGCGCGATGGGCGTATATGTGTAAACTCCGTCTAACAGAATCGCCGTGTCGCCGCTGAGCAGAACTTTGTTAGCCCGCCGCAACGAGATCGGCTCTTTGCGAGTTCCGCTGTTTGCATCGGCTCCGTCAGGAGCGACGAAATACTCGGCGCAACGGGCCGTGCATACCAGCGACAGAACAATGCAAACGACGCAAAGAAGGACTGTTCTCATGATCGCATGCTACTTCTTGGCTTTCTTCTTCTTGGCGCACTCGGGGCAACCGGCGCCTTTGTTGGCGAACGGTTTTTCGCATTCGTCGCAGAACTTCACGCCCATGCATAGCGAGTATCCGCAGTCGCTCATCTCGCAGACCATGCCCGGTTTGTTTCCGCACTCGCCGCACTCAACGCCGTCGGCGGGCAGGTGGAACGCGTTGTTTTCTTTGCAGAACGTGCCGGCCGGCATCGGCTTCTTGCACTCTTTGCACGGTACTTTCACGGCCGGTGCACAGACGGTCTTGCACTTTCCGCAGAACCAGCCCACGGGCCCTTCGGTTCCGCAGCAGGGGCACTTGCCAAGGGCCTTGAGCTCCTTGACGCGGATATTCTTGTACCATACCGGCTTGCCGTGGGTTTGCAGGGCGAAGCAGCCGGCGTGCGTCAGCGTTTTGAGCGGATCGCGGAACTTGTTTTTCGATCCGTCGGGGTTCTTGTGAGCGGTGTCCCACTTGTTGAGATCCATGTCGATGATCTGGATGCCGTTGAGCGAAATGAACACGCGGTTCTTGAAGCACGTGATGAAGTAGCGGTTCCATTCGCCGGCCTTCTTGGCCGCGTTAACGCTCGGGATCAGTGCGTCGTAGACCGCGCCGCAGTCGTGCTTGCCGATCTTGGCTTTGCCGTGCGAATCGAGGACCTGGACTTCCATCGAGCTGTGCAGCCAATCCTTGCGGCTGGCCATGCGTACGAATACGCCGGAGTTGCAGCCCTTTGACATCTTGAATTCGATGTCCAGCGTGAAGTCCTGGTACTTCTTCTTGGAGAATATGTTTCCGCCTCGGCCGGGGCTGTAGAGTTCTCCGTCCTTTACGCTCCATGCCTTGGGGTTGAAATCCCACTTGTCGAGCTTTTTGCCGTCAAACAGGGTTTCCCATCCGCCGGTTTTCTTGGCTGCTTCGGCCTGGGCGTAATGCGCAGGCAAGATCGCCGCCAGAGATATTCCGCCTGCCGCGGCGGCCGCCGATTTCAGGAAGGTGCGGCGATTGGGTGTATTGGCCGATCCGTCATTATTCATGTCAGTTCCTTTCGCGATTCGGTAGTTACAAGTCCTCAATTGTACAAGAACTGTCAGGCGAGACAACTATTGCCGTATTTCAAAATAGTCGTATTTGCTTTTGATGCCCTATAATATGACGTACGCAGGGTTCTACTGCACAGATTCGATGGCCAGCCCCGACAGGTATCCAGAGACAACATGTTAAGAATTACAGCCTCGACAACGCGTCGCCTTCTTTCACTGACAATCTTCCTGTTAGTGGCGGCCGCTCCGATCGCATGCGGCCCGGCGATCACGGCCCAGCGCCGCACGCCGGTCGGCCCGCATTTCTCGATCCTGACGTATAACGTGAACTTCGGCAGACCTTCGGCATGCGAAACCGTCATCGCCATTCGCCGGATCGACGCTGATATCGTATGTCTCCAGGAGACTTCACCGGCATGGCAAAAACACCTGTCGGAAGGTTTGAAGGGCCAGTACCCCTACGAGCGTTACAGGCATTACGGAAAAGCCGGCGGCCTGGCGGTTCTGTCCAAGATGCCCTTTAAGGACATCGCGTACACAAATCCAAAGCCTGGATTCTTCCCATCGTGGGTTGTCCAGGCCGACACCCCCCTTGGCCCGGTCCAGATATGCCAGGTCCACCTCAACGCGCCGATTGTCAAGGAGGGGACAGCATCGCTTTGCAAGTACTTAAAGAACGGTGAAACCCACATAGCCGAACTCTCGGAAGTTTTCGGCAGCCTCGACACCAAACTCCCGCGGCTGATCCTCGGCGATTTCAATGAAAACGATCACGGGGGCGGGATCAAATGGTTAAGGGAGAAAGGATTCAGCGACGCCCTTTCTAAGTTCGACACTTCATGCGATACCTGGCGATGGAAATACGGAATCCTGACCTTCCGCGATCGCCTGGACCACATAACGTATTCCAAGGACCTGCGGCCCGCTTCTACATGGGTCGTCTACGAAGGCAAGTCAGACCACTTCCCGCTCATGGCGATTATTGAACGCAACGGGCAAGCCGCGAAATGATGACAATAACTATGAGAACGCCGCCCTTGCTCCGGCGGTAAAGGAAGCTTCTGGAAGTCCGTTGAATAGGACTCTATTATCTAACGCCGAAGTCGTCTGACCAAAACCAAGACTCAAAAGGAGCGACTATGAACAGACGCGGATTCATCAAGGCTGTCGGGCTGGGCGCTGCGGGGCTTTCGCTTCGGCCGATACGTACGTTCGCCGCCAGTACGGCTCGCAAGCCTAACGTCATAATCATCCTGGCCGACGATCTCGGCAATGCCGACACAACTATCTTCGACGGCTGGATCAAGACCCCCTGCATTAAGCGGATGTCGAAAGAGGGTCTGACGTTCAGCGACTTCCACACGAACAGTTCGGTATGCAGCCCGACCCGTGCGGCCCTGATGACCGGCCGATACCAGCAGCGAGTCGGCATCGTCGACGTAGTCGCCAGGCACCTCGACACGCCGGGTCTGTTGCCCAATGAACTGACCTTGCCCCGCCTGATGAAACAGGGAGGCTACCGTACGGCGCTGTTCGGCAAGTGGCATCTCGGCGTCGAGTCGAAGTACAATCCCGTACATCACGGATTCGACGAGTTCCGCGGATACCTCGACGGATACGTGGACTACCACGCTCACGCCAAGTACTGGCATAACGGGCTGAAGCTCGAGCCGCAGAAAGGCTACTCGACCCACCTGATCACCAGCAATTCCGTTGAGTTCATCAAGCGGAACAAGGATAAGCCGTTCTTCATGTACGTGGCCCACGAGGCGCCGCACCTGCCCTACCAGACGCCGGAAGATACGGTTGAAAATCGAAAACCGATCCCCAAGGGCCAGCGATGGAACCGCGATCGCATTCGCCCGAAGTACAAGATCATGGTCGAAGAGATGGACAAGGGCATCGGCGAAATCCTCGATACGATCACAAAGTGCGGGATCGAGAAAGATACGTTCGTGTTCTTCTTCTCCGACAACGGCGCAACCGGCTCCGGCTCCAACGCCCCGTATCGCGGCGGGAAGTTCAGCCATTACGAAGGCGGACACCGCGGCGGTGCGATCGCCTGGATGCCCGGCAAGATCAAAGCCGGAGCCACTACGAAGGCATTCACTGTCGGGATGGACTTGTTGCCGACGATAACGGACCTTGCCGGGATCAAAGTGCCCGCGGACCGCAAACTCGACGGGACGAGCATGAAGGACCTGATCTTCAGCGGCGCCGACTTCCCGGATCGGAAGATATTCTTCGGCTACGAGCCCAAGCTAGGGACCGCCCTTCGCGACGGGCCGTGGAAGATGATCGTTAAGACAGGCAAGCGAGCCAAGTTCGAGCTTTACGATCTCAGAACAGATATCGGCGAGAAGACGAATCTCGTTGACAAGCATCCCAAGCGGGCGGCCGAGATGAAATCCGCGATCGAAAAATGGGCCGCCGAAATGCAGGTGTACGTCGAGGCGAAAAGGCGGACCGATAGGCCCAGGATCAAAACCTGGCCTTAACGGTAACGCCCGCCTTGCCGGGTTTATGCACCTCGAACTCCGCCGCGGCGTTTTTGGTCTGCACCTTGTATGTTCCCAGATGTCCGCGGAAGGTGATCTTGCCCTCGGCGTCGGTTTTGAACTTCGTTGGCGCCATCCACCAATCGCCTTTGACGAGTTTCATAAGGGCGGTGTACGCCGGTTTGGGCGACATATCCTTGCGCACCAGACCGGCCGGAGCCCCCTGCCAGGATCTGGCGTCGGAAAAATCCCACCAGGTGATTGCCTCGACTGACGGGTGGCTGTACAGCAGGCGGTAGAGTTCGGCGACCTGTGCGGACTGGCGTTTCTCGCCTTCCGGGGTCGATCGCCAATCGGGGCGCCGGGTGAACCAGTCGTTGTCTTTCTTCAAGTCGCCCGAGAGGATCGTCAGTTCGGTGAAGTGCAGCGGCTTCTTGAACTTCTTGAACCGCTCGCCCACGCTCCATGCCCACTTGGCTCCGCGGTATCGCGAGTGCATGTGTGACTGCAGGCCGATCGCATCGATAGTAACCCCTCTGGCCAGTGAATCCTTGATAAGCTTTTCGTAGCTCGAACCGAGTTGGTAGTCGTTCAGCAGCAGCGTGGCTCTGGGGTTGGTTTTGCGGGCCGCGGCGAAACACTCGCCGATCAGTTCGATTTGCCCGAGCTTCCTGACAAGGTTCCGTAGTGCGACCTGGCCTTTGCGGTTGAACTTCGGCATGACCACAACCTCGTTGAGCACATCCCACGTGTCGATCAGTCCGTGAAAATCTTTAACTTCCCGTTCGATGCGAGCCACTTGAAGCTTCCGGACCTCGTCTGTCGGCTTGCCCTTGAGCCATTTGGGCTCAACCTCCTGCCAGCAGAGCGGATGGCCCTTTGTGGCTATGCCCTGGGCTTTGCACCACTTGGCCATGGCAGTGACCTGCTTGATCTGCGTGGGGCGCTCGGGACTGGCCTTGTGTTCGTACATGCCCCAGTAAAACGGCAGCGTCGCGAAGTTCAGCAGTTCGGAGAACCGCTTGGAGTATTTGCGATTAAGCTCGTCCTTACCGAGTTGTTCGTGTGCGAACATATTGGCGCCGAAGAGAAACTTGTGCCGCACCATCTCGACAGCGACCTCGGCGCCGCCCAGGGGCTTGCCGTCGCCGCCGCGGACCGTAAGCGTAACTTCTGCGGTGCGATGCCTGGCAATCCGTGCGTCGACAGCCTTGCCCGAAAGCGGGTCTTCGTCGGAGCCCAGCCATTTCGGCAGTTCGCCGTCGCCGGTCTTCTGGCCGCCGAGGACCCAAGAGAGATTGAACCTGGCGATTTGGGAGCCCTCGTACCGATGCTTCTTCCCCGCCTCCAACTGGGCGTATATCCATCCCTGGCTGACTGTTCCGGGCCGCCCGGCGTTGAGCGAAGAATACGCGCTGGGACCATTGAAGATCCGACGCTTTATCGGCCAGGTCTTCGCCCCGTCAAAACTCGCCCAGACGCTGACATGCTGCCGGGCTCCGGTCCTGCTGTCGCAGTTGCTGTACAGGATGATGTCGCGTCCCTTGACCGGCAGCCGCACGAGACCGGCCATGCAGCCCGATCCGCCGGCCTGCGACCCGCGAGCTCCGTCGGGAAGGATCTTTGAAATAGCGGCGTCCTTCCAGGTCGCCCCGCCGTCGGTGCTCCAGGCGTTCCACCGCATCGACTTGTCGTACTTGCTTTTCGGCGGGTCCCAATGCCGGCGGGAGTCATAGTAGATCCTACCGTCGGAAAGCTCGGCGACGCAGCCCTCTCCCGTCCCGTTTTCAGGAAAAGAGCCGGATGTTCGCCATGTCTTTCCGTGGTCGTCGCTGTAGATCGCGGTGTTGTAGCCTATCGAGTAGTTGTTTCTCAGATCACCGCCCGGCCCAAAGTACCGCGCCGGACGCAACAGTCGCCCCTTGTGGGCGCCTCGTTGCAGGGTGATGCCGTGTTCGGCCATGTGCAGCGATGGTCGATTCCCTTTTGCGTCCGGTTTGATCGCTGGCAATTCCTTCTTCCAGGTCTTACCGTCATCGCTGCTGCGGTGCATCGACTGTTCGCTCGGAGGTTTGGGCCAGCGAAACTGCTCGACAAAGACCAGGATATCGCCGTTGGTCTCATCGACGATCGCTCCTCCAGCGTTCCATCCGGGATTGGCGACGGTTATCGGCTTGCCCCACGTCTTGCCGCCGTCTTCGCTGCGACGAACCTGAACGCCTTTATCCCACCATTCCTTTTTCACGCCGTCGAAAGCACCGTGCACCACGATGACCGTCCCCTTGGTCGTCACCACAACGTTAGGCAGACGCCCTGCTTCGAAGATCGGCTGAATGTCAAATCTCGCCGGACCCCGAAACGGCTCGAGGGGCCCGGCCGCCGCCGCGAAAAGCGAGCCGACGATCAGGCATATAAAAGAAGACGCGGCCAGAGTT
>CAYMSH010000119.1:0-15780 GCA_964392945.1 uncultured Planctomycetaceae bacterium | reverse complement strand
TGGCGTCTTCGTCAGGCTCGTCGCCCTGCCAGATCAGTGCGGTCTTGTTTTCACGTTCGGTTCCGAGGTGACGGTCCAGGCAGTTGTAGGCGACGTTCAGTTCGCCGTCGGCGAACCAAGTGTGCTCGATCTTGCGGCCTTGGGTGTCCCAGGTGTATTCGCGAGCCTTCGTGGGCTTCTTGAACCATTCCAGGAGTTCAGCCTGTTCGAGCCAGAAGTTGTCTGAATCGTTGATGGAGCGTTCGTACATTTCCTTGTACTGCTCGTCAGACTTGACGTGCGCGTTGGCGGCCATTGCTGCCGGGGGGGGGAAAGTACGGCCAGCACTCATAAGGGAATCGATAGCTTTTCTCTCTTCAGCCATTTTTCCTGCAACCTTTCGTGAAATTATTAACAGCGTGTAACGAAACCGAAGTCTTATGTCTACCGAACAGTCGGTAATGATGCGGGGTTTACATTCGGACCGGAGACTATAGCCTCGCGCCGAATCAATATCAATAATAAAAACAGCTAAAATGCTCTGGCATATCGTGATTTCTGCGATGTTCTCGCCGGCGGCTTGACAAACGCCGCCGAAAGAGAACAATGCCCCGACATGCAGGAAGCGATTGTTCTAATCGGACCAACCGGCTCGGGCAAGAGTCCCCTCGGCGATTTACTGGCCGCCGACGGACTCTGGCGGCGCCGCTGCGTTCATTTCGATTTCGGTGCGACGCTGCGGAAGATAGCGGGAGGGACAGCCGCCGGAGATTTCACAGACAGCGAAATACAGTTCATCCAAGACGTGCTGCATTCCGGGGCACTGCTGGAAGACAGCGATTTCCACATTGCACTGCGAGCCCTGCAAGGCGAAATGACGGCCCAAGGCGCCGATGAAAGCTGCCTTATCGCGCTGAACGGGCTGCCGAGACACGCCGGCCAGGCCCGCGATTTACAGGGATTTATCAACGTAACTACTGTATGTATACTCGATTGCGACGCTGGCGTGGTCTCTAAGCGTATAGAAACCAACGCCGGGGGCGATCGCTCAGGCCGCCTCGACGACGACACAGACGCCGTCGCTCGGAAATTGGCGATATTCGCCGAACGAACCAAGCCCCTTGCGGATTTCTACCGAGACGCCGGGGCGAGAATCCAGACTCTCGAAGTAACCCAAACAACTACTCCACAAGAACTTGCAGATGCATTGGACCGCCTGGGTCCATCACAACGGTAAAGAGGTGACAAACTATGCTCCAAATCGACAACACCGTCCTGTTGATAATCGACATTCAAGGCAAACTGGCCTCTTTGATGCACAAGAAGGACCGCCTGTTTGAAAATACCGAGCGAATGCTGCGAGCAGCCAAGGTTCTTGGCCTCGAAGTGATATGCACCGAGCAGTATCCCGACGGGCTGGGACCCACCGTGCCGCAGATCGCCGAGCATGTTGGCGTAGAGCCGATCTCAAAGCTGGCGTTCAGTTGCTGCGGTGAAGAAGCTTTCCAGACCGCCCTGAAGCAAACCGACCGCAAACAAGTACTTATAGCTGGCATTGAAACGCATATCTGCGTCTACCAGACGACAATGGACCTGCTGGCCGACGGATACGAGGTCTACGTGCTGACAGACGCCGTCTCTTCGCGAACCAAGGCCAATCGCAAGCTGGGTCTGGAGCGGATGAAAGACGCCGGCGCAGCGCACACGAGCGTGGAAATGGCGCTTTTCGAAATGCTCAAGATCGCCAAAGGCGATCAGTTCAAAGAAATAGCCCGGCTCGTCAAATAACGAGCCCGGGCTATTAATAGCGTTGCATACGCTTCTATATCAGCGTGTCATTAGAACTTGTAGATGAACGAGGTCTGCGCTCTGACATCGTTTCCGTCGCTGGCGCCTTTGTACTCGGTATGCCAGTTGGACAGTTCGAAACCCACTGATGCGTGCTTGTTGAACTCGTAGATTACGTTTCCGAACACACATGCGTTGGAAGTTCGCGTTCCATCAACGGTTACGCCGCCGGTGATGAGTTCGCCACTGGCGCCGACGTTGAACAGCCACTTGTCGCACGGCTTCATGCTGGCGGCGAACCAGCCGCCGCTGGACTTGATCTCGCTGACATCGGTTCCGACGGTATTGACGCCCTGGCCGATTCCGCCGGCGTAAGCGGCGAGATTCTGGCCGGTGAATGCTTCGGCTTTGAATGTGAGCCAGTCGTTAACCGGGACCTGGGCGTCGAGGTTGCCTGACCAGGAGTAGAGGTTGAAGTTATCGCCGGCGGCGTTGATGTCGTATTCTTCCTGTCCGAAGTGGCCTGACACGCCGAAGGTCGATTTTTTCTGTCCGAAGACCGGCGTCTTGACTGAGACGCGGCCCTGGACTGACGGGAAACCGGCGTCTTCGCCTGCGTCGCCGGGATCGAATCCGCTTGTCTGGCCCATTGTTCGCAGCAGAGCGCCCTGGAGGGTGATTTCGGTATCGTCATTGATCGCGCAGCCCTTGGTGACTCGAATCTGCGGGCGACGCATGCCGATGTTGCCGCCCCACCACAATACGGTGTAGTTCAGCGTGCCGGGGTTCAACGGCGAGATTACGTCCCAGGTTTGACCGGCAAGAACGCTCAACTTCTTCTTGGGCCATTCGAGGTTCAGGTATGCATGACGCATTCGCGGGTGCGGGCTGGTTTCGCCGCCGCCGCCGTAGAAGTCGATCTCGACAAGACCGCTGGTATTGAGATCCGGGGTCTGCGGTCCTTTGAACTTCAGGCCCAGGCGGGTCTCGTTGGCGGTCATGTTGAACTGGCCGTCGCCGCGCTGCTTCTCGCCGGGATTCACCCATCTGGCGAAGTTGCCGGTATTGGAACGGCCCGAATCGTACGCCGCATCCAACTTGATCTTACCATAGAGCTGCACGTCAACGCTTGACCAGAGATCGAAACCCTTGGGCTTCGTCGATCGCGTGGAGGCGTCTTTGAGCATGTTGGCCTGGATCGCCAGGGCCTTGGCCGGATCAACATATGTAGCCTGATGCTTTTGGGCTTCCTTCAGCGCCGCGCCCTGAGCTTTGACAACGCCGACAAGCTGTTTGACCTGCTTTTCGAGGGTGGCGATGCGCTTGGCCATCTCTTCAGGCGAGGCTTTCGCTGTGGCGGCCTTGGCGTCAGCTTTGGCGGCGGCCTGTGCGACCGAAGAAAATGCTGTGAATGCAATAACAGCAATCATGGCGACAGCGGCGGTTTGAGACCTTTGCATGGAACACTCCTGACTATGAGGGACTACGAGTGACAACAAAACGGCGTACGGTATATAGTTTACAGGCTCGCAATTGTCAATAGCAGGCCCGAAACTGTTTTCCTGTCAGCAAATCCGCGAAGCCAGCGGATAGCTGTTTATCGGCTTTGCGAACCCGAAAGAACCAACAATATATACGCGTTTCTTGCGCGCCGAACCAAGGCGGTATTGACATCTCGTCGCCGTGCGGATATCAGGGATGATTCACGCGGCCGGAATTAGAGAGTTTTGGCGTACTTCAAGGACTTAGAGGCAGGGCTGATGGCGTATCGCTGCACAAAATGCGGACGGGTCTGGGATGACCGGACCGCCGAGGAAAACGAGCTGCTCTGCACGCGTCGTTGCGCCGGCGAATGTATCGCCGAGGCCGATGACGATCCGGCGCCGAACAAGGTCTACATCGAACTGACGACGGACTGCAATATGGCATGCCCCATGTGCATTCGCCACTCGTGGGATTCGCCAGGCGGTCAAATGTCCGACGAAACGTTCGACGCGATAATGACCCAACTGGCCGACATGCCGTCGATAGAGACCGTCAACTTCAGCGGGTTCGGCGAACCGATGATCCATCCGAAGTTTTTCGAATTCGCCGCCCGGGCCAAAGAAGCCGGGCTGGCTGTCGAAGTGATCACCAATGGGCTGGCGCTGGATTCAGCGGCGATCGACAAGCTGCTCGACCTGCCGCTGGATCGCTTGATCGTATCAGTAGACTCCCTGTCGGAGCCAGCCGGCGAAATGATGCACGCCGGTTCGTTCGCATCGGTCTCCGAGGCGCTGCGAACGCTTCACCATCGCCGCCAGCTCCGCCGGGCCGACAAGCCGGATCTGAACATAGAATTCGTGGCCTCGCGGAAGAACATACACGAACTGCCCCAACTCCGGCAGCTTTCGCTGGTGCTGGGCTTCTCCCGGATAATCGTAAGCAACCTGATCCCGCAAACCCCGGACCAGGCCGAGAACCTTTTGTACGACGCATCATGCAACGTTTCCCGCGGCCAGGAGATCTCGCCGTGGCAGCCGTGCCTGGACATGCCGCAGATGGACATGTGCGACGAATCCAACGACGCGATCAAACGCATGATCCGCACCGGAATACTCCTGCGAGTCAACGGAGCCAACGTATCGGGCGAAGGCCCGCACTGCCGCTTCATCGAAGAAGGGCGTTTTGCCATTTGTTCCGACGGCGCGGTAAGCCCCTGCCTGGCTCTGATGCACTCTCACAAGTACTATTTTCGCAAACAATCAAAGCGTATACTGGCGTACCATCCGGGCAATGTAAACGAAACGAGCCTGAAGGACATCTGGGATTCGGTCGAATATCGGGACTTCCGCGGCCGGGTGCGAAAGTTCGAGTTCTCGCCGTGCCTGGACTGCGGAGGCTGCAATCTTCGCGACAGCAACGAGACCGACTGCGCAGGCGAGACGTTCCCGCGATGCGGCGAATGCCTCTGGGCCGCCGGTTGGATCCAATGCCCGTAAACATCATTATTACTGGAGTAACGCGATGACAGATAATTCAAACGTGCGACGCATGATCCTTTGCGGAATGCTGGCCGTCTGCTGCGGACTGCTTTCGGCATGCGGGGAAAAGAAGGACCAAAGCGCCGGGAAAATCGTTATCGGCTTCTCGCAGATCGGATCGGAAAGCGATTGGAGCGCCGCCAATTCCGCATCAGTCAAGAACGCAGCGAAAGCCGCCGGCATAGATCTGCGATTCGCCGACGGGCAGCAAAAGCAGGAGAACCAGATCAAGGCGTTGCGCAGCTTCATCGACCAGAAAGTTGACCTGATCGCATTCTCACCTGTCGTCGAGACCGGCTGGCAAACCGTTCTTGAAGAGATCAAAGCCGCCGGCATTCCGGTGATCCTCAGCGCGCGCGAGGTCGATGTCGACGACAAGTCGCTTTATGTAACGTTCATCGGGTCGGACTTCGTCGAGGAAGGCCGCCAGGCCGCCAAGTGGCTGCTGAAGAACATGGAAGGCGACATAAAGGTCTTCGAGATGAGCGGAACCCCAGGCGCATCCTGCGCGATCGACAGGCACAAGGGCTTCGCCGAAATAGTTGAAGCCGATGAGCGAATAACGATCGTAAAGAGCCAGGACGGAAACTTCGAACGCGGACGAGGCAAGGAAGTCATGGAAGCCTTCTGCAAGACCGCCGACGCCGGGAACATAAACGCACTGTACGCGCACAATGACGATATGGCCCTCGGCGCGATCCAGGCGATGAAGGAAGCCGGTCTCAAACCCGGCGTCGATATCAAGGTCATCTCAGTCGATGCCGTCAAAGCCGCTTTCGAGGCGATGATCAAAGGCGAACTGAACTGCACCGTCGAGTGCAATCCGCTGCTGGGGCCGAAACTCTTCGACGTTGCAGAGGCTATACTAGCCGCGAAAAAACTGACCGCCTTGTCGGAAAAACACAAACTCATGAAGCTCGAATCACTGGAGGCGCTGAAAGCATTGGAGTTCCTCAAACGCGTCCGAGTAGAAGAAGGCGTTTTCGATCAGTCAGTAGCCAAAGAGATGATTTCCAAACGAAAGTATTAACCGCTGAACGACATCCCCGCGGGCCTCGGACCACACGGCGCGCAGGCGATTAGCCGGCCGGTAATAAAGTAAAATATTCGTTGTTGTATGTTGGGTGTCGTTTTGTGTATGGTGACCCGCTTGTAGCCCCATAATTTCCTGATTCTGATAAAACTGG
This sequence comes from uncultured Planctomycetaceae bacterium, assembly GCA_964392945.1. GTDB lineage: Bacteria > Planctomycetota > Phycisphaerae > SM23-33 > SM23-33 > BS750m-G57. Next base: position 9,803 of record CAYMSH010000119.1, on the reverse strand, counting down.
AGCAATACGATGACAAATAACACATTCGCCAGGTTCATTCTTTGTGCGTTTCTGGCTGCAAGCTGTGTGATGCTTCCGGCGTGCGGCGACAAGCCTCAGCAGGACGAAAACAAGACCGTAACGATTGGGTTCGCGCAGATCGGCTCGGAGAGCGACTGGCGGGCGGCCAACACGTTGTCGATCAAGGGCGAGGCCAAGAAGCGCGGATTCGAACTGCGTTTCACTGACGCCCAGCAGAAGCAGGAAAACCAGATCAAGGCGCTGCGAAGCTTCATCGATCAGAAGGTTGACTTGATCGCTTTCTCGCCGGTCGTCGAGACAGGCTGGCAGAGCGTGCTGGAAGAGATCAAGAAAGCCGGCATCCCGGTGATCCTGACCGATCGCGGCGTGGACGTGACTGACAAGTCGCTGTACGTAACTTTCATCGGATCGGACTTCACCGAAGAAGGTCGGCGTGCGGCCAAGTGGTTCGTGGACAACACCACTGGCGATCTGAAGATATTTGAACTGCGCGGAACGCCTGGCGCATCGTGCGCCGTGGACCGCAAGAAGGGCTTTGAGGAAGCCATCGCCGGCGAGGATCGGATCAAGATCATCGCCAGCCAAGACGGGAACTTCGAACGCGGCAAGGGCAAGGAAGTCATGGAAGCGTTCCTCAAGACGCCCCAGGGCAAGGAATTCAACGCACTGTACGCACACAACGACGACATGGCCCTCGGCGCGATCCAGGCGATGAAGGAAGCTGGTCTCAAGCCGGGAACAGACATCAAGATCGTATCAGTCGACGCGGTCAAAGCCGCATTTGAAGCCATGATCAAAGGCGAACTGAACTGCACCGTAGAATGCAATCCGCAGTTGGGCCCGCAACTGTTCGACATCGTGGAAACTGTGCTGGCCGCGAAGAAGACGACGCTCCTGGACGTCTTCCAGAACGGCATGGACGACAAGATGCAGAAGACCGCGACGCAGTACAAGCTCTTGAAACCTGAACTGTTCAAAGACGCCGGATCGGGCATCCTCAAGAAATGGATAGCGGTTGAAGAAGGCGTATACGATCAGTCGGTCGCCAAAGAACTCATAGGCCAGCGAAAGTACTAATGACCGCACCGGTCGACACACCCCTCCTGGAGATGCGAGGCGTCTCCAAGGGCTTCCCCGGCGTTCAAGCGCTGGCTGACGTGGACTTCACGCTCCGCGCCGGCGAGGTCCACGCGCTGATGGGCGAAAACGGAGCTGGTAAGTCCACGCTGATAAAAGTGCTGACCGGCGTGTATCCGCGCGACGACGGCGAAATCCTGCTCGATGGAAAACCGGTCCATCCGCGATCGACAAAACACGCCGAATCGCTGGGAATCTCCACGGTCTACCAGGAGATCAACCTTATCCCGCACCTGTCAGTGGCCGAGAACATCGGCCTGGGACGCCAGAGCACTACACTCGGCACGATCCGCTGGGGAACAATCAAACGCCAGGCCCGCGGGGCCATGGCGCGCCTCGGGGTGGACATCGACGTAACGCGCGAAGTGTCGAGCTACTCGATCGCCATCCAGCAGATGGTCGCCATCGCACGCGCCCTGGACACAAACGCCCGCCTGCTCGTGCTGGACGAACCGACCTCCAGCCTCGACGAACGCGAAGTGGCCCAACTGTTCGAACTGATCAGGCGCCTGAGAGACGACGGGCTCGGGATAATATTCATCACGCACTTCCTGGACCAGGTCTACGAAATCTCCGACCGCATCACCGTACTTAGAAACGGTCAGCTCGTCGGGGAATACATGACCGAGGACCTGCCGCGAATCGAACTGATCGCGCGGATGATCGGAAAAGAGACAAGTGAAGTCGAAGCGATGGAGCATCGCAGCCGCACCGCCGTAGAACCGCTTACCGGCGATGCGCTGGTTTCAGTCGAATCGCTCGGACGACGCGGATCCGTCGGCCCGATCGACACCACAATCTCCGGCGGCGAAGTAGTCGGACTGGCCGGACTCCTGGGCTCGGGAAGAACGGAAATCGCGCGACTGCTGTTCGGGATCGACAAACCTGACGCCGGCAGAATCCTTGTCGAAGGCGAAGAAGTAACGATAACCTCGCCGCACAAGGCGATCGCAATGGGATTCGCCTTTACGCCTGAAGACCGTCGCGACGCAGGGATAATACCCAACCTGTCGGTCCGCGAGAACATCGTGTTGGCTCTCCAGGCCAGCCGCGGAGCCTGGCGAACCATCGGGCGAAGAGCCCAACGCGAGATGGCCGACAAGTTCATCAAGGCCTTGAACATCCGCACGCCCAGCGCCGAACAACTGGTCAAGAATCTCAGCGGCGGCAATCAACAGAAGGTGCTGCTGGCAAGATGGCTGGCGACCGAACCCAGGCTGCTGATCCTGGACGAACCGACGCGCGGTATCGACGTCGGGGCGAAATCGGAAATCGAGAAACTAATGGCCTCGCTGCGCGGCGAAGGCATGGCGATACTGTTCATCAGTTCCGAACTCGAAGAAATCGTGCGCGACTCGCAGCGAGTCGTGGTCATGCGGGACCGTAAGCAGATAGGACAACTCACCGGCGAAGAGATTACCGAGCCGGCGATCATGCACATGATAGCAAAACACGAGGATAGCGGCGACGATGTTAGCGGCAATGCAACTTGACCTGTCTCTGACGATCTCAGAGATAGCGTTTCCGGCGGTCCTGATCGCGTTGTCGATCTGCGCCTGGCGATTGAAGACCCCTGCGGTCTGGCCGCTGGTGGCCCTTACGGTCCTGGCGATCTTCAACGTGTTCTTCACCGTCGACTTCTTCGAGCTGAAGTGGCTCGATTCGCACTTGTTCGGAATACCGATTGACATCCTGAAAAACGGTTCGTACGTCATGCTCCTGGCGCTGGGAATGACGCTGGTGATTGCAACCGGCGGCGTGGACCTGTCAGTCGGAGCTGTAATGGCGATCTCAGGAGCCGCCGCCGCAGTGCTTATCAAGGAGCATGAAGCGCCGTTTATCCTCGTACTGGCGATCCCGATTGCGATCGCACTGGCCGCGGGTTTGTGGAACGGGGTCCTGGTCTCGATATTCAAGATTCAACCGCTGGTGGCGACCCTCGTACTCATGGTCGCCGGGCGCGGCGTGGCGATGCTGATAACCAAGGGGTTCAGACCGACAATCCTCGAGCATTATTACGCATACGACGCATTCGACTTTATCGGCAACGGATTCCTGCTGACTATTCCGTTCGCTGTAACGATTGTCGCAGTGATGTTCGCGATCACGGCGCTGCTGACTCGCAAGACGGCCCTGGGCATGTTCATCGAATCAGTAGGCGACAACGACACCGCCAGCCGATACGCCGGGGTAAACGCTCGGGCCGTAAAGCTGATGGTCTACACGTTCACCGGTCTCTGCGCCGGAATCGCCGGGATAATCTACACATCCAACATACGAACCGGCGATCCGTCAAAGACCGGGCTGTATCTCGAACTTGACGCGATCATGGCCGTCGTCATCGGCGGCACGGCGCTTACCGGCGGGCGATTCTCACTGCTGGGCTCAATCGCCGGAGCACTGCTGATCCAGGCCCTGACTACTACGATGCTGATCCATGGACTCTCCAGCGATCAGGCCCTTGTTCCCAAGGCCGTCGTCGTAGTATTAGTCTGCCTGCTGCAGGCTCCGGAGTTCCATCGAAAAATGCGAGGGCTGCTGGGGCGAGCCGGTAAACGGAGGGCCGCATAATGAAAATCCGTGTCGGCGCGAAATACATACCGCTTCTGGCAAGCGCCGCGGTGCTGATCGGACTGTACGTCGCAGGGTGCGTGGCGTTCGCAGATCGGAATTTCATCTCGCTGAGCGTAGTGGCCAAGCTGTTCAGCGAAAATACGTTTCTAGGCATCGCCGCAATCGGCGCCACGTTCGTGATCCTGTCAGGCGGGATCGATCTGTCAGTCGGTTCGGTAGTTGCGTTCACCAGCATACTGATCGCGACACTCTGCTTCGATCCGGCGCTGGATACTCGGCAAGTCGGCGAAGTCGCACAGCTCCTGCCGGCGGCCTGGATGCCGCTGGATCCGCGGATCGCGATCTTGATAGCACTCATATTCGGCACGCTGTTCGGAACGGCGATGGGCTGCCTGATCCATTTCTTCAAGCTGCCGGCGTTCCTGGTGACACTCGGCGGCATGTTCCTGGCTCGCGGCCTGGCGTTCATGATCCGTATCGAGTCCCTGAGCATAAAGCACAAGTTCTACTCAGAAACAATCACACGCGATCTGAGTTGGAGTCCTATAGACGGCGTCCAAATTCCGCTGGGTGTCTTCTGCTTCCTGAGCCTGTTCGCCATAGCGCTGTATATGGCCCACTTCAGACGGTTCGGGCGAAATGTCTACGCAATCGGCGGAAGCGAGGAATCGGCGAATCTCATGGGTCTGCCCGTGGCCCGCACCAGGATACTGGTCTACACATTCGCGGGTTTCTGCTCGTCGCTGGCTGGCGTGGCGTACACGTTTTACATGTCCAAAGGCGACTCGGCCGGAGCCGGCGTGGGCCTGGAGCTCGATGCAATCGCCGCAGTCGTTATCGGCGGCACGCTCCTGTCAGGCGGCGTAGGATTCCTGGCTGGCACGATGATCGGCGTGCTGATATTCGCGCTGATCCAGTCGCTGATAAACTTCCAGGGCAACCTCAGCGCCTGGTGGACCCGCATTATCGTCGGAGCGCTGGTTCTGGTGTTCATACTGCTGCAGAACTTCGTAACAGCGGCCTCGCGAGCACAGCAAAAAAGCGAATAGAACCCCTAAAAAGTAGTCTAATATGCAAAACGAGCCCCGACCTTCCGGACGGGGCTCGTCTCAATAGCGGCGACTGGACTCGAACCAGTGACCTCAGGCTTATGAATCCCGCGCTCTAACCAGCTGAGCTACGCCGCCATCTGCTTGTGCCTGATAATCTACCATTTCAGCCGACAAATTCAAGCTTTTTCCCGGTACGCCCGCAATATTCGCACAAGCTAACTACAACGGCGACGGCTTTGCCACAGAGATCTCAGAGAGCGGCAACAGCACAGAACTGTTACGGCCACGGCTGACGGCTTGGGGGAAAAGCAAGAACACAGAGAACGGCAAAGACTGCAGAGCCAGTAGCCGTTGCCTACCTCTGTGTCCTCGCCGTCTATCTGAGTTGTTGCCGACGCCGTAACAAAGATTTCGCCGTCGCCGCTCTCTGAGATCTCTGTGGCAAAGCCGTCGCCGTTGTCGATTCGTTTAAAAAGACACGGGCCGGAGCAGGCGTTTGCTTGCTCCGGCCCGGATTGTCTTAGTCTACGGCTTGCGATTTATTGATCGCCGCCCTTCTTCTTACGGGGCTTCTTGCCGCCTTCGGGTTTGGGCTTCTTCTCTTTTTTGACTTTGGGCTTGGGCTTGATAGCTTCACGCTGGGCGTCTGTCAGGACGTCGGCGGCGATCTTGGCGGTGAGAGCCTTTGTTGCCGCCGCGTCGGCTTTCCTGTCGCCGGTCAGCTTCACGTCGCTGGCGTAGCAGATATCGCGGGCGGCCTTTTTCTGGTCATCGGTCAGTTTGGCCTTGCCGAACCTGCGGCAGGCGTTGCGATAGAGAGTGAACTTGCCCCACGTGGCGGTCTGTTCGGGAGTCAGGATAGCCATGATCTTGGCCTTGTCGCCCTTTGAATCGCCTCGCAGCTCTTTGAGCTTTGTCGACAGTTCCTTGATCTTTTCCTTGTCTTTGGCTTTTTTCGCAGCGGCGAGCTGTTCCTTGATCGGCTTGGAGGCTTCGGCTGAGGCTTTACGGGCTTCGCCCTGGGCATTGAGCAACTCGATCAGCTTGGTCTTCTGGGCGTCAGTGAACTTCAACTCGGAGTTCATGATCGCGTATTCGCCGCGAATCGGGCTCTTGGGCTTCTTGACGCGTACTTTCTTGGCGCGGTCGGGTTTCTTCTTCTTCGGCGCGGCGGCATCTTTAGCCAGGGCCGGACCAGCAACGAACGCCAACGTCATCAGCACGGATAACAACCACTTGGATAGTTTCACGATGTAATCCTCTGGGGCGAAGTAAATTGCAACACACGCCGGGGCCGCCCCGCAGACTCGGCGCGTTCTTCTCTGACCGGAAACAAGAATCCTTCCGGGCTAATCGCGTATCGACAGCCCTCGTAATAACGCGGGGATTGCGTACTTATTGTCACAATATGCGGAATGCGGCGCTGTCTAGGGCTGGGGCTTCTGCGGAATCTTCCGGCCGAGGACTTCCGCGGCGGCATCACCTTTCCCTTTCTTCCGCTGATGCCGCAGGCGTTTCTTCTCGGTGCGAGTGAGGTAGCGGGACTTGCCGAACGAAAACACAAACTGCTCACCCATCGCCCAGAACGCTACGAGCAGCACGCCGGAAACCACAGGAGTAAGAAACCACAGGTTCGTGTCACCGAACCCGAGGGTAGCGGCCCAGATAGCCATACCTGCAACATAAAGCACTGTTGCAGTCACCCGCAAGCGTTTGAGAACCGCGGAGTTTTTCGAGTGTTTTCGGGTCATTTCAGGATCTCCTCAGATCGTCTGGCAGACTCGATACGATTGTCCGGCTCGTTATCCAGATTCGCCGTCGGCGTGATCGACCGCGTCGGCCAGATCGTCCAGGCTGGTTCGCTCCGGCGGCTGCTCGGGCAGGATCTTTCCGTCCGGCTGGACATGCCCGGTGAACTGCCCGTCGGCTTCGCCGTCCATGGCGTCGATTACTTCGGCCTGGGCCAGCAGTTCAGCGTCGGTAACGCCGCCCTTTGCGATAAGCACGTTGATCAGCGTGGCGATCGCTAGTTTCAGTTCCCCGATGTCGTCGAGCATTTCGGCGACCAACTCGGGACTAACGCCGCCCGGGGTATTACGAGCCCGTTCGCGCCGACGTTCGATAGACCCATAGAGAGAGTTTCGACTCTTGACGAAATTTCCGAACCATCCTGATCCACCCATAATAACTTCCTTTCGCTGTGACGGCAGTTCTGTGAATCTGCGGTTAACCGGCGCATCAGCGGCGCCGGTCACACCCCCGTCGCTGGGGAATTACCCATATGCTACGCGATTGGCATAGGTCAATTACAAGAAAAAAACGCCTGTTCCCGGCTGGCGGAAACAGGCGCAGATATTAAATTGAACTTCCGGCGATCTGCAGACCGCCGCGTTTGGGCGATCAGCTTCCCACGGCCGCTCGCTGGGCGGGTGTCAGGACCTCAAAAATAATCTGGATGCGAATCTTTCGCAGCACGCTTTTTCGCTTTTTAGCCGCTATTACCGGGTCAATATCCGACGCTTCGTCAGGCAGTTCCTTCGCCGCCGCGTCGCAGATCGGTCGGATCCGCTTGGTCTGCTTTTCGCTCAGCGTTATCCCGTCGAATTTCAGGTACGGATCGTTGGCCAGCGTATATCCGCCCCATTTGGCCTTCTGCGGCCCGGTCAGCAGGCCCATGATCTTGCGGTGTTGCTCGGCGCCAGTCAGCTTTGACGAGCCGGAGCCTTTAGTCGGCGCCGCTTTTTTGCCCTCGGCAGCCTTGATTCGTGCGGCGATGATCTTCTTCTGCTGACCGTTGGCGGTCTTGAGAAGCCTCTGCAGACGAGCGATCTCAGCAGCGTTGCCGCTGGAGGCTCCAGGGGGAAGACCTCTGAATCTCCTGACCATGTCAACGAGTTTCTGGCGCTGCGTCGAGGGCATGCGAACTTCGCGAGCCATCGTGTCGTACTTGCCGAGCAGGAGTTTTTCCTGGCGAGCGGCTTTTTCGGCGGCGACTTTCTCTTTGATCTTCGCTTCCTGAGCGGCCTGGGCCTTTTCGCGCGCTTCCTGCTCCTTGGCTTCGGCGATGGCAATTCTCTTCTTGCGGTATTCGATAATCTTCTTCTGGCGCTCCTTGGCGTCCTTGATGGCCTTGGCGCGAGCTTTCTTCTTGCGCTCCTCTTCTCGCCGCTCCTGTTCCCGCCGGCGTTTCAGAGACGATCTGTTTCCCGAGGTTCTTCGGTAAATAACCTTGGCCTCGACAGCGCTGGTGAATGTGATAGCCGCTACAAGCAGCAGGAGTGCGTATTTGATCGTATTCATTTTCTGTTCTCCTAATACCCCGCTCCGGGCGGGCTTTCAGACCTCAGTTATTTCAATAACCCATCTATTATAACGCATATCGAACAGATAACACGCAGGACTTTTGAGAAAACTTGCCTGCTTACGCATCTGATCTACTACAATGACCGCCCAATGCTTATAGCGATATTAGTTACATTAATGCTCTCACTGGCGATCGCACAGCCGGATATCCTTCCATATCTGGCCCGGCCCTCGGTTTGGACCGCCGTAGCGATCGCAGGTTACGCACTCGGCGGAGCCCTGTTGACTGTCGCCGCCGGAGGCCCAGTAAGCCGAGCCCTGGAGCAGGACCAGACGCCATCGGCTAAGATGCTCCGGCGACACGGTTTGCTCGAGGCGGCGTATCGCTTCTGGCTCATCGCCGGCCAGGGCGCGATCATCGCCCTGGGATACGGATCATACATCCACACCACACTGGCCCGATACCGGATCCCGCTGCTGGAGAAAGCCGCGGTGCTGATCCCTTTCTTGATCACCGTAATACTCTGCTGGTTCCTGGATTACCGTTTTCACCGCGCCGTTCGCACCGCATTGGACGATCAGCAGGGCCAATCGCGGGGCTACTGGTCCCGCGGCCGACACGTTATGTTCAACATCCGCCACATGCTGCTGTTTACGATCGTGCCGGTTTCTATCATACTGCTTGTGACTGACGTGCTGGAAATGCACCTGATGGCTTTTGTCCCACGCGGGATCCAGGATCCGATATACCTGACCGCTTCGCTCGGGACCGCCGCCGCGGTCTTCCTGATCGCCCCTGTGATACTTACTGGCATATGGCGAACCAGGACCCTTGAGCCGGGCCCATTGCGAAGCGATCTGGAGGATCTCTGCGCACGACTGAGGTTCAATTACCGCGACATACTTGTCTGGGAGTCTGATGGAGTTATCGCAAACGCCGCGGTAATGGGCCTGATCGCGCCGGTTCGCTACATCCTGGTCTCCGACGGCATTATCGACAGGATGGACTCTCAGCACATTCGCGCAGTTTTCGCGCACGAAGGCGGACACGTAACATCGCATCATCTGGGGTATCTGATGCTCCTGGCGATTTCGGTTATGACGCTGTGCCAATCGGCGGCTATCTTCGCCGCTGAACTGTTCGAACTGCCCGGACCGGTGACCCTGGCGTTGATGTTCGCCAGCGTAATGCTCTTCGGCTGGCTGCTGTTCGGGCTGGTCAGCCGGCAGTTTGAACGACAGAGCGACGTTATAGGAGCCTGGGCCTCGGCGCCCGATCCGGAGAACTCTCCGAGAATAACGCATGAAGGCGCCGCACTGTTCGCCGGAGCACTGCAACAGATAGCTCAACAGAACGGCATCAATCAAAACGCCAGAAACTGGCGACACGGGTCGATCGCCCACCGGGTGCAGTACATACTCATGCTCGGCTCAACCGGCGGGACGCGAACCGCCATCGACAGGACCGTAAGGCGCATCAAGATCGCGATCATACTCGCCGCGGTCGCAGCCGGAGCGGCAATGACAGCTCAAGTTCAAATGGGCCTGTGACCAACGGCAACGTTGGGGTAGCCGTAATTTGGAGATGCCGCGAGTTTGCGTTCGCGTTGTCGCATGCCTGCAGGCGGTTGTCGGATCGCCACTTGTGTGCTATACTGCGGATCGTAACCGTTCAGGCGAAGCCTCCGACGTTCAGATGACCTCGCCACTGTGCCG
>CAYMSH010000118.1:0-15925 GCA_964392945.1 uncultured Planctomycetaceae bacterium | reverse complement strand
TGTGTGGGTAGTGGCGGCGGCGTGCGCCGCCCTGACTTTCTCCTCGCGTCCTGAAGGGGCGCTTTTCACCACTTTAGTCGGAGCCGCCGGGGTCAGTATGCATTCGACCCCGATCAGGGTTCTGTTCTGGTCCAGCCAGAGTTCGGTCTCAGGAGTGTTCGTTCAATTGGCGATTGAACTGCTGGTGTTGATCGTCATAGTTGTCGTAGCGATTCACATCATCTGCAGAGTTCGAGCCGCAATGGCGAAGGTATTCCCCAATCTGATGTGGAAGGGACGCATTCTGGGCTCGGCCGACGAGACCAACGGGTCGGACAAAGCCTCGAAGAAACCAGCCCGATCGACCAGTCCGCAGAGCCAGGGCTCGCCTTCGTGGTTCCTGTGGTTCATCTCGCCTATCGGCGTTTCGCTTCTCGACCAGATGCGCATGTCCGACGGCATGTCGGTCATTTCGCCTGAGCAGCAGGCCCGAAGCAGGGCCGCGGCGTTGCGATGCACGCTGTACTGCCTTGCGGCCACGGTGCTCTACAGTTCGATATTGCTCATGCTCCTGATGCGGTCTCCCAGTCGCGGCCAGATCGTATTTGCGCTGTTCACCAGCTTCCTTGTCGCCACGCTGATAGCCCACCAGCAATTCGCCACGCAGTTCAGCGTAGTGTCGTGGGGCTCGGCGATGATCACAGGGCTGCTGTTTTATGTTCTGGCGATCGCCTCCAGCGGACAGGCTGACACGAATTCGTGGATCAACGTTCAAATGTTCGCCCGGGCGCTGCCTGTTGACTGGATGACTGTCGGCGGCGCCGGCGGCGTGTTGGGATACTGGATCAGCGAGCGAATCCACGAACTGCGGCATATCGAACGCACCGAAGAGGATTCGGACGAGGCCGCGTAACGGTCATTTTTTTTGAACCGTCATGCGGTTCGGGGCGTAGTATAATCAACGTCGTTGGGAAAGGATATGCCTGTGCATTCATCAACCAATCGTCTGGCTATTGCTCTATGCGCCGCGGGTATGCTTATCGTCGGTTGTTCGAAGGAGGCTCAAACCGCCGATACGCCGAACCGCGCCGCCAATCGTACGACAGTCGCTCCAGGCCCAGCGGCCCGGCCGACGACAGGTCGGGGCGAGAAGTTGATACTGGTCAAGGATGTTCCCCACGTCAGGCAGAAGCCGGATTTCTGCGGTGAGGCGTGCGCCGAGATGGTGCTTCGGAAACTCGGCAAGAAGATAACCCAGGACCAGGTGTTCAATGCGGCCGGCGTTGATCCGATGCTGGGGAGAGGATGTTACTCGCGAGATTTGCAGACGGCGCTGCGGAAGATCGGATTCTCGGCGGGAGACGTGTTTTACCACGTTCGCGTGACCCGGGCCGCAGCGGAGATGACCCAGCAGTTTGACGCGATGGTCGCTGATCTCAAATCCGGCGTAACGTCGATCGTATGCATGCGGTACAATTCCGATCCCGTGACGACTGAGCACATGCGGCTGGTCGTGGGATATGACGGCCCGAAGGACCAGGTGATCTACCACGAACCGGCCCAGGCCGGCGGGGCCGGCAAGCGGATGACCCGCAAGAAGTTCCTGTCACTGTGGCCTTTGAAATACGATTCGCACAAGTGGACCGTTATTCGCTTCCGGATGAAGCCGTTGCGTATAGCCGCGATTCGTCCGAGCGGGACGTTCACCGCCGCCGACTACGCGCAGCACATAATGAAGCTCAAGAAGAAAATCCCGGCCGGCAAGGGATTCAATATCGCCATCCAGCCTCCGTTTGTCGTCATCGGCGACGCATCGCCAAGCCGTGTAAGGGCCTATGGATCCGGGACAGTCAAGTGGGCCTCTGAGAAGCTCAAGAAGGCGTTTTTCAAGAAGGACCCCAAAGACATTCTGGACATATGGCTGTTCAGCAACGAGAAGGTCTATCGCAAGTACGCCTGGGAGATATTCCGCGACAAACCGCAGACGCACTTCGGTTACTACTCAAGCGCGCAAAAGGCGATGATAATGAATATCTCCACCGGCGGCGGGACGCTGGTCCACGAGATAGTTCATCCTTTCGTTGAGGCGAATTTCCCGGCGTGTCCGTCATGGTTCAACGAGGGGCTCGGCTCCCTCTACGAGCAGTCCGCCAGTCGATCGGGAAAGATTGTAGGGCTCACCAACTGGCGCCTGGCCGGGCTCCAGAAGGCGATAAAAGCCAAACGCGTACCGTCATTCAAGACGCTGACATCAACGACGACCCACCAGTTCTATAGCGAAGACAGAGGAACAAACTACTCCCAGGCCCGGTACTTGTGCTACTACCTGCAGCAACGCGGCTTGTTGCGAAAGTACTACAAGCAGTTCGTAGCCAACCAGAAGACTGATCCCACAGGCTACAAAACACTAAAAAAGACCCTCGGCCTGACCACCGACGCAGAAATGGAAACGTTCAAAAAGAAGTGGGAAGCCTACGTCCTGAAACTGGTTTACAGGTGAACGGCGTGGCAATTGGCAATTGGGAATTGGCAATTGGCGACGACAACAGCAACGGCGCAAACCTCACGCCCACAAATCCCACTCGAAACGCGCCGTTAGATTCTCGCCGTTAGGTTTTCGCCGTTGCCAACTGCCAACTGCCAGGCCGTTAGTACTCAAACTGGGGTCTTTTGACTTTTTGTCTTATGTCGGCTTGCATCTTTATCATGATCTGGCGGATGTGTTCTACTAGTTCGGCTGATTTGAAACCTCTGGCCTCTTGCTGCGGTATTGCTTGTCCGAAAGAGACGGCGATGTTGCCCAGGCTTGGAAGGGATTGGGTTCTGGGCCAGACCTCGAACGCTCCGTCGATAACGACAGGCACAATCCAGTCGGCCGCACGTTGGGCCAGCAGTGAAACGCCGGGGAGGAACGGGGCGATCCGCCCGTCTTGGGTTCGTGTGCCTTCTGCGAATACCAGCACCTGGCCGCCTCGTTTTATCCGCCGCATCGCTTCCTTCAGTGCGCCGGTGTCGGCCTTGCCGCGTTTTACGGGAAAGGCGTTCAGCGACGTCATCAACTGGTCCAGGCCCGGAGTGTCGAACAGGGTGCTGCGGGCCATGTAGTTCAAGGGTCTGACCAGCCCGAACCCAATCAGCATCGGGTCCAGGAAGCTCTGGTGGTTCGAAATATAGACAACGCCTCCATCAGACGGTTCGTTATGCCGGCCGTACACGCGGGCGTTCCAGAGCATCGGCATCAGCAGGCGCAGTCCCCAGCGCATCATGGCGTAATAGGGATTCGACGAGTCGATCGTGCTGGGCAGGCGGATGCCCCTGAGCTTCGGGTTGGGGTGGCTGCGAAGCGGTTCCGGCTGGCGGTCTGGAGCGTTTGGGTCTGTCATGTTCGTTCCTCAACGGCCCGGACCATCGCCTCGACGACCTGGTCAATGTTCATCTCTGATGTGTCTATCACAACGGCGCCCCGGGGCCTGACAAGCGGCCCGACCTGGCGGGAGATGTCTCGCTGATCGCGATCGATAATTGCCTGCAGTATCTCGTCGTAGTCGGCGTGGTCTCCTGTGGCCAGGCGTTCGTCTGTGCGGCGCCGGGCTCGAATCTCCGCCGATGCGTCGAGATAGAACTTCACGTCTGCGTCGGGGAACACCACTGAGCCCTGGTCCCTGCCTTCGGTTACGAAACTGCCGAGATCCCACCCGATCTTTCGCTGCAGTTCGACCAGGACGCCCCGCACCACAGCCGAACCGGCCGCGTGTCGCGTAAGTGCGGTTATCTGCTCGGTCCGTATTTCGGCGCTGATGTCCCTTCCGCCCAGCAGCACGTTTACACCGTCTTCGTCGGGTATCAACTGCAGATCGATCCGCCGCGCCAGATCCGCCAGTGCGGTCTCGTTTTCCAGGTCAATACCGGATGTCAGCGCGTAATACGCCAGCCCGCGGTACGTCGCGCCCGTGTCAAGATACGCCAAGCCCAGCAGAGCGGCCAGTTTCCTGGAGGCAGTGGATTTTCCGGACCCCGCAGGCCCGTCAATAGTTATAACCATTCGCTGATTCTACACAAACCTACCGCCGGTGTCACCGTTGAACCGCCGGGCCGGGCAAACAACGCTTGCATTCGGCGGAAAATCCAATACTGTCATGGATTATAAGGAGCACACATGCCTAGAAAAAACGTCGAGCGTAACATCGTTCTCACTATCGCTGTCCTGTTTCTCGGCGTAGCGGCCGCGTTTGGAAGGGCTCCGATTCCGCCGGAACCTGTCGGTCCGCCGCCGGATCTGACCAAAGGCGGTAAGCTGATGAGGATCAACTCGTTCCTTCTCGGGCCGACAGGGCTCAAGGGCGCCATCTTCACCAGGTACTATATGACCGACGATGCGAGGCAGATACTCATCACGGAAGTCGAGTCCGGCTCGGCGGCCGATGGCCTGATCGAAGTCGGCGACATTATTCTCGGTATCGGCGACAAGAAATTCGACTCTGACGCCCGCAAAAGTTTCGGCCGCGCGATCAACGACGCCGAGACCGAAAAGCAAAAAGGCGTGCTGAAGCTCCTGCGATGGCGCAAAGGCAAGGAGAAGACCGTATCGCTGAAACTCAAAGTGCTCGGGACCTACAGCGATACTGCGCCGTACAACTGCCCCAAGTCCAAACGCATAATGGAAGACGCGCTGAAGTATCTTGCTTCGGGTAAGAAACAGCCGCGTTTCTCGTTTGATATTCTCGCGTTCCTGGCCTCGGGCAAACCCGAGCATATGAAGCTTGCCCGCGAGCGAATCCACGCGGTCAGATGGATAGGACCCGAGGCCAAGTGCGGAAACAGCGCCTGGGGCGCCGGTCTCCATGGCATCGTGATGGGCGAATACTACCTGGCGACCGGAGACAAATACGTTCTGCCCACGCTTCGAGAATACGCGATCAAGACCGCGATGGGCCAGGGCGGTCCGGGCACCTGGGGACACCACTTCGTACCGCCGGACGCCAACGGGAAACTCCACGGGCGACTCATGGGCTACGGCGGACTGAACGTCGCCGGCGTTCCGTGTTTCCTGTCGCTTACGCTGGCCAAGAAGTGCGGCGTGAATCATCGCGAGGTCGACCAGGCGATAAGGCGATCCAGCGAGTTCTTCACCCAGTTTGTCGGCCACGGGTCCATAGGATACGGATACCACCGCGCCAGCCTCGAGCGACGCAGCAACGGACGAAACGCGCTCTCGTCGAACGGGAAGAACGGCGGGGCGGCCGTCGCGTTCACCGTCCTGGGCGACAAGAGGGTTTCGCAATATTACTCCAAGCTCGTCACGTCGTCGTACGACGAACGCGAGTACGGACACAGCGGTAATTCCTACGGTATTTTCTGGGGTTACCTCGGTTCGAGTTGCGGAGGCCCCAAAGCCGTCGCCGCCTTCGCCAAAGAAATGCGATGGTACAACGCCCTTACACGCAAGGCCGACGGTAGCTACGTAACCCAGGCGTTGGGCGGATACTACGGCGGCGGAGAGATAATAGACCCAACCGTAGCCCACGTTCTGTTCAACGCTCTGCCCCTGAAGAAGATCCACCTTACCGGAAAGGACGCCTCCGAAGATCTGCACCTCAGCGATAAGGATGTCGCAGAAGCGATTGACGCGGGGCGATGGCGTCTGGCCGAATACCAGAAGATGTCCGCCGATGAGTTGATTAGCAAGCTCGGAAGCTGGTCCCCGGCCGCTCGTGAATGGATCGCAGATTGGCTCGGTAAGAAAAAGGGCGATCACACCGCCAAACTTCTGAAGCTGCTGGAAAGCGACGATCACTGCACCCGCGCCGGAGCCTGTGCGGCGCTGGGGTACCAGGGCGATCGGTCGGCCGGCGCCATCGATGCGATCACCAAGGCCCTGTCGGACAAGCACGAGGTCGTGCGAGTCGCCGCCAGTTACGCACTGTCGCGGATCGGGGCCCCCGCACGGCGTGCGGTGCCGGAGATGTTCCGGGCCGCACTGAACACCCAGGAAGCAAACACGATGCAGCCGACGCGAACCGCGATCGCCTACAGCTTGGGGCACGATCCCACCGGCGGGGCGCCGATCTACATGACCGGTATGTTCCCCAATTGGCCCAAGGGCGAAAACCCGCTGAAGGATATTGATCGCGGAATGTTCTATCCTGCGCTGAAGAAGCTGTTGGGGCACACCTCGGCCCGCACGCGCGGGTCAGGGGCCTACGCGTTTAAATATCTGAACGAGCAGGACGTCGGCGTGCTGGCCCAGGATATCTATGAAGTGACGCGCAACGTGGCGCCGCACTACATGATGTTCGGAGACACCCCCCGTGCATACGGGCTGGATCTCATGCTGCGGTTCGGTCTCAAGGAGGGCGTGGAGCTGTGCATTGAAACGCTCGAACCTCGAGCCTGGGGCGGAAGCCGCCGCCTGCCGCACCGCTTTACGACGCTGACTAAGTACGGACCGGCCGCAAAGTCCGCGCTGCCCAAGCTGAAGGCCTGGCGATGGGATTTCCGCAACCCCGAGCAACGCGTCATGCTCGAAGAGGCCATCAGGGCCATCGAGAGCGACGATAAACCTATGAAGCTCATCAGCCTGGGCGATATCGTTGACAAGCGGCTCGCCGGACTGATGAAGTCGGTTAAGTCGGAGAAGCATCAAGTCGCACTCTGCTGGAAACTCATCAGGGACAATCCCGGCGATCATTTCCTGCACGCCTCGGCGCTGAAAAAACTCGTTGAGATCATGGGCGAAGGAGCCTTTGAAAACGTGTTGGCCGCGGCCGGTTCGTCCGATCAGCGGTTGGCGGATGTCGCCTGCGAGTTGGGCTCCAAGATGCCCGACAAGTGGGCTCCGCTGCTGGAGACCGCCAAGCCGAAACAACTGGCCGGAGTCCTGAGAGTTCTGGGGCGCATCGGCGACGCGAAGAACCTCGACGCGATCAAGAAGCATCTGAACAACCGAGACGAATCAGTACGCATCGCCGCCGTCCAGGCCGTCGGCGCAATCGGCGGGGCGGGCGAAGTGCCGGCGATGACGGACCTGCTTGTAAGGGCGCGATCAACCAATCAGCGCCGGATTGTCGGCGATGCGATCGTCGCCGCCTGCCGGCGAGCTAAAGACCGCAACAAGGCCGCCATACCGGTGATAACCGCACTTGGCGAGACCAAAGACCAGGCCGTGCAGTGCGCGATTATAGACGTGCTAGGTCGGATCGGCGGACCGATAGCTCTCGGAGCCGTCGTTGCGACAACAACAAACGAAAGCCGAGACGTTAAAAGGGCCGCGTTCGAGGCGCTCGGATCGTCGCCGGATCCCAAGGCGATGGTTGTCTTGCGGGCTATGGCTGTCAAAACCGAGCGAAACCGAAGCCGCGGCGAGGCGATCAACGCTTGCGTGCGGAGAGTGATCGCCGGTGATCTGGCGCCGGACAAGCGGTTCGGGCTCCTGAAGGAACTGGCCGATCTCGATCCGCGCGGTTCCGGCGCCCGCAGCGCGCTGGCCGAATTGCAGTGGACCCCGGGACCTGAGGCCCTGGCTATGGCGGTCGAATGGATGAAGAAGACAGACCGACGCCAATATGGCCACGCCAGCGAATACGCCGCACGCGCAGCGATCGCAATCGCACCGGGTGTGGACGCCAAAAACTCGGCCCAACTCAAGGCCGCCATAGTCGCGGTGAAAGAGGCGATGACCATCACGAAAGATGAAAAGACATTAACCGCAGCAAGAGCATTCCTCGCAAAGCAAGGCAAGTAGGAGTTGGCTTATGAAGCGTCGCGATTTTCTTGGTTCGGCCATCGCGCTGGGCGCGGTTCCTGCTCTTGGCGCTACTGCGACGGGAGCTGATGCCGGCGACGGCGAATTGGCGTTCACCAGTCCGCCTGTGGTGCAGACCCCGCAAGACGATTCGCTTTCGATAGCCTTCACAACCGGCGGGCTGGCCAACTGCTGGATCGAATGGGGGTATGACAAGAAACTCGCGTTTCGCGCCAAGGCGGCCCATCACGGGCTGGTCGAGCTGAGCGATCGTTTCCACTCGATTCGCATAAGCGGCATCGAGAAGAAGCGAATCTTCTACCGCCTGGCCGCCCAGGAGATTAAGTACGGCGGGGCCTACAGGATTCGCACCGGCAAGACGATTTACAGCGATGTCCACAGAGTGAACTTGCCCGACGCCGACGCCGAGAAGATATCGCTGACCATCACCAACGATACGCACGATAAGAGAGATCTGATCGACGTTCTTGTCGCGCGGGTCAACGCTCTGGCCCCGGATTTTCACCTATGGAACGGCGATATTTGCGACAGTTTCAGCAGCGAAGAGCAGTTGGCGCGGATTGCCTTGCGACCGGGTTCCAAAGCCCTGACAGGCTGGGCGGCGGACCGTCCTTTGCTGTACGTTCCCGGCAATCACGACGTTCGCGGCCGCCATGCAGGTTCGCTGACCAAAGCGATGCCGCCCTGGCCGCTGGATGCGAACGATCCGCCGGCGCTGAATCGCAGTTCCAGCATCGCCGGGCGTTACTGTTTCGCACTGCGTCACGGGCCGCTGGCGTTGATCGGGCTCGATACCGGCGAGGACAAGCCCGACAGGCATCCGGCGTTCGCTGGGCTGGCGGACTTTGAAGACTACCGCCGAGCCCAGACCAAATGGCTGATCGCGGCGCTGAAGCGCCCCGAGATCAAGTCGGCTCCGTTCCTTATCGCCGCCTGCCACATTCCGCTCCGCGGGCTGAAAGGCGACAATGACGGGCGAACCCTCAAGGGATACGCCTACTACTCCGGCCAGGGACACGACGAGTGGATGAAACCGCTGGCCGCGGCGGGTTGTCGAATGATCGTCAGCGGACACACCCATCGCCCGCGCATCCAGAAGCCGACCGGCGACTGCCCCGTGCACCAGGTAGTCGGCGGCGGGTCGCGAGCGAATTCCGCGGCCCTGATCCGAATCGACGCCGACAAAGCCGAACTGAAGCTCACTATCGAAGATCTGCAATCAAACGAAACTCACAAGTTGGTCCTTAAACGATAAAAGGGAGTCCACTATGAAGACGACGCGAATTCTCACGACTGCAGTACTGGTCTTGTCGCTGGGTTGCTCGTTGCTCACCGCCGCCGAGCCGGCGAGCGTTGTGAAGGCCAAGTCGTTCGCGCTTAATCGCGTTACGCTACTGGACGGCCCGTTCAAGAAGGCGATGGAAGTCAATCGGGCGTATCTGCTCAGGCTCGATGCCGACAGGTTCCTCTGGCCTTTCCACGAGCGGGCCGGTATGGAGCCCAAGGGCAAACGCTACGGCGGATGGGAGAAGAAGGACGTTGTCGGGCATACCTCCGGGCACTACATCAGCGCCTGTGCGCTCATGTATGCCTCCACTGGCGACAAGGAGCTTAAGAAACGCGTCGATTACATGGTCGCCGAAATCGCAAAGGCCCAGGCCAAACACGGTGACGGATACGCCGGATCGGTTCGCACCGAAGTGTGGAAAGAGGCGTTTTCGAAGAAGTTCCGCGTCGGCAAGTGGGGGCTGGCCGGCGGATACGTGCCCTGGTACGTGCTGCACAAGACGTACGCCGGGCTCATGGACGCCTACATTCACACCGGTAACAAACAGGCGCTGGAAGTGGCGGACAAATTCTCCGCCTGGGCCAAGAAGGGGACCGACGTACTTACCGATGCGGAGTTTCAGAAGTCCCTGGCGTGCGAATACGGCGGTATGAACGAATCGATGGCCGAAATGTTCGCGCTGACCGGTAAGAAGGACTACCTGACGCTTGCGAAACGATTCAATCACAAGCAGATCTTCGACCCGCTGGCCGAAGAGACCGACCAACTCCAGGGCAAGCATGTCAATACGCAACTCCCCAAGATCATCGGCGCAGCTCGCCTGCACGACCTGACCGGTGACAAGCGAATGGGGACTGTCGCGAAGTTCTTCTGGGACCGTGCGGTCAAAACCCGCTCGTTTGCGCCCGGCGGGGTGGACTTCCACGAGCACTTCCGCGCGCCGGGCGCCGAGGCGAAGTATCTCAACTGGGACAGTTGCGAAACGTGCGTCACGCACAACATGCTCAAGCTGACGCGACACGTGTTTTCCTGGAATCCCGACGCAGAATACATGGACTACTACGAGCGGGCACTGTACAACCACATTCTCGGATCGCAAGACCCCAGGTCCGGCGGCGTGACGTATTTCTATTCGCTCAAGCCCGGGCACTTCAAGACCTACTCCACCGATGAGAACTCAATGTGGTGCTGCGTGGGGACGGGAATCGAAAACCACTCCAAGTACGGCGACACGATCTACTATCACAACGCCGATTCGCTATGGGTGAATCTCTTCGTTCCGTCGAAGCTCGACTGGAGCGAGAAGGGCGTCACCGTCACCCAGGAAACCGAATTCCCCAACACCGACACCACGACGATCAAGCTGTCGATGAAGACCGCCCAGAAGCTCAGCGTGAAGATCCGCATGCCGTACTGGGCCAAGGGCGTTGGGCTTTCGATAAACGGCAAACCTGAGAAGTTCGCCGCCAGGCGCCAAAGCTACCTGACCCTGACGCGACAGTGGAAAGACGGCGACACGATCAAGGTTCGCCTGCCGATGAGCCTGCACCTGTACACCGCCCGCGACGACAAGAATCTCGGCGTGATTATGTACGGTCCGCTCGTGCTGGCCGGCGAACTGGGAACCAAAGACATGCCCAAGGACCTCTGCGTCGGACACAACAAGCAGTATTCCGGGAATAAGGTCCCGCCAGTCCCGGTGCTGGTCGCCGATTCGAGGGACCCGTCGGCCTGGATCAAACGAACCGACGATAAAGCCCTGAAGTTCAAGACACAAGGCGTCGGAAAACCGCAAGACATATCGATGATCCCGCTGGGCCAAATGCACCACCAGCGATACACCGTCTATTGGAAGTTGCTGACCAAAGCCGATTGGGCCAAACAGAACGCCAAATAGCCCGGTTGTGAATTCCGCCGGGGCGAGAACAAAATCGTGTTGACGCCGCGGCGACGCGGGGGATAATCTCTGGGTATAACTTCTGGAAACAATCCACAATGAGGAATCCGATATGAAAACCACTCGCACATTGATGATCGCCGCAGTGATGCTCTCGCTAAGCTGCTCGCTGCTCATGGCCGCCGACTCGGTCGTCAAAGCCAAACCGTTCGCGCTTGATCGCGTTACGCTACTGGACGGCCCGTTCAAGAAGGCGATGGAGATCAATCGCGAGTATCTGCTCAAGCTCAGCGCCGATCGTATGCTCTGGCCCTTCCACGAGCGGGCTGGCATGGAGACTAAAGGCAAACGTTACGGCGGGTGGGAGATGAAGGACCTCGTCGGTCAGACCTCTGGACACTATCTCACGGCGTGCTCGCTGATGTACGCCGCCACCGGCGACAAAGAGCTCAAGAAACGCGTCGATTACATGGTCGCCGAGATCGCAGGAGTCCAGGCCAAACACGGTAACGGTTACGCCGGATCGGTTCGCCCGGAAGTGTGGAAAGAGGCGTTCACCGAGAAGTTCCGCGTTCACAAGTGGGGCCTCGCCGGCGGGTACGTGCCCTGGTATGTGGTGCACAAGACTTACGCCGGACTCATGGACGCCTACGTCCACACCGGCAACAAGCAGGCCCTCGAAGTGGCCCGAAAATTCGCCGACTGGGCCAAGAAGGGCACTGACAACCTGAGCGAAGAGTTGTTCCAGAAGTCGCTGGCCTGCGAGTACGGCGGTATGAACGACGTGATGGCCCAACTGTACGATGTTACGGGCAACAAGGATTATCTGGCCCTGGCCAGGCGATTCAATCACAAGCAGATATTCGACCCGCTGGCCGAGCGGCGCGACGAGCTGGCCGGCAGGCACGTTAACACCCAGCTGCCCAAACTCCTGGGCGCCGCACGCCTGTACGAGAGCACTGGCGAAAAACGCTTCGGGACCATCGCAAACTTCCTCTGGGACCGCGTGATCAAGACCCGATCGTTCGCCCCGGGCGGTGTAGACTTCCACGAACATTTCCGCGCCGCCGGAACCGAATCCAAGTATCTAAACTGGGACAGCACCGAAACGTGCGCTACTTACAATATGCTGAAGCTCACTCGTCACGTGTTCGCCTGGAATCCCAAGGCCAGTTACATGGACTACTACGAGCGGGCTCTGTACAACCATATCCTCGGATCACAGGACCCGAAAACCGGCGGCATGACCTACTTCTATTCACTGAAGCCCGGACACTTCAAGACCTACTCCACAGAGGAGGATTCGATGTGGTGCTGCGTCGGGACGGGCATCGAAAATCACGCCAAGTACGGCGACACGATCTACTATCACGATGCCGATTCGCTTTGGGTTAACCTGTTCATCCCGTCAAAACTCAACTGGAAGAAAAAGGGCCTGACCGTCACGCAGGAAACCGGATTCCCCAACACCGACACCACGACGATCAAGCTGGTGACGAAGACCACGCAGAAACTCATAGTGAGAATCCGCGTACCGTACTGGGCGACAAAGGGTGTTGAAGTCTCGATCAACGGCAAACCCGAGAAAGTCACCGCCAAGCCGCAGAGCTACCTGGCCTTGACGCGACAGTGGAAAGACGGCGACACGATCAAGGTCCGCCTGCCGATGAGCCTGCATCTTTACACGGCACGCGACGATGAGAAACTCGGCGTGGTGATGTACGGTCCGCTCGTGCTGGCCGGCGAACTGGGGACCAAGGATATGCCAGAGAACCTGTGCTGCAGGCACAATAAGCAGTACTCCGGCGATCCGGTCCCGACGGTCCCGGTTATTGTCGCCCCGTCGAAGGATCCGTCGCAATGGGTCAAGCGAATCGATGGCGAGGATTTGAGATTCAAGACCCGCAATGTCGGCAAACCGAATGACGTCACGCTGATCCCGTTGGGCGAAATGCACCACCAGCGATTCACGGTCTATTGGAAACTCTTTACCGACGCGGACTGGGCCAAAGAGCAGGCCGACCGCAAGGCGGCCGCGAAACTCCTGGCCGAACTCGAAGCAAACACTATAGACAAGGTCACCCCGGGCTCACCGGGCGAAAAGGCTCACAACTACAAGGGCAAGGGCTCGGGCTCCGGTTTGGCGTTCGGCGGCAAGTGGCGCGACGCACGCGGCGGCGGCTGGTTCTCGTACGAAATGAAGGTATCACCCGACAAGCCGGTCTCGGCGCTGGTGAAATACTGGGGCAGCGACGCCGGCGGGCGGATCTTCGACATCCTGGTGGACGACAAGAAGATCGCCACATACGAGCTGGCCGCGCCCAAACCGGGCAAGTTCATCGATGTCAAATACCCCATCCCGCCGAAACTGACCAAGGGCAAGAAGAAAGTAACGATCAGGTTCCAGGCCCACCCGGGACGCATAGCAGGCGGGATTTTCGGCCTGAGAATAGTCAAGTGACGGCTGGCAGTTGGGAGTTGGCAGTAGGCAGTTGGCGACGGCGAAAACCTAACGGCGCAGCGCACAAATAGCCGAGCCGTCGCATCTGTCTGTTCGCTAGGCAGGCTGCAGATTACGGCAACTTCGTGTTTGGTTTCGCCGCGTCTTTCGGGCGCGGATTGTCCGGTCCGAACACGAGCATGGCTTTGTACTCTTCGATCACTACGAACGATTCGTCTACACGGCCGTCTTTGCCCTGGACGGCTTTGATGTTCAGTTTCAGGTGTTTTGCCAGGAACGGGTAGGCGGCCATTCGTTTTGACTCGCCGTAGTCGTGGCCTTCTTCTGGGAAGTGTGCGTTCTTTACCTTGTCGCCGGCGCCGTACAGGCCGTACACGTGCTTGATGTACGGGAAGCCCGTCTTGGGAATGAACTTCGTCCAGTCCTTGCCGTTTGAGATCACCAGTTGCGGGCGCGGAGCGCACAGTGCGGCGATCTCGGCGTTGTTTGTCTTGTGGTTCGGTCCCCAGTGGATCGGCATTCCGCTCTCGCAGACGCAGCCGCCGAAGAAGTGCGTCGAGACCTGGCAGACCGGAACGCTTACGGCCACTCGATCGTCTATCGCCGCCAGTACGAATGTCTGCGTCCCGCCGCCGGAGCAGCCGGTCATGCCGATCCGCTTTGGATCCACGTTTTCGATCGACTGAATGAAGTCCAGCGATCGAATGCTGTTCCAGGTTATCATTCGCAGCACTTCGGGCGTCTTGCGGTGCGACCAGCCGGCTTCTTTCCAGTCGCCGTAGCCGACCATGTCGTAGAGGAAGACCACGGCGCCCATCTTGGCAAGCACGCCGCATCGCTGCTGACGTGCGGCGCGGAACCGCCCGCCATGTCCGTGCGGACACAGAATCCCGGCCAGCGATCCCTTGTGCTGGGTGGGGCGGTACAGCGATCCGGTCACGTAGAACCCCGGCGAACTTTGAAACGCAACGTTCTCGACACTGTACCCCTTGTATGTTCGCTTCTTGAAATACATCGCCTTGAGCGGCGTCTTCTTCGGCAGCGTCGTCAGCTTGGCGCCTTTCATTATCCCGGCGGTGATCCGAGCCTTTCGCTTCTTCCATCCGGCAAGATCCGAATACGAAGCCTTGAACTGTTCAAGCTCCTTAGCCGCGGCCGCCGGCTTCTGGGCATGTCCCATACGCAACTTAGGCCCGCTGGTTTCAGAAATCGCCGCCGCTCCGATAACGCCGATAAGAAGAATAGACGCGAGAATTTTCATCGTTTGACCTTCTTTCATTGTTTGAGGCCCATCCTAGTTGCTTGCAGTTTTATGTAAATGTTTCACAATCGCGGCCAGGTGGCCACTCTCAGGATGATGACAATGGCCAAACCCACGAGTAGAAGGACAGGCGTAATAATCACATCCTGCATGTCTGACGGGAGCAACGCGCATAGCCCCACGAACGCGGTTGCCGCCAGGACAATAATCAGGATCACTTTGGGTGCGTCAAAGCGTTCGCGTCGTTTCTTCTTGCGGTGCGTGCGGTCCACGTCAGACCAGACACTCCGAAAAGTACTCGAACTCGACACGACACGGAGCACGATAACGGCCGACAGAAATGCTGCAAACCATATCGCATATGCCACGAAATAGGGCCACGTTCCGCTGATCCCCACGAACTTGGTCAGGCCGCCCTTGATTGCCATGAGCCCAAGATCAAACAGCAACAGGATGAAAAAGAACACGCTGATTGGCTTCTTCTCATCCGATTTTGAACGGACGGCGCCCAACGATCTGCAAGCCGTCAGGGCGCAGAGCAAGGCGGCGCCGTAGATGACAACCGCCAGGAGTCCGATACCTCCGATGAAACGCAGCAACTGTCCAAGGCTATCGAATGTAGTTCTATCGTGCCAGACGCTATGGTGGGCGATCACGACAGGAATAGCAGCACACCCGACGCTAATGCAATATGCGCTGACAAGTCTGGGGTCTAGTTCGTATCGCCGTTGCTGTCGAGGCTGTGGTTGGGGCCGGCTACGAGCCCAATCCTGCGCGAGTTCACTCGGCGCCGCGCCGTGGGAGCCCTGCATTCCCTGGGTTGTGAAAGACCGGGCGTCCGGTTGAGCGGCGCCTTGATCGAAAGAAGGCTCGGGGGGCAAGCTCCGATCGTAGGCCTGCCGTGCTTCCGGATCGATGAGCACGTCGTGGGCCTTGTCGATTTTGCTGAACCGCTTGGCCGCTTCGAGCGAAGGGTTGATGTCCGGATGATACTCCTTGGCAAGCTTGCGATACGCCCGCTTGATCTCATTTGCCGACGCATGTCGGTCAACGCCGAGTATTTCGTAGTAGTTCCTGTCGCTCATGCACGCTCCGAGCAGCTACTTTATCAGGACTTTCTTCAGCGTGGGTATCTTTTTCTTCAGTCCCGCGGCGACTTGCGGGGTGGCGAATTTCGTGAGACGCAAAGACAGAAACTCCAGAGGGAACTTTTCGATCCCGGCAATGCTCTCCAGCGCTTTGCAGTATCCCAGGTCCAGGCGTTTGAGCTTCATTCC
>CAYMSH010000117.1:0-15949 GCA_964392945.1 uncultured Planctomycetaceae bacterium | reverse complement strand
TAGCGCCGTCTCGTCCCTCATGCAAAACCTGTGCTAACTAAATCGACGGGCCCTTCATTAACATTAAGGGCGCCGTTTACCCTTAATGTTAATGAAGCTCTGACCCCACACATGCCGCATATCGGAAATCTCGCGTGATTCGGTGCGTTATTGTATTATTGACGCCGAACTTTTTACCAGAACTGGAGAAGACGCCATGCAGAGACGAAGCTTCCTCAAGTATGCCGCGGCCGGAGCGGCCGCAATGATCCTGCCGCGATCGGCACAATCCGCCGCAGCGACGACAAAACCGAACATTATATACGTGCTGGTCGATGACATGGGCTACGGCGATCTGGCCTGCTTCGGACAGAAAAAGCTCAAGACCCCCCACCTCGACGAAATGGCCGCCACCGGCATGCGATTCACCAACCACTACTCCGGCTCGACAGTCTGCGCCCCGTCGCGATGCGTGCTGATGACCGGTCTGCATACCGGACACTGCACCGTGCGATCCAACGGTTGGGTCAAACTCAGCGATGACGACGTGACAGTAGCCGACGTCCTGAGAAAGGCCGGATACGCAACGGCGTGCATCGGCAAATGGGGAGTCGGCCGGGCCGATCTCGACGATCCCAACAAGCACGGGTTCGATTACTTCTACGGTTATGTCTGCATGAACCACGCGCACAACTGCTACCCCGAGTTCATTGTCCGCAACGGTAAGAAAGTCCCGCTACGGAACGTGCTCCAGGCGAAATGGAAGAACAGGAAGGGCAGAAGGGTCGAGGGCGACGGAGTGGCGGAAAAGAAGGTCGACTTCGTACCGCACCTCTGCCAGAAGGAAGTTATCGAGTTCATCGACAAGAACAAAGCCGCCGATAAGCCTTTCTTCCTGTACTATGCACTGAACATCCCGCACGCCAACAACGAAGGCGGGCGAAACGGGATGGAGGTCCCCTCTTACGGAAAATACGCCAAGGAAGACTGGCCCGACGCGGAAAAAGGCTTCGCCGCAATGATCACTTACATCGACGATTACGTCAAAGAGATCCGCGACAAGCTGAAGTCCGCCGGCATCGACAAGAACACGCTGGTGATGTTCACCAGCGACAACGGCCCGCACCAGGAAGGCGGCCACAATATGCGATACTTCGACTCAAACGGAGATCTGCGCGGCATGAAACGCGACCTGTACGAAGGCGGCGTGCGCGTGCCGACAATCGCCAACTGGCCCGGCGTGATCAAGCCTGGCCAGAGCAGCGATCACGTCTCGGCGTTCCAGGACATGATGCCGACGTTCGCGGAACTGGCCGGCGCCAAATGCCCCAAGACTGACGGGATCTCAATGGCCCCGACGCTGACGGGCAAAGGCGCCCAGAAGAAGCACGCTCACCTGTTCTGGGAGTTCTACGAAGGCGGCGGCAAGAAAGCGGTTCTCAAGGGCAAATGGAAAGGCATCCGCCTGAACACGTTCAAGAAACCCGACGGCCCGATCCAACTGTACGACATAACAAAGGACCTGTCGGAGACGAAAAACGTGGCCGACGAGCACCCGGAAATCGTAGCCGACATGGCCAGGATCATGAAAGCCGAACACGTAGACCGGAAACGGAAGAAGTAGACCACGGACGTTGCAGGTCTCAAACGACCGCGGCGAAAGGCAACAACTCTTTGCCACGGATGGCACGGATTACACGGATAAGGCAGACTTAAAAATGACAAAGGCGTGAGGCAACGAGTACGGCCTTTTCGGAACCTGTGGCAAAAAGCCGTTGGTCTTGGGCCGTTCGCCGTTTCTACATCCGTGTTATCTGTGTTATCCGTGGCAAAAAAGCCGTTGCCGTTCGCCGTTAGCCGGCACCCCACACCCTTCCGTGGTAAAAGCGGGTAATGCTATTCCTTCTTCTGGATCGCCAGTGATCGCCTGGCCCAGGCGGCCAGCTCTTCGGAGCTCTCCAGAACATCGGCCGGGACCTCGTAATATGACATCGTCGTCGGCTTGCCTGGAAACGGTTTGAACGGGCCGGACCCGGCGGCCGCGAAGTCCTGACGATTCGAATCGTCGGCTTTCAAATAGGCGACGTCATCGGCTACCAAGCCGAACATCGCCCCGTCGAGATACAGCCCGGCTCCGCCGAACATCCTGCGAGCCGCAACCTCGCCGAACGGGGCCAACTGGTCAAGCACGTATTCAAGGAATTCATCAGATACCGGCATGGGCTGCTCTCTTCATGTTTCCAGCGACGGGCGACCCGCCTCTCGCCCTGGGGTCCAGGCAGCTTGGTTCAACACGTGCCATTGCCCTGATTCCTGATAAGCACATCTTATCCTTTATAGAGCCCAGTTCAGGTCACAACAAGCAGAAACGCGGAGCACGCTGTTCGACGGCTCTGTATCGCCGCCCTACGGCCCTGAAGGCTACGCACGCCACCGATCCGGCGACATGGCAATCGCATCCTGGTCCGATTGCTGGTATGATACGCGGTTTGTCGGATACCGAAAGAACATGAAAGTATACCTGGAAACCCTTGGCTGCCAGATGAACCGTCTGGACAGCGAACTGGTCACCGGCCAGTTGCTCGGCGCCGGATACGAGATCGTCGACGAACTCGAGACCGCCGACGTGTTCCTGATAAACACGTGCTCGGTGCGCCAGCAGGCCGAGAACAAAGTCTACTCCCGACTGGGTCGCGAAGCACTGAGCAAGCAGCGGCGGATAGTCGGCGTGCTGGGATGCATGGCCCAACGCAGGGGCGCCGATCTGCTGAAGCGGTATCCGTTTGTGGATATCATCTGCGGGCCCGGCAAGCTGCACGATCTCGGCGAGATGATCGCCCGGGCGGCCGATGGCGACAAGAGCGTAGCCTGCGATCCGCAGCGCAAGGACCGCACCGCCGAGCAGGAGGCCGACTCGTCGATCGATTCGCTGGACCACGATCGCAACACGCAAGTCGGCTCGCCGGCCCAGGCGTACGTTCGCGTAATGCGCGGCTGCGACAAGTTCTGCACGTACTGTATCGTTCCGTTCGTGCGCGGGCCGGAAGTCAGTCGGAGCCCCGAGGCGATATGCCAGGAAGTCAAGCGGCTCGCCGGCGCCGGGCGAAGCGAAATAACACTGCTCGGCCAGACCGTCAACAGCTACCGCTACTCCGCCGGCGATACCACGACGCGACTCAGCGATCTGTTGGAGCGAATCTCCGCCATTGACGGAGTGCGGCGCCTGCGGTTCGTGACGAGTTACCCTACGGATTTCGGCGACGACATCCTGACAGCAATGCGGGATCTGCCGAACGTATGCCGCTACATCCACTGCCCGCCGCAGAGCGGATCGGATCGAATTCTACGCGCGATGAACCGCAAATACACGCGGGCCCAGTACGACGATTTCATTGATCGGGCTTACGGCGTCATGCCTGATGTGACAATCGCCGGCGACTTCATAGTCGGGTTCCCAGGCGAGACCGAGGCCGATCACCAGGCGTCGGCCGAGTTGATTCGGCGCTCGCGATTCAAGAACAGCTTCATCTTCAAATACTCCACGCGAGACGGAACCGTCGGCGCAAAAACGCTGGAAGACAACATACCTTTTGAAGTGAAAAGACTCCGCAACCGGGAGCTGCTGGCCGTCCAGGCCGAGGTCTCGCTGGAGCACTACCAAAGCTTCATCGATCGGGAAGTGGAACTGCTGGTCGAGGGCCCAAGTCCCCTGTCGGACAAGCCTGTGAATGTCGGCGACGATCCGGACATAGTGCAAATGCTCGGGCGAACAACCGGCGATCATATCACGGTTTTCCAGGGCGGGACATCACTGGCCGGGCAATACGTCAAAGCCCACGTTACCGGAGCGACAGCGTTCACGCTCTTTGCAGAACTGGCCGAATGAGCAGTGGTCTTCTATGCGACCGAGCCCTTGCCGCGTCGGCGTCGCGAGACAATGCCGACGGCTCCCACCGCCAGCAGTATCAGCGTGCCCGGCTCTGGGGTCGCACTGGATGCACTGGAATGGACCACGGAGGACCCTGAGCCCAAGGTGAGGTTCTCTCGAGCGTACGCCCTGCCGGCGATGGCGAAGTTGTTGTCGGCGCTGAAATCGTCGTATGCTCGGTAGTCGCCCACTACACTGACGTCCTTGCTGAAGTCCATATCGTCGCCGCTGGACACGATGATCTCGCCGGCTCCGAGCCGTACGACAATTCCGCCTTCGTCGATCTTGAAATCGTCGGCGCTGTTTATCACGATATCGCCGGCGCTGGTGTCAGCGGTCAAGCGGATCGACTTGCCCAACAGGACATCCGAGAAATTGTACGTACCGGCGGTCAGCATCAGCTTTGCGTCCTGCTCAACGGTGAGCTTCTTATAGGTTCCCGCCGAAAGCGACGCCGTGCGGTTGGCTTTGATCGTCACGTCCGAACCGCCGGAGACGAATGTCGGAGCCGACAGCAATGACGTCGCGAAATCACGCGGCGCGGTTAGTGTCGTATCCGGAGCAGTCGGCGATGCGGCGGAGCCCTTGACCGTTGTGCCGGAAATCGACGCGGACTTGTCCTTCTTGAGCTTGTGCCCGTACGTCACGTCGCCGCTGACGGACGAATTCTTCTTCAGCTCGGCGTCATCGCCTGCGTTGACAAATCCGCTAACGGTTCCGTCCTTCTCGACCTTCGCGTTACGCGAGGCGAAAACGGAGCCCGACGAGGCGCCATCGGACAATGTCACATCCTTGCCGTGCAGCGCGCCGGCGGAGGCTCGCTTGCCCAACGTGAGCTTGTGCGACGCGTAGGTCGCGCCGTTTACAGTTGAGTCGTCACCGATCTTGACATCATGACCGGCGTGAATCTCGCCGGTAAGCATGGTGTCGACCCCGAGCGTGACGTTGTCAGCCGACGTGATCCGCCCGGCGTAAATCAGGCTCGAACCGGAACTGAACTTCTTTGCGCTGGTGGCGCCATTTACCTTCACCCCGGACCCGAGCTTCACGGCGTTGGAACTGTACATCGCTCCGATCGAGCTGTTGTCGCCTGCTGTGATCAGGTAGTTCCGCTCGCCTCGCCGGGCCCCGGCGTCAATGCGTCCGATAGAGGTCCCGGATCCGAGCGACGTGTAGTCGCCGGAGATCGCATCACCGAAGATCGCGGAGTTCTTCGATACGCGAAGATCGTCGCCAGCGAACAGATCGCCGCGGATCGTAACGCCGGAGAACAGATCTATATCCGAAGAAATTGACCCGACGCGGCCGGTGACGGAGCCGCCGGACCCGATTTCCACGCTCTTACCGGCCAGGACTGCGAACTGCCCGGCCTGCATGTCAACAACCTCCGCGGACACGATCGCGCCCGCCGAGGCGAGTGTAACTACTGTAACAATCAAAAGGTTGCGAAACATGATGTTGCTCTCCAATGCGGCTCTTCAAGGCCGTCTGCATGAAGAGTACGATTCACAGCCTGCAAACCCAAAAGAGAGTGAAGTTTTCCCGCAGATTCCCCAATAAACGCCGCTAAGCGGATCGAGGCGTCAGACCTGTCGCGTCAGTTGGCCCAGCAGATACGTGGCCGCGATCGGGGCGAAGATCAGCCACGCGATATTAACGCCAGTGACGAAATCGTACGGCAGCGACATCCTGGGCCAATACCACAGGTGCAGCTTCAGCCAGAGCCCGCCGGTTCGCGGATCGGTTTGGACTTGCTTGCCCTCGGTTATCGCCTTTGTGTAGAGCATCCGACGGAGCACGGTGAACATCGGCAGGATCGCCTGCTGGACCAGCAGCGCCGGAAGGTTATTGGCGAAAGTGGCGATCAGGATCGCCGCCGATCGCTCGCCCCGCTGCCAGTAGCCTACCGGACACGATTCTATGATATCCTCGGCTCGGGCCTTGGAGTAGGAGATCATGAAGGAGTTGAAAAACGCCAGCATCGCCAGCAGCACAAACGTGATATTGGCCGGCGCCAGCGAGGCGTACCCGACCGCGATCCCGGCATAGACGGCGAAATCGCTGAACCGATCCAGCGTGCTGTCGAGGAACCCGCCGAAGACCGTTGACTTACCGCCGATCCTGGCCACGGCTCCGTCGAGCATATCGCAGGCCGAAGCGAAGATAATCAGGACCGCAGCCCATACGAGCAACGCGTAGCTGCGCCCGGCGCCCATGGCGTAACAGGCGCCCGCGGCGGCGGTGAACCCCGCTCCGGTCAGCGTCAGTGCGTTAGGCGTAACCCTGACCTTGACCAGGCATCGCGCGACGGCGTCCCGGGCGGTCGAAAATCCAAATCCTACTCCGCGTCCAATCATGGCGCCAGACTACCCAATGGCCCGGCTCAATGCAATCGGCGTAAAAATAAAACAGGCCCGCGCCTGAGCATCGCGCGGGCCTGAAAGCCGCAAAACATTATACTTTTGTTCGAGTCGGAAACTTACGCCGGGACCGCAACCGGACGAGTTCTCTCGCCGGCGATGGCGTTCTCCAACGCCACGACGATCGCCTCGTGCAGATCGTCGATATTGAACATCGGCTTCATCAGCAACTCGTCGCCGCCTTCCTGCCACATCCGCCAGATGCGATCGTAGCGTTCCATCCAGCCGGTCAGCAACACGGCCGGACGATCCTCGCAGCCGTGGAGTTCGCCGAGCAACCCGTCCTCGCAGAGTTCGTCAGACACGATCACCAGGTCCGGTCGCCAGTGTGCGACCTTGTCCACAGCGCGTTCACTGCTGGTGTGATGCACCACAAGGTGCGCGTGTGCTTCAAGGTAGTCTCTGGCCTGCTGGGCGAAACGCCAGTCCGGATCAAGGACGAGAACTTTCATACTCAACGCTCCTGTATCAATTTGACGAGTTGACCGTCGTAATGGTTACTCAATGCCGACTCCATACATCGCCGACATCCATATATTCGGCAATTGAGCGCTAAAACATGAGGGCTAATTCTGCGATATTCTACCTACTTTAACACAAATCAGCATCTCAGCCCTTCGTTCGCGGCATTTATCCGCAGAATACGCGTAACACAACCATCGCTATAATAGTCAGTTAAGCCGCAATCGGGATACGGAGGCAACCTGAATTCTGCGCGAAACTACTCCAGCGGGCATTCTGGAGGTTTTCTGAGTCAATCGGCGGCCGCACCAAGCGACGGGAGCGCATAACCGTAGCTCGAACAGAGCGTTCGGACATCGTCAGACGTGGATAAGAGCTAGAACTCGTTGGGCTGCTGCAGCAGGCGTCGCGAGAACGCACGAACAAAGGCTCCGCTTGGCGGAGTCGTTCGATCGTCGAGTTCGCTGTGCAGGTAGACTCGTTCGGGTCGCACTTCAAAATGCCGCTGAAGTCGCTGCATCAGCACCATCAGCTCGTTAAACTGCTTGGTCCGGAGAGCCTGATCGTTTAACTGGCCGACGAAGCATACGCCGATGCTGTCGGAGTTCCAATCGTGTCCCGGAGCGAAGGTGTGGTATCCGTCCTGCTGCCACTTCCAGAGATCGGTTGTGCTGACCCCGGCCTCGTCGGAAGATACTATAAAATGGCACGATTGTGCGACTTTATCGTCCGCCGAGGGGGCCATCCTGACCACGACATTACGCCATCTGGAGGGGTTGACAAGAACATCGGTTCGGAAGATAACCGCCTCGTCCGAGACGCGTGCGGTAAGGTGCATCGGCAGTTCGTCTATCGGCGCGGTCTCCATCCACATCAGCGACAAGGCGCCAATAGTCATCGCGACGAAAAGGGTCGTCAGCGTTCGAACTGTTCGAGATTGCAGCATTATTGCCCTGGGAAAAAGGGTCCGTACATTACCATCCGGATTGTAGAAGACCTATCGACAAATCACAAGTCTTTTGGCCAGAAAAAATGCCGATTTGCCGAAAATTAGGGGCAAATCGTACGTCGCGGCGCTCGCTGTGTCCCGCCTGGCTTCAGCAATCGGCGTGCAAGGCTCAGTTCGGGTCCAATTCGGCCAGTTCTTCTTCGCTGAGCAGGCCCAATTCGGCCAGGGCTCGTTTGGCGGCGCCCTGTTCGGCCTGCTTCTTGGTCATGCCCCAGGCGCTCTGGTAGTGCTTGCCGTCGATGGCGACTTCCACCTCGAAGCACTTGCTGTGGTCGGGGCCCTTTTCGTCCAGAAGGTTGTAATCCGGGGTCACGCCAATGCATCGCTGTGCGTGCTGCTGGAGCATCGACTTGAAGTTCTCCTGGTGCTCGTTGGCCAGGGCCTCTGCGATATGATCGCTGATATGCCTCAGAATGAACTCGCCGGCCGGAGCAAGCCCGCCGTCGAGATAGATCGCCCCGATGATCGATTCAAATACCGCCGCGGCGACAGACAACGGCAACGCGCCGTGCCGGGACATGCCCTTGCCGAGGAAGAGCTGATCGCACAAACCGATCTCCTCGGCCATGATCGCGCACGTACTGCGCGAGACCACAGACGACTTGACCTTTGTCATTTCCCCTTCAGTCAGTTCGTCGCGATGGTCGTACAGTTCACGGCAGACTACCAGGGCCAGGACCGCATCGCCAAGAAACTCCATGCGTTCATTGCTGTCCTGGCGATTGTGGGCCACTGACGAGTGCGTAAGAGCCCTGGCCAGAATATCGGGGTCCGAGAATTCATAACCCAACAGTTCCTGGCATTGCTCAATGACTTGTTGCTGATCGTCCATTTAAAGGCCTTATCGTCGCTTTGGAGCCCCCCGCGATCGGGGACCATAGCGATCGATATGATTATACTCTATCATCGGCGCCGGTAGAAGACTTGATTCGGCCCCATCACTGAGAATATGATGGAGTGATGGACTCCTCAGACAAGATACGAGCCGCAGACCCCGATGCTCTGGCGATAGTCAAGTACCCCGATCCGCGTCTGCGCGAAGTTTGCACGCCGATCGAACAGGTCGACGAACCTTTGATCCGCCTGGTCGAAGCCATGTGGCGCCTGATGCTGGAAAGCCGCGGAGTAGGTCTCGCCGCTCCGCAGGTCGGAGTCACCGTACGGCTGTTCTCCGCGTCGCCTTCGTTCAGCGACGACGATCTGCAGGTCTACATAAACCCCAAAATAGTAGACGCTTGCGGGACGATCGAAGAGGAAGAGGGATGCCTGAGCTTCCCGCTGGTCTACACTAACGTCAAGCGAAGCGCCGAAATTGTCGTCGAGGCGATGGACCTCAACGGAGATATCTTCCAGGAAACCTGCGTCGATCTGCATTCCAGGATAATCCAGCACGAACTGGATCACCTCGACGGCCGCCTCCTCGTAGATCGCATGGGTGCGGTCTCAAAGATAAAGAACCGCCGGGCCCTGAAAGATCTCGAAACCCAGTTCAAACCGGCGTGATTAATCGAACTCGACCCGATTCGCCGATAGCAATAAGTATCGACGCAGAAGTTGGCACACACCGATCTGCGCCGTAGATTTCATGTAGGCGAAAGGCGAAGGATGATCTCTTTTTCGTGCAACAACTGCGGAAAGGGCTTCAGAGTCTCCGGCGACAAGGGCGGCAAGACCGCCAGGTGCCCGGGATGCGGACACCTGCTCCAGGTCCCGGTAGCCAATAACGCACCGCGGCCGACTGAGGTACGACAGCGCCAAAACGAGCCTTCGCACAACTCAGAACATCGCCGCCGGCATCACCAGATCAGCCCCGAGGTCCACGCGCGAGCCAAACTGGCCGGCAGGCAGCGAGCCAACCTCATACTGCTCGGCGTTGTTCTACTGATCGGGTTCCTGATGCCTATCGTCCACGACAACGGACCCCAGAGACCACGATCGTTCGATATGGTCAATATCACCATACTTGGCAAGATCCCGGCTCCGCCGATGTCGATCAAAGTGATCTGCCTGGTCCCGGGAGTAGCCGGAGTAGGCCTGCTGGTGCTGCAGGTGCTGACGAAACATCCGCTGCGCGGAATCATGATCCTATTCATGGCGGTTGTGCCGATCCTGATAGCCCTGGCCGATCTGCAACTGGTCCGAGCGATGACCGGCTCGCAGAAAGCGACTCCAACCGGAAACACCCTTGCGATGACCCTGTGCTTCCTGGGCCTCTTCGCTGCGCCTGTGGCTATGCTTGTCGGAATTCGCAGCAGGAGCTACCAGCCCGACAACCATACCGCCTACTACTTCGGCGTAGCGGGAGCGGTCCTCTGGCTGGTCTTCCTGGTGACACCGGCGCTGCCGGCCGAAATGGGACACATATTCCTGATGGTCCCGATCAAACTGATCACCAACACCGGTCCGAGCGCACAGTCGATCGGGCTGATCGCCATCGCCGCGTGCATGACCGTCACAGCGGCGCTCTGTATAGTAAACACCCCGTCGACAGAGTTCATGAAAGCAAGAAAACTGGCCGGAACGGCGTTCCTGACATTCATCATAGGGGTGACCGTACTGCTGCTCTGCCTGGTCGGACAGGCCGTAGGAAGCTTCCCCCTGCTCGTGGCGACAATCAAATACGTCTGCTGGTTCGGCGGAGTTTTCATGCTGCTGCCGGCAGGCATAACCGATCTCGTCGTGGGCCACATTCATCATCCAAAACACGCGCGCCACGATGACCAGCAGCCCCCGCAGGCCTATGAAGCGGCGGGGTCAGGCCGACCGGTCTGACATCGGGTCAACTGTTCCGCAGCGTCATCAGTGTACAGCCTGACTTCTTCTCGTCGCAGTGATCGTATCGCCCCAGAAGCCTCGCCAGCATGCGACCCATACGCGCCTTTAGCCCGAGGTTTTCGTAGCGCCCGGCGAACGCGGTTTCAACGATCTCCCAGCCGGCGGCCTCGGCGTGCTGGGCCAGGAGCCAGTGGGGCAAGAGCGTTATGTGATCCCCCGCGCACGGACCGGCGCGATCGAAGAAGACCGTCCTACCGGCCCGCAGGAACATTCCACGCGACGCGGCCGACGTGACATTCGGAGTGCTGACAAACATGAACCCGCCTTCCGGCACGATCCGCCTACACTGCCGCAGGAACGCACGTGGGTTTTCCAGATGTTCGATGACTTCTATCGCCGCGATCGCCTCGATCTCCATCGCCCCAAACGCCTCGGCGAACTCCGTATTCAGATCGACGCTCATCAGCTCAATATCCGGAACCGCCCACGCCGCGGATTGCACGTCATTAGCCAGCATCCGAAATCCCATATCCGCCAGTCGCCGGGTAAGCCCGCCGCCGCCGGCGGCGATATCCAGCACACACCGGCCGAGGGCCACCCGCCGGGCGATCTCATCGGCGACAGCTTCGTGCAATCCGGGCAGACACATCGGTTTCGGATCGGTCACAGATTCGCTCATAACATCTCTTATCGACCCAACGGCCCGCTTTCGCCAGCATCGCCCGACTTGATGTTCGACCTGCCTGTCCAACTACCCGCTCATCTCGCACCGACCTGGCCCAGCCGGACCGTCATGTCACAATCATGTCACAGCTCTCGGCGTGTGACAGCTTCGCCACGAAAAGGCGTACTCCTTTTCCAGACCATGAGAAGCCGACTAATCGATTTCGCGGGAATTGCCCGTCTGTTCGGCGGTTAGCTGCCAGGCGCCTGCGAGCGGCGACTGGGGGATTCGCCGCCTGATCGCCTGCAATTACGCCGATAGAGGGTGTCACAGCCCGGCGGTATGTGACACCCGTGACGACAGCCCGATTCCCCGCTCCAGCCCCAGGGCCCGGCCGGCTGACTGCACGGAAAACACCGACGCCCCATCGTGCCGATCGCCGATACGATCCGGCAAATACGCATAGAGCACGCCGAACGGCCCCTGATGCAAAACGAGCGATCGCTCAACAGAATATCGCAGAACGCGGGCGTCCCAAGCCGCGGACATTTCGACCGCGCGGTCGGCCGGGCCGAAGGAATCACCCCCCGGTACCGCAAACAGCACAACAAGAGAGTACGAATCGCCGTGCTGCGTGAAATGCCGGGCTGGCCCCTGGCCCATGTTCCAACACCCGCCCCGCCCCGGCCGGTTTGTATTTGTCGTGGTGAACACGAACGGATATAAAGGAGGACACGGGGCTGGAAGAAAAGGGCGCATAGGCACAATTCGCCAAGGGACCAGCCGACGGCCGGCGCCGCCGATGACACGAAACATCATACAGCAACAGGTATTGGAGAAGTTTCTATGGGATTGTTTGACATATTCAAATCGAAGGCCAAGTCTTCCGCCGCTGACGACGTGTCCGGCATAATGATCACTCTGGAGGTTGACGGATCGCAAATCCTGTTTATACTTCTCGCACAAGACGGAACCATCAATCGGCTGGGGACCGGAACCGAAGACAACGCCGACAACGATATGTTCATTGGCGTCAGCGACGGCGCAGCATTCGCGCAGGTCCGCGCGTTAGCCGGCCCGATTATCGACAAGTGGATCGGCGGCTACGGTGCTCCCAACCCCGAGGGCAAGCCCTGCAAATTGCTTGTCGGATTCCGAACAAACGACGGCAGGGAACTGATGAGTCATTGGGAGTACGGTTCTGAGTCACAGGGACCGCATCCTGACGTCGCCGCTATCGTAGTGAAGGCTGTCGAAGCAACGGAAGACTGGTGGCTGGCGCAGAAGGCTGTAGCGACCGACAAGGAGTCATCGACGAGCAAAGACGCGGCCGCCGGCGAGGAATCTCCCGGCGCATCGCTTCGCCGGATGATGCTCACCACACCGGCAAGCGAGCTCGGCTTCACTTGCGACGCTGAGTTTCCGACGGTGTGCGGACTGCTGACCGAATGGGATATGGGCGGAATCATTGCGTCGGTGATGTCCATGCGTGACGGCACGGCGAGCCTCTACACCACGTCGGACTTTGGAGTAATTGGCGGCCAGGGGCACGACAGCGTGCGGCGGGCGGTCGAGCCCTACGTGAAAACTGCCGAACAGTTTGCAGAGTCCGCCGCCCCGGTCACCGAGTTCCCCTACCCAGGGAGCGACCAGGTGTTTTACTATCTCCTGACTTACGACGGCGTTCGTCAAGTCATCGGAAACATGGCCGCAATCCAGCAGGGCTCAGATCCCACCGG
Organism: uncultured Planctomycetaceae bacterium; assembly: GCA_964392945.1. Taxonomy (GTDB): domain Bacteria; phylum Planctomycetota; class Phycisphaerae; order SM23-33; family SM23-33; genus BS750m-G57. Next base: position 2,973 of record CAYMSH010000117.1, on the reverse strand, counting down.
GCCGCTGTTTGCCGCGGCACAGGATGTGCTGACCGAGCTGAGGTTGATCACAGAGAAAACCGAACCAGGCGACCCGGCGGATCCGAATGCACGATCGTAGCCAAACTCCCGACGCGTGCCGGAGTGAGCCGGGCCGCGAAACATAGACTCCGGCCGAAGAAGGAAGAAGAGATGCGTAGACTCATTTGTATGACAATCCTGTGTATGGCGGCGGCATCCGCTGTCCCGACCGCCGGATGCGACGCGGCCGGGCCGGCCGGCGGGCGGTTTTGCGTCGTGGGGTATCTGCCGGAATACCGCATGGGCGATATCCGCGAATCGTGGGCCAAACAGCTCACGCATATCATCTACTTCTCCATCGAGCCGAAGGCTTCAGGCCAGCTCGATACGTCGAAACTGAAGACCGACGCCCTCAAAAAACTCCAGACGCTCGTAAAACGCAGCAACGTGCGGATGCTCATAAGCCTCGGCGGGTGGGGTCGTTCAAAGAATTTCGCGCCGATGGCGACAGACACCGATGCGCGACGCAAGTTTGTAAGCAACCTCACCGCGTTCTGCCGCAAACACCGCCTGGCCGGCGCAGACTTCGATTGGGAGTTCCCAAAGGGCCCAAAGCAGGAACAAGCCTACGCCGCCCTGCTTGTCGAGACGAAGAAGGCGTTCGGCCCGCACGGCATGCTTGTCACCGTAGCGGTCGGTCACAACAAACGCCTGGCCGCAGATGCATACAAAGCCGTGGATTACATACACCTGATGTCCTACGACCACGGAGTGCGACACGCAACATTCGCCGACAGCATCGCTGACGTGAAGCGGCAACTGGCGTTCGGCGCGGCTCGAAACAAGTTGTGTCTCGGGACGCCTTTCTACGGCCGCAATATGAAGAACAGGAATGACGCCAGGACATACTCTGATATCGTCAAGGCCCACAAGCCCGCCCCCGGGGCGGATGAAGCCGGCGGCGTTTACTTCAACGGCGTCAATACGATCCGGAAGAAGACACAGTGGGCCATTGACAACGGTCTGGCCGGAGTCATGATCTGGGAACTCGGCCCGGACACGCCCGGCGACACATCCCTGCGCAACGCGATTCATCGGACCGTGCAGAAGGCCGCCCCCCAGCCCGGAAAGAAACCGACCGCACAACCGCCAACAGACGATCGCCGGAAGAAATCGCCCACCGCCGCAGTCAAGCGTGTCTTGAAGGACCCCAAGTCGAAGAACCCCCCGTCCGCCGATCCAGACAAACCCCGCAAGCAACTTGAGCAATCAAAGAAGTAAGCACCGACCCGAACGACTCTAATCGCGACTGCCACTGGCAGCAGCCCCCCCGCCCGACTTGAGCGGCATCTTACAAGCAGCGTTGAAGTTTGCCGGCGATAACGTTATTATTGTTGCCTCGTGCAGGCGGCCGGAATCGACCGCCGAAGACATGCGCCAGTAGCTCAGCTGGATAGAGCAGCGGTCTTCTAAGCCTCCCCCGCCCTCCCGTAACCCACCATCACATCAGCAGTAACATCGGTCTATAAAGAACTTGCCGAATAACTCCGGACTAACACGGGACTGGTGCCGGACTGTTTCTGGAGTGAAAATGACGCAATCCTGACGCAATATCATGGGACGAATCCCACTTTGAGACAGCCTGTTGTTGATGTGAACCGCAGGAGATCAGTGGGAAGCGGCTGTATGACCATAGAGGATATGTAGTACATATTTCACGTTTTTATCTTCGTAATTCCTATTTAGTGGATACACTATACTGAATCTGGTCTTGTTGGACGGGCTGCCCAGGCGCCGATGGGGACATTTACGCCATCGGGCCGCTCAGCCCTGAGGTTTTGCACATTAATGCTATGCGATCGACTCGGTCGTTTGGCTGGCCTGGCCAGCTGAACAATTGACCGACGATGGCACGCCGCATCGAAGTTATTATCTCTGTTTACAGGCGGAGGCCAACTCATGAAACGGACATCACTACTCGTCATCCTGTTGTCTTCGCTTGTCACTACGCCAGTTCAGGCCGCCGTCTTTCAATGGACCGGCAATTTCAGCGGCGCCTGGGACAACTCCAACAACTGGATGGGCGCCAGCGGATTCCCAGACGCCAACGACATCGTGCACTTTGGCTTCCCCTCCCCCAACACGACTGTTGAGCTCGATGGGAACCATGAGATCATCTCCCTGAGTTTCAGCGCCCCGGTCGACTACGATATCAACGCGGGCCTTGCCGGCAGCACACTGACGCTCAGCAGCGGTGACCTGACCGCCGCGGGACCTGTCTCACATGCCGTGCCGAACGTGACCTTGGGCGCCGATGGTGAATGGGCCATCGACATCGCCCAAGTCGAAGTGACCGGTGTCCTTACCGGCCCCCGGCTGGACAAGACCAGCACAGGCACACTGCTGCTGACCGGCGGCACGAACGCCACCCCTTCGACGTTGACAACGCTTCGGTCGCTTGGCGGCGAGGTCATCGTTGACGGCGGCCGCCTCGATCTGACCAGCACTGACCTCAGCGCAATCACTGGTCCGCTGAATATCGATGGTGGCGATATTACTCTGCGGAACGGGGCGGACGTTCAATTGGACACTTCGGGTGGGCTTTCGAGCATCAACCAAGGCACACTGACGGTCACGGGCAACGGGACGTCGTTCATCGGGCGACATCTGGACGTGGCGAGATCCGTAGGTGATATAGGGAACGTCATCGTTGAGGACGATGCTTCGGTGGCCATTACGAGTTACCTGGATGTCGGTCTCAGAGGAGACGGTGACCTGACAATACGAACGGGCGGCACGGTTTCCGCCACGGATGTCTACATTGGTGTCCTCAGTTCAGCGACCGGTATGGCGCTGGTCACGGGCAACGGCAGCACGTTGACGGTGTCCGGCCTCCTGCCTCTGGGGGGCCATGAGACCAACCCGCTGGACGGCACGGGCGAATTGACCATCGCTGACGGAGGGGCGGTGCAG